>JANLWK010000120.1:0-16746 GCA_031364505.1 Candidatus Eiseniibacteriota bacterium | reverse complement strand
CGCGAGCCCGAGCGCGACGCGGACCACGCTGCGCGTGATGCAGTAGAGGCCGCCGACGAGCCCGCGCTGGAGGAGTCCGCGGCGGCGGCCGAACCGCACGCGCGCCGCGCGGCCGAGCCGGAACCGAAGATCGTGCGGCTGTCGAATCTGAAGAAGGTGTTCTGGCCGGACGAGGGATACACGAAGGGCGACCTGATCGCCTACTACGACGCGGTGGCACCGCTCATGCTGCCATACCTCCGCGAGCGACCCGCCGTGCTCACGCGCTATCCCGACGGCATCAAGGGCAAGTCGTTCTTCCAGAAGGACGCGCCGGTCTTCGTGCCCGACTGGATGCGCACCGAGATGGTGTATTCGAAGGACACGGACCGAGACATCCGCTTCTTCGTCATCGACGACGCCGAGTCACTGCGCTACGTCGCGAACCTGGGCACCATCCCGATCCACATGTGGAGCTCGCGATCCGGCTCGCTCGAGCGGCCGGACTGGCTCGTGATCGACCTCGATCCCAAGGGCGCGCCGTTCGCGCACGTCGTCGAGATCGCGCGGGCGCTGCACGAGATCCTCGACGAGCTCGAGCTGCCGAGCTTCGTCAAGACGTCGGGACAGGCCGGGCTTCACATCATGATCCCGCTCGGCCGCCGCTACACCCACGAGGAGTGCCGCACGTTCGCGCGCTTGCTCGGGATGCTTGGGCTCCAGGCCAAGCCCGACATCTCGACCATGGCCCGGCCGCTGCACGCGCGCGGCGGGAAGGTCTACATCGACTCGGGCCAGAACGGGCATGGCATCACGATCGTCGCGCCATATGCCCTCCGCCCGGTGCCGGGGGCCTCGGCCTCCTGCCCGCTGCGCTGGAGCGAGGTCGACGCGAAGCTCGATCCGAAGCGGTTCAACCTGAAAACATTGCCGAAGCGGTTCGAGAAGCGGGATGATCCGCTGGCGGGCGTGATGGGCGCCGGCGTCGACATGGGCCGCACGCTCGCGGCCATCGAACGTCGGCTGAAGCGCGAGGAGAAATCAGAGTGAGCGACACCATGGCACCGGCGCCGAAGCTCGAGCGCCGGATCACGGTCGAGAAGGGGGTCGACGTGTCGGCGATCCTCATGCGGCCGGCAGCGTCTCGCGCGCTCTACGTCATGGCGCACGGCGCGGGCGCCGGCATGCGCCACGCATTCATGGAAGCGGCGGCCGAGCGCATGGCCGCACGCGGCATCGCCACCCTTCGCTACCAGTTTCCATATGTCGAGCGGAACAGCCGCCGGATCGACCCCGAGCCGCTGCTGCTCGCCACCGTGCGCGCGGCCGTCGCCGCGGGCCGCGAGGCCGCGGGCTCGGTGCCCGTGCTCGCGGGCGGCAAGTCGATGGGCGGACGCATGACCTCGCGGGCCGCCGCGGCGGAGCCGCTCGACGGGGCTTTTGACGGGATTGGGGGCATCGCGTTCTTCGGCTTCCCGCTGCATCCCGCGGGGCAGCCCGGCGTCTCGCGCGCGGAGCACTTGTCGCGCGTGGCGCTCCCGATGCTGTTCCTGCAGGGGACGCGCGATGACCTCGCCGATCTCACGCTCCTCGCGCCGATCGTCGAACGCCTCGGCGATCGCGCGACGCTGCGCGTGATCGAGCACGCCGACCACTCGTTCCACGTGCTCAAGCGCAGCGGGCGCACCGACGACGAGGTGCTCGACGAGCTGGCGGACGCCGTGGCCGAATGGCGGGAGGGACTCGCGTGAGCGCCGTGCTGTGGGCGGGGACGAGCGGGTACTCGTACCCGGAATGGAAGGGCAACTTCTACCCCGAAAAGATGGCGGCGAAGGACATGCTGCGCTTCTACGCGACCCAGTTCCCGACCGTCGAGATCAACAACACGTTCTACCGCATGCCGAAGGAGGACGTGCTCAAGGGCTGGGCGGAACAGGTCCCCGACCGGTTCGCGTTCGTGATCAAGGCGTCGCAGAAGATCACGCACATCCAGCGGCTCAAGGAGTGCGGCGACCTGCTGCGCTACCTCTATGGAGTGACCTCGGCGCTGGGCCCGCGGCTCGGCCCGATGCTGTTCCAGCTCCCGCCGAACTTCAAGAAGGACCTCGGGCGGCTGGAAGCCTTCCTCGACGCGCTGCCCGAGCGACGCCGCGTGGCGTTCGAGTTCCGCAACGCCTCGTGGTTCGACGACGACGTGTTCGAGTCGCTGCGGCGCCGCGGCATCGCGCTGTGCATCGCCGACACCGGGGAGGAGCCGGTCGTGCCGTTCGTCGCCACGGCCGACTGGGGATATCTCAGATTGCGGCGCGAGGCATTCAGTGACGCCGAGCTCGCCGACTGGGCGCGACGCATTCGTGAACCGGCGTGGAGCGACGCGTTCGTGTTCATGAAGCACGAAGAGGAGGGCACGGGCCCCCGGCTCGCCGCCCGCCTCACGGAACTGTACGGCTAGTCTCGTAGGAGCACGCACTTCACGTGAAACTCGAACCCACCGGCATCCGGCTCTCCGCGACGGACCTCGCAAACCACCTCGCATGCCGGCATCTCACCACGCTCGACCGCGGCGCGCTCGAGGGCCAGTGGGAGCCGCCGCACTGGCTGCGCCCCGAGGCCGACGTGCTAGCCGAGCGCGGACTCGCGCACGAGCGCGCGTACCTCGAGCACCTCGAGCGGCAGGGCCGCACGATCACCCGGCTCGACGACGAACGCGACGGCCGCAGCGGGCTCGAGCGCACCGTCGCGGCGATGTATCAAGGCGCCGACGTGATCGCCCAAGCAACCCTCGCCGAGGGCCGCTGGCTGGGGCGCGCCGACGTGCTGGTGCGCGTGGAGACGAAGAGCGGACTCGGCGCATACTCGTACGAAGCGCTCGACACCAAGCTGTCGCGCGAGACGAAGGCCGGCGCAATCTTGCAGTTGTGCCTGTACTCCGAGCTGATCGCCGCGATCCAGGGCTCGATGCCCGTGCACATGCACGTGGTGCCCCGCCGCCCGGAGTTCCCGCTCGAGACCTACCGGGTCGAAGACCACCTCGCGTACCACCGTTTCGTGCGCCGCAGGCTGGAGGCGGCGGCGGACCGCGAAGGCGAGGCGCCCACCTACCCGGAGCCCGTGCCGCATTGCGACGTCTGCCGCTGGTGGCCGCGCTGCGACCGGCGCCGCCGCGATGACGACCACCTGAGCCTCGTCGCCGGCATCTCGCGCATGCAGACACGCGAGCTCGAATCACGCGCGTTGACGACACTCGAAGCACTCGCTCATGAGCCGGTCCCGATCCGCTGGAAGCCGTCGCGTGGTGCGCGCGAGGGCTACGGCCGCGTACGCGAGCAGGCGCGCGTCCAATTCGAAGGCCGTGCGGCCCAGCGCATGTGTTTCGAAAGGCTCGCGCCAGTGGCCGGCCGCGGCCTGGCGCTGCTGCCCGCCCCGTCGCCGGGTGACCTGTTCCTCGACTTCGAGGGCGACCCCTATGTCGATGACGGCGGACTCGAATACCTGTTCGGTTGGGTGACCGCCGACCCGAACGCCGGGGGAGCTTCGGTCTACACCCGTCACTGGGCGCTCGACCGGGTCGAGGAGCATCGGGCGTTCGAGACGCTGATGGACACGATCCTCGCGCGCTGGGCCGCGGACCCCGGCATGCACGTCTATCACTTCGGGGCCTACGAGCCGGCGACGATCAAGCGCCTGATGGGCCGCTACGCCTCGCGGGAAGCCGACGTCGACCGGCTGCTGCGCGCCGAGCGCTTCGTGGACCTACACGGCGTCGTGCGGCATTCGCTGCGCGCGAGCGTCGAGGAGTACTCGATCAAGAAGCTCGAGCCGCTCTACGGCTTCACGCGCCGGCAGGATCTGAAGGGGGCGGGGGCGGCGCAGCGCGTGGTGCAGTGTGGCCTCGAGCTGGGAGCCGTGGTCGCCACCGACGACACGCACGCCCGGATCGTCGAGGTATACAACTGCGACGACTGCGAATCGACGCGCGCGCTGCGCGACTGGCTCGAGACGCTGCGCGCGCAGGCCATCGCGGAGGGAGCCGAGATTCCCCGGCCGCTCGTCGTGCCGGGCGATCCGGGCGAGGAGATCGGCCGCCGCGAAAAGGAGGCACGCGAGCTGGCCGAACGCCTGCTCGCCGGTGTGTCGGAGGTGGCCGCGGAACGCACTCCGGCCGAGGAAGGCACATGGCTACTCGCGCGACTGCTCGACTGGCATCGCCGCGAGGACAAGGCAACCTGGTGGGACTACTTCCGGCTACGCGAGCTGGCCGACGACGACCTCTTCGATGAAGACGACGGACTCGCGGGTCTCGAGTTCGTCGAGCGCGTTCCCGGCGCGGGACGCACGCCGGTCGACCGCTACCGCTTCCCGGTTCAGGAGACGACGATTCGGGCGGGGAAGAAGCTGCACGTGCCGCTCCCCGACGCGCAGCGCCTCGGCGACGTCGCCGCGATCGACCTCGTCGGCCGAACGATCGACATCCGCAAACCGGGCGCCCTCGCCGACGTACACCCCTCATCGTGTTTCATGCACGACCAGGTGCCGACCGACGTACAGGCGGGCGCGCTGCTGCGCCTCGGGAGCTGGGTGGCGACGAACGGTGTCAACGCACCGGGCGCATATCGCGCGGCCCGCGATCTGCTGCTGGGTCGCGAGCCACGCATCATCGGGCATGCCGGCGGCGCCCTCCAGGCGCCGGACGAGCGCGGCGTCGACGCGGCGTGCCGGCTCGTCCTGGGGCTCGACCACAGCACGCTCGCGCTGCAGGGTCCTCCGGGATCGGGTAAGACGTACACCGGGGCGCGCATGATTGCCGACCTCGTGCGCGCAGGACGCCGCGTGGGTGTCTGCGCGGTGAGCCACAAAGTCATCGCGAATCTGCTGCGCGGGGTGCTCGACGCGGCGGAGGGCGATCCGCGCATCACCTGCATGCGGAAGGTGAGCGACAAGAGTGATGCCGTCGAAGGCGCCGCAGGGATCGTCGAGGTCACGGACAACGCGCGTGCGCGTGACGCGATCCGCAGTCGGAGTGCGGCCGTCGTGGGCGGTACGCCATGGCTGTGGGCGCGCGAAGACTTCTTCGAAGCGGTCGACGTGCTGTTTGTCGACGAAGCCGGGCAGATGTCGCTCGCCAACGTGCTCGCGATCGCCCAGAGCGCGCGGTCGCTCGTGTTGCTCGGCGACCCGCGCCAGCTCGAGCAGCCGACCAAGGGTCACCATCCGGATGGCACCGCCGTCTCCGCGCTCCAGCACGTGCTCGGCACGGCGCAGACGATCGCGGCCGACCGGGGTCTGTTCCTCGGCGAGACGTGGCGGCTCGCGCCCGCGATTTGCGAGCTGACCTCCGAGCTGTTCTACGAGCGCCGCCTGACCGCGCGGCCCGGCCTCGAGCGACAGGCGCTGATCGGCGACGTCCCGTGGGCGGGGGCCGGGCTCTGGTACGTACCCGTCCGCCACGACGCCAATCAGAGCGCGAGCCCGCAGGAGGTCGACGCCGTCGCCGAGCTCGTACGACGCATCCTCGGCGAGGGCACGCGATGGCGCGATCGCGACGGTGCAGAGTACGCGCTGGAGCTCGACGACGTGCTCGTGATTGCGCCGTACAACGCCCAGGTCGCCGACCTCCGCGCGCGGCTGCCCGACGGCGCCCGCGTCGGCACGGTCGACAAATTCCAGGGGCAGGAAGCGCCGGTCGTCATCTATTCGATGACCACGTCGACCCCAGAGGACGCGCCGCGCGGCATGGAGTTCCTCTACAGTCCGAACCGTTTCAACGTCGCGACGTCGCGGGCCAAGTGCGCGTGCTTCGTCGTCGGATCGCCGCGGCTGTTCGAGCCGGACTGCCAGAGCCCGAAGCAGATCAAGCTCGCGAACGCGTTCTGTCGTTACCTCGAAAAAGCGAAGGAGCTGCGGCTCACCGTTGGCCCCGCGGCGGTTTGAGCCCTATCTTCACCCCATGGCGATGTTCGTCGTGAAGACGGAGCCCTCGACCTATTCGTTCGCGGATCTGCGCCGCGACACGAAGACGGTGTGGGACGGCGTGTCGAATCCGGTGGCCCTGAAACACCTCGGCACGATCCGGAAGGGCGACACGGTCGCGATCTATCACACCGGCGACGAGAAGCAGGTCGTCGGGCTCGCGACCGCCGCGTCCGACGCGTATCCCGATCCCAGGCTCGACGATCCGCGGCGGGTCGTCGTCGAGCTCAAGGCCGGCAAGCCCCTGCCGAAACCCGTGACGCTGGCCCAGATCAAGGCCGACGCCGTGCTCAAGACCACCGATCTCGCGCGACTGCCGCGGCTGTCGGTCATCCCGTTCGACGCCGCGCAGTGGAAGCGCCTGCTCGAGCTGGCGGGCGCCTAGGTCCACCCGGTTCGGTCGCGTATACCGTCGCACGCTCCGTCGAATCCTCCGTTGAACGCTGCGTTGAACGCTCTGGCGAGGACACCATGTGCAGGAACATCCGACCGCTGTTCAATTTCGCCCCGACCGCCACCGACGACGAAGTCCGCGGCGCCTCGCTCCAGTTCGTCCGCAAGATCAGCGGCTTCACGAAGCCGTCGCTGGCGAACCAGGTCGCATTCGACCGCGCCGTGGACGAGGTCACCACCGCGGCGCGACGGCTCATCGACGACCTGACGACCAGCGCCCCGCCCAAGGACCGTGACGTCGAGGCGGCCAAGGCGAAGGCGCGCAGCGCCGAGAGATTCGGGCGAACTGGCGCCTGATGCCGCGCCCGCTCGATTCCATCCGAGTCCTCGACTTGAGCCGCGTGCTCGCGGGTCCGTGGGCGACGCAGAACCTCGCCGACCTGGGCGCGGACGTGATCAAGGTCGAGCGGCCCGGCACCGGCGACGAGACACGCACCTGGGGCCCGCCCTGGCTGAAGACGGCGGACGGACGGCCGACGCGCGAGTCCGCGTACTATCTGTCCATCAATCGCGGCAAGAAGTCCGTCGCGATCGACCTGGCCGACGCGCGCGGTCAGCGGATCGTACGGGACCTCGCGGCGAAGAGCGACGTGCTCGTCGAGAACTACAAGGTGGGCGATCTCGCCCGGTACGGGCTCGCGTACGAGGACGTCCGCGCCGTGAACCCGCGCATCGTCTACTGTTCGCTGACGGGCTTCGGCCAGACCGGCCCGCACGCCGCGCGCCCCGGCTACGACTTCGTGTTCCAGGCGATGGGCGGACTCATGAGCATCACCGGCGAGGCCGACGGCCGGCCGGGAGGGGGGCCCCAGAAGGCGGGCATCGCGGTCACCGACGTGTTCAGCGGCATGTACGCAAGCCTCGCCGTCACCGCCGCGCTCCTCCACCGAGAGCGCACGGGCGAGGGCCAGCACATCGACCTGTCGCTGCTCGACGCGGCGATCGCGCTCACCGCGAACCAGGCCGTGTCGTACCTGTGCTCGGGCGTGGTGCCGCAGCGCCACGGCAACGCGCACCCGAACATCGTGCCGTACCAGGTGTTCGATGCCACCGACGGCCCACTCGTCCTGGCCGTGGGCAACGACGGACAGTTCGCGGCATTCTGCCGCATCGCCGGCCGCCCGGAGCTCGCGGGCGATCCGCGCTTCGCGACGAACCCCGAACGCATCCGCCACCGCGCGACGCTGGTCGCGATCGTCGAGGCGATCATCGCGCGACGCAGCCGCCGCGACTGGATCGAGGCACTCGACGCGGCGGGCGTTCCCGCGGGACCGATTCAGGACTTGCGCCAGGTGTTCGACTCGGAGCACGCGCGACGCCGGGGCCTGCACGTCGAGATCCCGCATGCGTCCGGGGTTCCGAGCCCGACCGTCGCGAACCCGATGCGCTTCTCCGCCACCCCCGTCGAATACACCCTGCCGCCGCCGACACTCGGCCAACACACGCACGAGGTGCTGCGCGAGGTGCTCGGCATCGGCGAGGCCGATATCGCCGCGCTCGCGGCCGAGGGCGCGATCGGGCTGCCCGCCCGGCCCGGCTGAGTCCGTGTAGGTCTTACACGTAATTCCCAACTCGTACACATCTGGATGGCCTCGAAACCAGCCCCAAACCCTTGCCTGCAACGCGTTCCGCACATGGCACGCCCTCTGCTCTGTACCGATGCAGATTGCGATGGCCCACGACCTCGTCGGCCGGTCGCAAGCAACGTCAGAGAGGAGGTTCGTCATGCTGTGGACCATTTTCGTCGTGCTCATGATTCTCTGGGTGCTGGGCATGGTAACGGCAAACACGATGGGCGGATTCATTCACATCCTGCTCATCCTGGCGCTTGCCGCCGTGCTGATCCGGGTCATCCAGGGTCGCCGGCCGGTCTAGCGCGGGCAACCGCACGCCGGTTCCACGAACACCCCACGCCGTAAAGGAGGGAAGCCATGCGAGTATTCGGAATTCTTCTGGTCGTGGTGGGAATCGTCGCCCTGCTGTACGGCGGTTTCAGCTACAAGACACGTGAGACAGTCATCGACGCAGGCCCGCTGCAGGTCGAAGCGGACAAGACTCATCGCGTCCCGATCACGCCGGTCGCGGGCGGCATCGCACTCGCGGCAGGGCTGGTGATGCTCTTCTCGTCTCGGCGTCGCCTGGCCTAACACGCAAAACCGATATCACCCGCTACGGGCGGCAGGTCTATACTCGACCTGTCGCCCATGATCTTTGGTGTCCTCGTTGGTGTCCCCGTGATCCTTGGGTCCCGGAGTCCGATGATCTTTGGGCGGCGCGCAGCGAGGCCGCCTCATGCGTCTGCCGACCGGGCGAGACCGTCCACACCGTTTCGTCGCCCCGCCCCGTGGCCGTTGCCACGCCGGGCCATGAGTCCGCTGCGCCGCGACGCGCCCGCCTTCGTCGCGATCGGCATGATCGTCGCGGCCGCGGTGTTCTATCTCGTCAAGAGCCTCGGCAACGCGTGGGACTACGAGACCTTCCACTTCGCCGCCGTGGCGTTTCGCCGCGGGCTCGATCCCTACGGCACCGACGTCCTGAGCGGCGTCGCCGGAAGACAAGTGTTGTTCCCCTTCCTCTATCCGCCGGGCGCGCTCGCGCTGTTCATTCCGCTCACGTGGGTGCCGCTCGCGACCGCCGAATGGATCTGGCTCGGCATCAAGATCGTCATGGCCGGCGGGCTGGTGGCGATCTGGCGAAGTTCCTTCGCGCGCGGCGCGCGCTTCCCGACTCTGCTCGTCGTCGCCGTGTTCGGCTTCAACGCCGCGATGCTGTGGGACCTCGAGACCGGCAACGTCTCGATCGTCGAGCAGCTGTTGCTCTGGTCGGCTTTCGCCTGCCTGGTCGCCGGACGGCGCTGGGCGTTCGCCGTACTCGTCGCACTCGCCTCGATCTTCAAGCTGCTGCCCATCCTGTTCCTCGCGCTGCTGTTCCTGCCCGCGCCGCGCCGCACACGCCGAGCCGGTCCGCTGTTCGCCGGCCTCGCGGTGTTCGCCGCCATCGTCGCGTTGCCCTCGGCACTCGGCCTCGGATGGGCACGCGGCTTTCACCCGCACGTGCCGCCCGACCGCCCATTCGGCGAGATCAACCCGAGCGCCCTCGGCATCTTCGACACGATCCTGGGACCGGGCTGGTGGGCGGGGGGCACGTGGGCGTCGGGGCGCGGGTCGCGGCATCCGCTCCCCGGCGTTCCGGACCTCTCGATCTGGCTGTGGCTCGCGTACGCGATCGCGCTGCTGATCGTGAGCCGGAAGGCACTCCGGCGAACCTGGCGGGAGGGAGATCCGCTCAAGTCGATCGTCATCGCGTGCCTCGGGCTGGCACTCCTGTCGCCGCGAATGATGGTGTACTCGTTCATCCTCCTCGCGGCCCCCGCCCTGATCCTGATGCGCGGCATGTTTCACTCGACGCGTGCGCGCGCGATCGGCGTCGCCCTGATCGTGGCCCAGGGACTCGCGCACTGGGCGCAGCGCGTCGGCGGCGTCACCGTGCCACTCGGCCCCTACCCGGTGGCGGTGGCGTGGATGAATCTCTCGTTCCTGATCGGCCTGGCCCTGTGGATCGAATGGGTCCGGCGAGGGGGCGCCTGGTCACCCGACCTCGCTCCGGCTCCGAGCGGATAGCGGCCGAGGTCAGCGGCGCGCCGGCACGGCCACCAGCCGCGCGACGATCGGCGTCGTCATCAACGTCGTCGTCAGGGCCATCAACACCATCATCGCGAACAGCGTGGGAGTGAGCACGCCCAGGTCGAGCCCGATGTTGAGCACCACCAGTTCCATCAGTCCGCGCGTGTTCATCAACGTGCCCACGATGGTCGCGTCGCGCCACGACATCCCGCCCGCACGCGCCGCGACCGACGAGCCGCCGAATTTGCCCACGATCGCGACGCCGATGACGGCGAGGCACATGATCCACTCCGCCGGCGAGTCCAGCAGACGGATGTTCGTCCGCAGGCCGGTGATGGCGAAGAACAGCGGCAGCAGCAGCACGACCATGACGTCCTCGAACCGCTGCTTCAGCCCCTCGACGACTCGCGCGTCCTTCGGGCAAGCCACGCCGGCGAGGAAGCCGCCGAACAGGGCGTGCACACCCAGTGACTCCGTGATCCAGGCCGAGGCCAGCGTGATCACGACGACGCCGGCGACGAGATCGGTGGTGAGGCCTCGCGGAGCGAGCAACCGGTCCACGTGGCGGCGGAGCAGCGGGCGCACGACGCCGAGCATGAGGGCGACGTGCAGGATCAGGCCGCCGATCGTCGCCCACAGCGGCAGTCCTCCCGCGTCCGCCCGCGTCGTCGCGACGACCAGCGCCAGCACGCACCACGCGGTCACGTCGTCGACGGCGGCGCTGGCGAGCGCCACGGTGCCGACAGCGCTGTGCTGCAGGCCGCGGTCCGTGAGGATGCGGGCGAGCACGGGGAACGCGGTCACGCTCATGGCCGTGCCGAGGAACAGCGTGAAGGGCGTGAACCGCTCGCCCGTCACGGCGAGTGCCTCGAACAGCAGGAAGGCGAGCCCGGCGCTCAGGAACATCGGGATCGCGATGCTCGCGTGACTGGTGAGCAAGGCGGCGCGGCCGCGGCGGGCCAGCAGTTCCCGGTCGAGGTCGAGCCCGACGAGGAACATGAACATCAGGATGCCGATCTGGCTCAGCGCGTTGAGGAATCGCAGCGTCCCGCGCGGGAACAGCGTGTCGTAGACGCCGGGGGAGAGCACCCCCAGCACCGAACTGCCGAGCAGCAGCCCGGCGACCATCTCACCGACGACGGGTGGCTGGCCCAGCCGGCGCAGCACCATGCCGACGAGGCGCGAGACGATCAGGATGACGAGGATCTGCGCCAGCAGCAGCGGGAGGTTGAAGCGGCCGATCGCCAGCGGGGCGGTCGGCGCGGCGGCCTCGCCGACCGGTGGCGGCATCCAGCTCCCCACCTTGAGCAGCACGATCAGGCCGACGATGGGGAGCACGACCAGCGCCGCGTAGCTCAACGCGAAGGACCACCGGCTTCGCGAAGGCGCGGCGACGCTGACTTCGGAGCTCAGACCTTCCATGGCGCTCTCATGCCGCGCGCAACTTAGCAGACCGACACGCGCCGCTCCTCTCACGATTTGCGTCACATGACCAAGATGTCACCCTCTAAGTCACGCGGTAGAGTCCTGCCGAGCGCGGGAAGGTCATCCGGAGGTCAAGGGACGGCCGCGCGGCCCTAGAATTCGAATCGACGGCGACATCGCGGCGTCGAACGTTGCGCATCACGGGAGGAGACCGGGCACAATGGATCACGATCACACAATCGCCATCCGCAGAGCCGACGCGCGGGACGCCGCCGCATTGGCGAGGACGCGCGTGGCGTTGTTCCGTGAGCTGGGCCAGGGGCCATCCGATCCCGCGGCCTGGACCGCATTCGAAGCGGCGTGTCACCAGGCGCTCGAGCCGCTGCTCGCGGACCGCCGCGCGGTGGCGTGGCTCGCCGAGTCGGATGGCGCCGCACGCGGTGCCGCCATCCTGTTGATCTATCCACGCCTCCCGAGCCCCGTGAACGTCCTCACCGCCGAGGGCTACCTGCTCAGCGTCTGGGTCGATCCCGCGCACCGGCGCGGCGGTGTCGCCTCGCGGCTCGTTGCCGAGGCTCTCGCCGAATCCCGCCGTCTCGGGCTCGCGCGCCTGCGGCTCCACGCCACGCCCGAGGGACGCGGCGTCTACGCGCGCCTCGGGTTCCGCGAGCGAGTGGACGAAATGGAATGCTCGCTCGCGCCGGCGGTGCACTCGTGACGGCGCGCCGCGCGCACCCGGCCCACCCGCTGCCCGCGGCGGTTCGCCGCCTCGCCGGCCTCGCGCCGGATCCCGGGAGCAAGCACCAGCGCATCTACGCCGTCGTGCGCACGATCCCGCGCGGGCGCGTCGCGAGCTACGGCCAGGTGGCGCGTCTCGCCGGGCTGCCCGGCCATGCCCGGCTGGTCGGGTACGCGCTGCACGCGCTGCCGCCGTTCTCGGGACTGCCGTGGCACCGCGTCGTCGCGGCCGACGGGCGCATCAGCCTGATGCGAAGCGACACGGGTTCGGGCACGACCCAGCGGCTCAGGCTCGAGCGCGAAGGCGTCGGCTTCGATGCGCGCGGCCGCGTGACGCTCGCGCGCCACGGCTGGCACGTGGCGCCCACCCGACGCCGTACCCATCCGTCCGAAGCCTCTCGAGCGCGCCGCATGATTCGATGACTGCCCCCTAAGGGCCGCGGAGTACACTGGATGCGCATGATCAGAACCTCGCGTCTCGCCGTGGCAGGACCGTACGTCTCTCCATACGCTCTGGCGACCGCCACGCTCGTGCTGGGACTCCTCGCCTGGGCGTCGCTTGCCCGTGCCGAGCGCCTCGAGTTCGACGCGTCGGCCGAGCCCGCGGCCGGCGCGTCGATGCGGCTCGCCGCGGCTCGAGCGCTGGCGCAGGATCCCGCGCTCGCCCGGCTCGGCCGCGTCGCGTCGTGGGACGACGGCGCCGGCGTGCCGAGTTTCCTGTGGGCGACGCCGCCCGCCGCGACGCCGGCATCCGCCCGGGCGCTCGTGAGCGGCCGCCGCCCGACGCCCGAGCGCGCGGCGCGCGATCATCTCGCCCGGCTGGGGGCCGTGTACCGCATCGCCCCCGGCGACGCCGACGCCGCGACGCTGCGCTACACGCGCAATACGGGCCACGGCGTCGTCGTCGCGCTGCGCCAGACGGTCGGCGGCATCGACGTGTTCCGCGACCAGGTGACGCTGCTCATGAACGGCAACCTCGACCTGCTCGCCGTCTCGGGCAGCATTCCCTCGCGCTCGCAACTCGCGGGAGGAGGAGCGCCGTCGTTCGGGCTCGGCGCGCGCCAGGCGCTGGCGCGGGTGCTCGACGACTTCACGGCGGGCGCCCTCGGCGTGTCGTCGATCCGCGAGCTGCGTGTGGCGGCGGGTGGCTTCGAGCGGGCCGACGTCGAGGCGCCGGCCGGGGCCACCGGCGCGCTGAGCCGCGCCCCGAGGATCAAGCGCGTGCTGTTCCACCTGGGCGACGCGCTCCTGCCCGCGTACTACGCCGAGGTCTTCTCGGACACGGAGGCGTGCTCGTACGTCGTCGCGGCCGACGACGGGCGGCTGCTGTTCCGGCACAACCTGATGGCGAGCGACACGTACACCTATCGCGTATGGACGCGGGCCGGCGCTCCGGGGATTCCCGCCGACGGCCCGCAGGGTGACGCGACGACGCCGCATCCGACGGGATCGCCGAACGGCTACACGCCGCCGTTCGTGGCGCCGGCGCTCATGTCGCTCGAGAGCGGTCCCATCGCGTCACACGATCCGTGGCTGCCGGCGGCCGCGACCCAGACGACCGGCAACAACGTCGACGCCTACGCAGACCTCGCGAGCCCAGACGGGTTCAGCGCCGGCGACCTGCGCGCCTCGACCAGCGCAACGCGTGTATTCGACAGGAGCTACGACCCGAACCTCGCACCGAACGCGAACACGACCCAGCAGATGGCGGCGATCACCCAGCTCTTCTACGACAACAACTTCCTCCACGACTGGTTCTACGACGCGGGCTTCGACGAGGCCGCGGGCAACGCGCAGGCGTCGAACTACGGCCGCGGCGGCGTCGAGGGAGACCGGATGCACGCCGAGGCGCAGGACTATGGCGGGTTCAGCAACGCGAACATGTCGACGCCCTCGGACGGCGACTCGCCGCGCATGCAGATGTACGTGTTCAACAACGGGCAGACATGGCGGCTCATGGTGAACGCGCCGGCCTCCATCGCCTACGAATTCGGCTCCAACACGGCGGCGTTCGGGCCGCAGACGTTCTCGGTCACGGGCACCGTGGTGCTGGCGAACGACGGCTCCGGGACCGCGAGCGACGCGTGCGAGCCGATCACCAACGACGTGGCGGGCAAGATCGCGATGATCGACCGCGGCACGTGCGCATTCACGAGCAAGGTGCTCGCCGCGCAGAACGCAGGGGCGATTGGCGTGATCATCGTCGACAACGTCGCCGCGCCCGGCGCGCCGGCGCTGCCGGGCAGCAGTGCGGCGATCACGATTCCCGCGATGTCGGTGGTCCAGGCCGACGGCGCCACGATCAAGGCGCGCCTCGCGAACGGCGTGAACGCGACGCTGTTCCACAACACGCCGCGCCCCCGCGACGGCGCGATCGACAACCAGATCGTGGCCCACGAGTGGGGCCACTACATCAGCAACCGGCTGATCGGCGACGCCAACGGCCTGACGACACTGCAGTCGCGCGGACTGGGCGAGGGCTGGGGCGATTTCACCGCGATGCTCATGACGGTCGAGCCCGGCGACGGCGACTTCTCGGGTGCCTACGCGGTCGGCGGCTATGCGATGAGCGCCCCCGGCATCGCGTCCGACTACTTCTACTACGGCGTGCGGCGCTGCCCGTACTCGACGGACTTCACGAAGAACGCGCTCACGCTGCGCCACATCCAGGACGGCGTCGCGCTGCCGGCGACGACACCGATCAACGGGCCGGCGTCGGGGTTCGACAACGCCGAACCGCACAACACCGGCGAGGTGTGGTGCTCGATGCTGTGGGAGTGCTACGCGGCGCTGCTCCGCGACTCGGGCCGGCTCACATTCGACGAGGCGCGCGACCGCATGCGCCGCTACCTCGTCACCGCCTTCGAGCTGACCCCGCGCCAGCCGACGCTGCTCGAGGCGCGCGACGCGGTGCTCGCGGCGGCGTACGCGGCGGACGCCGCGGACTACCACCTGTTCTGGCAGGCGTTCGCGAAGCGCGGCGCCGGCGTCGGCGCGGCGGGACCCACGCGATACGCCACCGGCAACTGGAGCGTGACCGAGAGCTACACCACGGGCGGAGACTTGGGCGTAGTGTCGATGGCGCTGTCGGACGACCGGACCTCGTGCGACCACGACGGCTATCTCGACGACGGGGAGGTCGGGCGGCTGACGGTCACGCTGACGAACACGGGCTCCGAGCCGCTGTCGGCGACGACCGCGACGGTGACGAGCACGAATCCGTTCGTCAGCTTCCCGGGTGAGAACGGCAACACCCTGGTGTTCGGGACGACGGCGCCGTTCCAGTCGACCACCGCGGCCGTCGACGTCCGCCTCGCCGGCGCGGCGGGACTCCAGACGATGGATCTCCACCTGAGCTACGCCGATCCCGGCCTGGTGCCCGGCGCGCGCGACACGACGCTCGAGCTCTACGCCAACGTGGACGAGTCCGCCTCGACGACCGAGTCCGTCGTGGCGGCGGACCCCGGCTGGACGACGATCGGCGACGCGGACCGGGCGATCGCGCCCTGGACGCGTATCGAAGCCTCGCCGACATCGCACCGCTTCCACGGCACCGATCCCGGCAGCGACACCGATCAGTCGCTCGTCACCCCGCCGCTCGCCGTCGCGGGATCGGGGAGCCTCACGCTCCAGTTCCACCACCGGTTCTCGTTCGAGGCCGACGCGAGCGCGGCGTATGACGGCGGCGTGATCGAGATCTCGACGAACAATGGATCGACCTGGACCGACATCGGCTCGGCCGTGGCCGGCTACAACGGAACGCTCGTCATGGGGTCCGGCAACCCGCTCGCCGGGCGCGCGGCGTTTGTGGGTCGTAATCCCGCGTGGCCCGCGTTCGACGCCGTCAACCTGAACCTCGGCGCCGGTTACGCGAACAAGACCGTGCGCGTGCGGTTCCGGCTCGGGGCTGATACGTACACGGGTGACGAAGGCTGGGACCTCGACGACCTCGTCGTGACCAACCTGACTAACCCGCCGTTCGTCGCGCTCGGTGCGGACCTCGACGCGTGCGCCCCGCTCACCGTGAACAACCGGGCGCCGGGAGCGCTGGCGTTCTCGATCGCGGGCGAGCAGCCGGTGCGCGGCGCGGCGCAGTTCCGGATCGAGCTGCCCGCGGCCGCACGCCTGAGGCTTGCCATCTACGATGTGAGCGGGCGCGCCGTGGCGACCGTCGCGGACGGCGAGTACGCGGCCGGCATCCACGCGGCCGCGTGGGCGCGGGACGATCGCGCGCCGGCCGGTGTCTACTTCGCCCGGCTCACCGTCGCCGGGGAGACGCGCACCGTGCGATTCGTGACGCTGCGCTGATCCGTTCCAGCGATCACGCGCGCGGCGGCGCGGGGAACATCTGCCGCAGGACGGCCGCGAGTCCGCCGGGCGTCTGCGCGCGGACGAGGGCCAGCACCACGCGCGGCAGGGACAGCGGGCTCGCGTACACGAGATAGCGGTCTTCGAATTCCGGGTTGAACTTCTTCTTCCACTGGAACAGCCCCTTGAAGTCGTAGAAGCGCGCGAGGTGCTCCATCAGGAACGCGCGCGCGCGGTCCGACTCGTGCGC
>JANLWK010000114.1:0-2001 GCA_031364505.1 Candidatus Eiseniibacteriota bacterium | reverse complement strand
CGTCTTCGTCCTCGCGCGCAACGTCATCAAGCTGGTCGTCGAGCGGCGCCGCGGCCTGCCGTTCTCGCGCTTCCGGCTGAAGCTCGTGGCCGCGCTCCTCGGCCTGACCATCGTCCCGTCGGTCCTGGTCCTGCTCGCGGGCAGCGAGTTGATCCGGCAGACGACCTCGCGCTGGTTCAGCCAGCCGGTGTCGGACGTGCTGACGTCGGCGAACGCGATCGCCGGGACGTACTATCGCGACCGCGAAGCCGCTGTGGCGCAGCAGGCGTCGCGGCTCGCCGCCGGCGTGCCGCCGCAGGCCCTCGCGTCGGGCGACCTCGACGCGCTGAAAGCGTCGGTGTCGGCCCCGGTGATGGACGGACGCGTCGGCATGGTCGAGATCTATCGGCTGCAGCAGATCGAGGGCGGTAAGACGGAGGTGGTGCCGGTCGTCGCGCTCTATTCCCCCACGCTGCCCTCCGGCCACCTGCGCGCGTCGTCCGATCGCCTGGCCGCCAAGGTCGCGGCGGGCAGCGACACGCAGGCGCACGAGCCCCTCGAAGGCGGCGCCGGCGAGCTCGTCAGGGCCGGCGTCGTCGCGCGTGACACCGCGGGCAAGCCGATCGGAGTCGTCATTGCCAGCGATTTGCTGTCTGGCGACCTGGCTCGCCACGCGCACAGCATCGCGGAGGCGTACGAGGACTACAGCCAGCTGCAAGTCATGAAGCGGCCGCTCGAGGGGGTCTACCTTTCGCTCTTCCTGATGATGACGCTGATGATCCTGGTCAGCGCCACGTGGCTGGGGCTCTATCTCGCCAAGCGGATCACGAGGCCGGTCGGGATGCTCGCCGCCGGCGCGCGGGAGATCGGCGCCGGGCACCTCGATCACCGCATCGAAGCCGAGACCCGCGACGAGTTCGGCTCGCTCGTGGAGGCGTTCAACTCGATGGCCGGCGAGCTGGCGACCAGCCAGAAGCGCCTCGAACGGACGCGGGTCGCGATGGAGCGCAAGAACTCCGAGCTCGACGAGCGCCGGCGGTACATCGAAACGGTACTCGAGCGCATCGCGACCGGGGTCGTGTCGATCGGCCCGGACGGCCGCGTCAGTACCATCAACTCCGCCGCCGCCCGCCTCCTCGAAGTCGCCCCCGGGATCGTCGGCTCGCCGGTCGACGAGGTGCTCGGGCGCGAGGATCTCATGCCCCTCCTGGCGCTCGTCAGCTCGGTCACGGCCGGGTCGGCCAAACCCGCGGCGCAGGAGATCGCGCTCGCCCGCGAAGGGCGCGAGATCCATCTCGCGGCGGCGGCCACGGCGCTGCAGGGCGAGGCCGGCGCGCGCGAGGGAACCGTGCTGGTGTTCGACGACGTGACGCCGCTCGTGCGGACGCAGCGCGTCGCCGCGTGGCGCGACGTCGCCCGGCGGCTGGCCCATGAAATCAAGAACCCGCTGACGCCGATCCAGCTCTCCGCCGAGCGCATGGGCCGGCACTTCGGCGGCGCGCCCCCGGCCACCAAGGCCCTGGTGGACGAGTGCACGTCCACCATCGTCGGCGAGGTCGAATCGCTCAAGGCCCTCGTCGACGAGTTCGCGCAGTTCGCGCGCATGCCCGCGCCGCGCGCCGTGCCGTCGAATCTGAACGCCGTGCTCGCCGAGACCCTCGCCCTCTACACCGGCATCTTCAGCCAGATCCGGATCGAACGGAAGTTCTCGCCCGCCTTGCCGCCGGTCAGGCTCGACGTCGAGCAGATCCGCCGCGTGGTCATCAACCTCGTGGACAATGGCATCGAAGCGATGGGGGGGACGCAGGCGGGCACGCGGCCCGGCGGAGAGGCGCCGCGCGTGACGATCGAGACGCAGCACGACGCGCCCAATGCCGTGGCCCGCATCGTCATCTCCGACAACGGCCCTGGCGTGCCCGCGGCCGACCGTGAAAAGCTGTTCATGCCGTACTACTCCACGAAGGGGCGCGGCAGCGGGCTGGGCCTGGCGATCGTCCGGCGCATCGTCGCGGAGCACGGGGG
>JANLWK010000473.1:0-1696 GCA_031364505.1 Candidatus Eiseniibacteriota bacterium | reverse complement strand
AAGCTGAAGGTGGAGCAGACGCCTGTGGTCGCGATCCCCTCGGCGCCGAAGGCCTGCGCGGCGTCCTCGATCAGCGGTAGGCCGAACGCCGCGAGCTCCGCGAGGGGTGCCGGCCTCCCGAACAGGTGGACCGGCATGATCGCCTTCGTCTTCGGCGTGATCCGGCGCTCGACATCCTCCGGGTCGAGGTTGAGCGACACCGGCTCGATGTCCGCGAAGACGGGGGTGGCCCCGGCGCGGGCGATCGCCTCAGCGGTCGCGTAGAAGGTGAACGAAGGGCAGATGACCTCGTCGCCGGCCCCGATTCCCATCGCCTCGAGGCTGAGCACGATCGCGTCGGTGCCGTTGGCGACGCCGATCGCGTGCGGGACGCCGAGGTATTCCGCTGCCTCCGCCTCGAAGCCCTCCACCTCGGGACCGAAGATGAACCGGCCCGACTCGAGCACGCGCTCGAACGCCTCCCGGAACTGAGGCACGAGGGGCGCGTACTGCGCCTTGACGTCGATCAGGTCGATCTTCACGGGCAGGCCAGTCTAGCGAGCGCCGGACGGTGTTCCGGCACGCCGCCGTAGGAGCTTCCACGCCAGGACCGCGGCCCCTGCGGCAATGGTCGCGACGATCGCGTAGTCGACGTAACTGAACGCGCCGTGGAAGTCCTCCCAGCGGCGGCCGAGCGCCCAGCCGACGCCGGCGAGCGCGAAGCACCAGATCGCCGAGCCGAGCAAGGTCAGGGCGGTGTAGCGCCCGAGCGGCGCCCGGAAGACACCCGCCGGGATCGAGACGAAGGAGCGAACGACCGGCGTGATCCGGCCGAGGAAGACGGCCCAGTCCTCCCACCGCTCGAACCAGCGCTCCGCCCGCGTCAGCTTGGCCTCGTTGAGGTGGAGCCAGCGGCCGCGACGCTCGAGGAAGGGACGGCCGCCGTGCACGCCGAGCCACCAGCCTCCGAGCGAGCCGAGCGTATAGCCGATCGTGCCGGCGAGGGCGATGCCGAGGTACGCCTCGAGCCCGGGCTCGAGCTTCCAGCCGAAGAGCTACACGTCCTGACCGGCGAATGCACCGGCTGCGACAGCGCCGCCGTACACCATCACCACCTCGCTCGCCGCCGGCAGGACGGCGTCGACGGCCATCAGCAGGAAGACCGCGTAGAGGCCGTAGTCGCCGACGACGTTCGTGAGGAGGTCGGTGACTCCCGAGAGGATCGACGCGACCGGCACTGCGGCGAACTATAGCCTTTGGATTCGGGCTTCTTGACCGGCATCGGCGCCGCCCGGATGACTCGGAACGGCGACGTGACGAGGTCGACCGCACCCAGCTCGTTCACCGCGCGGAAGCGAACCACGTACAACCCGCCGTAGACGAGCGACCGGCCGCCGCGGGTGGTGCCGCGCCAGCTCGCGAGGAACCGTCCTGCGGTGGCGCGCCGGATCGAGATCGTCGCGACCTGCACGCCCGACGCCGTTTCGACCGTCGCAGTTACGCGCGCCGGCCGAGTCAAGGTCATACCGGCCTGAATCGTCTGTGTGCCACGCACGCGGACGACGAGCGTGCGGCGTGAGAGCTTCGCGAAGCCGATCGTCGAGTTGACCGTGAACGACTGGCTCGTCGTCGAGGTGCGGCCGAGATCATCGGCCGCCACCACGTCGAGGCGCCACCGCCCTTCGGCAGGCGCGACGGGCGCCGCCAGAGGATCGGG
>JANLWK010000406.1:0-1994 GCA_031364505.1 Candidatus Eiseniibacteriota bacterium | reverse complement strand
CTCGCGCCGGTGCGCCTGGGGAGCGCCGAGGACCTCGGCATTCCCGCGGACGGGAAGGAGGCGCTGGCCTTCGCGTTCCTCGCCCATCAGACGCTGTGCGGATGTCCGGGCAACGTGCCGGCCGCCACCGGCGCCGTGCATGCGGCGGTGCTGGGCAACATCACGCCGGGGCGGATGCGATGAAGCGCGCGACCGCTGTCGTCGTCGCCCTGTTCGCGCTTGCGGCGCTGATGACGTCATGCGCCACGGTGCCGCCGCCGGCGCCTGCTCCGCCGAGTAGCACGCCCGTTCCTCCGGTCACGCCGCCCGAGACGACACCGGTTCCGCCACCGGTGCCGGAATCGCATGCGCCGCCACCGGCAGTCCCGCCGCCCGCGGGGCAGGAGCCCTGGATCAGCGTCGGACTCGCGGTGGACCTCAGCGGCGTCACCCTCGAGATCGAGGGCGCCGCCGTGGTCGAGTGCGGCAGCCGCCACTCGCTCGCGGCCGGCCAGCAGCTCTCGGTGACGATCGAGGAGGGGCGCACCGTGGCGCGCGGGCTGGCCGGAGGCGCCCGGAAATGGCGCGAGAGGGTCCCGGCTGCCGAGACGCTGTGGGTCACCCCCGATGCGGGCACCGCGATCCGTTGGAACGGAAAGCGGTGGCGCGGCCAGTTCAAGATCTTCCGCAGCCCGCGTGCCAGGCTGTCGCTCGCGACCCGGCTGCCGCTCGAAACGTATCTCGTCGGCGTGTTGCCGGGTGAGATCGGCCCGCTGGCCGACGACCTGCTCGAAGCGGGGAGGGCCCAGGCGATCGCCGCCCGGAGCTACACGCTCTTCTATCGCGGCCGGCGCGACACCGAGGGCTTCGACGTCTACGCGACGGTCGAGGATCAGGTTTACGGCTCGATCGAAGCCGAGCGCCCACTGGCGTCCCGCTGTGTCGAGACGACCATCGGGCAAACAGCGCTCTCGGGCGGGCTGCCGATCCGCGCCAACTACTATTCCACCTGCGGCGGCATCACCGCCGACGTGTGGGAAGCATGGCCCGCGGCCCCGCTGCCCTACCTGGTGAGCCATCTCGACGACGGCACGCCGGGCGATGCCTCATCGCCGCCGTCCATGTGCGCTGCCTCGCCGCACTACCGCTGGCGCGAGGAATGGAGCGCGGAGGAGTTCGCGGCGAGCCTGGCGCGCAATGGCCCCGCCTTCGGCGTGCCGCTGCCGCGCGGCGGCGTCGGACGGCTCACCGACGTGCGCGTGGACTCGCGGTCACGGTCCGGGCGCGTCTGGCGCCTGCGCGTGGAGACGACGACCGGTCGGATCATCGTGCCGGCCTGGTCGCTGCGTCAGGTGCTGCGCCGGCCCGGACGGCCGGAGGCGATCCTGCGCTCGACGCTGTTCAAGATCGACGTGCAGCGCACCTCCGGCTCCGGCCGCGTCACCGGCGTGGTGGCGAGTGGCGCTGGGTCGGGCCACGGCGTGGGGCTCTGCCAGACCGGCGCGATCGGCATGGCGCGCCTCGGCCGCGCGGCGGAGGACATCATCCTCCACTACTACCGCGGCGTGGAGATCCGCCGGCTCTACTGATGTGGGCTCACGCGGGCCACCTGCTTTGACACCCCTCGTGACGGTCGTTATTCTGCCGCTCTTCTCAGCAGCACGCGCGGGTCATCGATCCGCCACGCAGCGCGCGGGGTTGTAGTTCAGTTGGTTAGAACGCCTGCCTGTCACGCAGGAGGTCGCGGGTTAGAGTCCCGTCAACCCCGCCATTCACAGACGACCCAAGTCCATGTCGCCCCCGTGGGTTACGCGCCCCGGGGGCGATTGCGCGCCCGCGCCGATTGGAGACGGGACGCCGAAACGGCCGCGGGTCGGAACCCGTGGTGGATCGTGACCGCCACAATGGGACCGAGCTTTCACGCTCGCAACGAAAAGTCCTGGGTGTAAACTCCAGCCGCTGACGAGGCTGCGGCTCGGTCGTCGCGGTTCTGTCGGCGCCGCAGCAGAGCCAGC
>JANLWK010000435.1:0-13870 GCA_031364505.1 Candidatus Eiseniibacteriota bacterium | reverse complement strand
CGTCCCAGCTCGGCCGCCTGCCGGCCCAGCTCATGCGCGCGTCCGGCGAGGTCGGTGGCGCGTGCCACCTCGGCAGCACGGGCGAACTCCTGCGCCCGCGCAGCGAGATCCGCGGCGCGAGAGCCGACGATCTGCTGGCGCGCGAGATCCGAAGCGCGGCCGAGCGCGTCGAGGCTGCGGCTCAGCTCCACCGCTCGGTTGGCGACGTCGACGTTGCCGCCGATCGCCTGGAGGCGCGACAGCACGTCGGCCTGGCGCGCGAGATCGGCCGCCTGGCGGTCGAGCACGGTGATGCGGCCGGCGGTCGCCTGGACGCGCGACAGATCCGTCGCCTGCCGTCCGATCTCCGCGGCGCGCGCCGCCACTTCGGTCATCCGCGCCGCCTCGGCGGCACGGCCCAGCTCGGTCACGCGCTCGGCGATGTCCGTCGCGCGACCGACGACGATGTAGGCGCGTCCCAGCTCCGTCGAGCGCGCCATGGCGTCCGATGCGCGCGACAGCTCGAGCGCGCGGTTCGTGACGTCGACGTTCCCCATCGCCTGGATACGCGACAGCCCGTCCGCCTGCCGCGTCAGCTCGGCCATGCGGGCGTCCAGCGCCGTCACCTTCATCAGCTCCTGCTGGCGGGCGAGATCGCCGAACTGACGGCCCATCTCGGTGAAGCGCGCGGAGACGTCCGCGATACGCATGGCGTCGGCCATCCGGGCCAGCTCCTGCGACCGCGCCGCGAGGCCCGCCATCCGCTCGTTGATATTCTGGACGCGCGACAGGTCGGTCTGCCGCGCGAGATCGTTCGCCTGGCGCGACAGCTCCTGCGCCCGCGACACCGCGTCGGCGTTCCGCGCGAACACCTGGTTGCGCGACAGGTCGTCCGCCTGGCGCGCGATGGCGGCGAGATGAGCCTCCGCCTCGACGCTCCGCGACAGGTCGACGTTGCGCGCGAGATCATCCGCCTGGCGCGCGACCTCGGTTGCCCGGGCCGAGATGTCGGCCACGCGCCCCACTTCGGCCGCCCGCCCCAGTGCCGTCGCACGGGCCGAGATGTCCGTCGCGCGCGCCTGGACTTCCGCCGCGCGGCTCAGCCCGCCCTCGGCGACGAAGCGGCGGAATTCCGGATTCGTCTGGATCTTGTGGAACAGGTCGCTCTGCATGAACGCCTGCGTCTCGTTGTCGGCGAGCTGGACGTCCGCCGCGTCGATCTGGCCCGACTGGTAACGCTTCGCTGCGCCGATCGTCCCCTGCGTCTGGGACGACGGAAGGGCGATGTAGCCCTTCCACACCGCGAATCCGAGGGCCGCCGCGACGACCACGACGACCGTCACGATGGTGTTACGATTTCCGGCCATGTGTCCTGTCCTCCTCTGTTCGTGTCCGCCGGCAGATTGCCGGCGGCATGGACGCGCCCGCTCCGGCGCAGTGTTTGCAGTGGTTCCCAACATGCTTCAACGAAACCATCAGCGACCCTGTTGAATCGGCAGCGACGACAGATCCAGTCCGACTTCCGACGCGGTGCCGGTGGGGAACTCGGCGCGCACGTGCACCGCGGCCCCCGGCCCCATCCAGTTGCAGCTCACGTCCATCATGCCGCCCGATGCGAGCGCGCGATCGACGGGCTCGGCCGAGATCCGCGCGAAGCCGGCGCGCGGCGCTCCGTCGGCCGCCAGCTCGACCGCGCTGCCGCTGCCGGACATCACGATCCGGACGGGCAGCGGCGAGCGCACGACGAGGCGCGCGTGGCCGCGTGATTCCTGCCAGGCGGTGACGCGGACCGCCGCACTCGGCGCACCGAGCACCAGTTCGAGGGGCCGCACAGCGGGTGCCGACATCGTTCCCGCCGTCCGCGGGTCCGGGCCCATGCGTGCCGGAATCCCGACGATCGACGCGATGACGATGACGGCGCTCGCCGCACCCGCGAGGAACGGCAGCGCGAGCCGCGGCCACGACAGGCGGCGGGCGAACCCGGCGCCCGGCATCGAGGCCGGCGAACGGGGCGGAAGGCGGCGCATCACGGCGTCCCGGATCCCCGGGTCCGACTCCCCTGCGCCGGCTCCGAGCGCCTCGAACAGCGACGTCAGCTCGGCGTGGCGGCGGCGCGCCTCGGGATCCGACTCGAGGCGGCGCTCGAGCGTCGCGACCTGCTCGGGCGTCGCAGCGCCGTCGAGTGCGAGCTGGATCAGTTCGTCGAGCGAGCGGTTCATGATGGGTCGGTCCCCTTGAGCGTGTCTTCCAGCGTTCGCCGTGCCGAGAACAACCGGGACTTCACCGTCTTCGCGGGAATCCCGAGCCGCTCTCCGATTTCCTCGTAGCTCATGTCCAGCCAGTGGCGCAGCAGCACCACGTCCCGCTGATCGGGCTTCAACGCCAGCACCGCCTGCGTCACCCGGGCCCTCAACCGCTCCCGGTCCATCCCGTCCGCCGCCGTCGCGGCCGCGTCCGGTGTCTCCGGATCGAGCTCCTCGTGCCGCCGCCGCCGGACCCGGTTCAGCGCTTCGTTGAGCAGGATCCGGTAGATCCAGCTGAAGAAGCGGTGGTGGCGCTCGAAGCGGTCCAGGTGCATCCATGCCTTCACGAATGCCGTCTGCGTCGCGTCGCGAGCCTCTTCCCGGTCTCTCAGAATTCGGAGCGCCACGTTGAACAGCGGCCGCTCGAGGCGCCTCACCAGCTCTCCGTAGGCTTCCTGGTCCCCGGCCTGGCTTCGCTCCACGAGCGTCTCGTCGTCCAGCAGTACACCCGGGGCGGGGAAAGGTTGGTGGTTCGGTTCCCCGGGTCCGCCCGGTCCCCCGGATCTGAAGCGCGCCGGGGCCAGGGCGGGGCCTAAGGGCCGCGTCGCGGGGACGGGCGGGGCGTGTGGGTCCGAGGGTGGACGCATGAGGGGTCGGGATGCGCCGGTTATGGGATGCCGAGCAGCTTGTCGAGGCCGGCATACAGGAACACGTTCTTCACCCGCGGCGTGACGCCCGTGAAATGGAGCGTCTGGCGGGCGGCGAGCAGGCGCTTGTAGGTCTGCATGATCACGGCGATCCCGGCGCTCGAGATGTACTCGAGCCGCGCGCAGTCCAGGGTCACCGGGCCGGGCAGCTTCGTCAGCTCCTCCAGCGCCCGATCGGATTCGGCCGCGTCCAGGCGTCCCGCGAGCGCGACCACTCCGCCGTCCTTGACCTCGATCTCGAGCATCAGCCCTCCGTTGCCATGGTCACGGTGGTGGTGCCGATCCGCTCGTCCCAGTCGTACTGGAACGTGCGGCTCAGCACGCGCACGAAGTGGACGCCGAGCCCGCCCGGCTCCCGTTCCTCGATCGGACGGCCCGTATCGACGGGCGGCAGCGCCGTCGGGTCGAAATGGTCCGCGTCGAATTCGCGGATGCGGAGCACGACGTCGGGCGGCTGCCGCTCGAGCGACACGTCCACCTCGTTCCGGCCGCTCGTCCCGTGCCGGACCAGGTTCGTGAACAGCTCCTCGATCACGAGGTCCAGGTCGAAGCCCATGGATTCGGGCAGTGCCTCGCGCTCGAGGAACTGCCGGACGAATGGGACGAGGCTCTCGAGCGAGCCCATCGCGCGAGGCACGAGCAAGTGCATGAGGGTGCGGCCCCCAGTGCCCGATATGGGACCGCCGGAGGTGCGGGCACCCCCCGGCGCAAGCCGTGAGCATAGGTCCCGGGGCACAGCGCTCCAAGCCTGAATTTCGGCTCTGTGGTGCCCCTGGGGAGGCTCCGGACCGGCTCAGGGAGGGCGGGGCGATTCCGCGCCCGGACGAGGTCACGCGAGGCTGTGGAATACCTTCTGGACGTCCTCGTCCTGCTCGAGCTGGTCGATCATCTTGAGCACTTCGGTCGCCTGGGCTTCGGGCAGCTCGACGGGCGTCTGGGGGATGTACTCGGACTCGGCGGAGATCGGCGTGATCTTGTGGTCCTCGAGCGCCTTCTGCAGCCGGCCGAACTCGGTGAACGCGCAGCGCACCACGAGCTGCGTGTCGCCCTTCTCGCTCGTGCTCTCCCCCATCTCCTCGAGTCCGTGGTCGATCAGGTCCAGCTCGAGGGCTTCCGCGTCGAGTCCGGCGGGGTTCAAGCGGAACACGCCCATGCGCTTGAACGAGAACGCCACGCTGCCCGTTGTCGCCAGGTTGCCGGCGTACTTGCCGAACGCGCTGCGGATGTTGGCGACCGTGCGCGTGGGGTTGTCGGTCGCGCACTCGACCATGACGGCCACGCCGTGGGGGCCGTAGCCTTCGTAGACGATCTCCTCGTAGCTCTCGCCGCCCTGGCCGGAGGCGCGCTTGATCGCCGCCTCGACCTTGTCCTTCGGCATGTTCACGGCGCGCGCGTTCTGGATGACGCGCCGGAGCGAGGGATTGTTCTCGGGGCTCGGGCCGCCCGAGCGGACGGCGATGGTGATTTCCTTGCCGATGCGCGCGAACGCCTTGGACATCTTGTCCCAGCGCGCGAACATCGTGGCCTTGCGTGTCTCGAAGATACGACCCATGCCGACACTTTGGCCGGAAACCCGGCTTGTTGTAAAGCCGGCGGAGTCTCGCCCCTACGTGGTCGTCATGATGACCAGGTGCTTGACCATGCGGAACTCGCGCGGGTCGAGGATGCGCAACTCGACGCCGTCGCCCGACGGCAACAGCGCGTAGCTCGAGACCGGCTGTGCGCTCAGGACCTGGACCTTCTTGACCGAGGGGATGAACACCACCTGCTGGTCGTTCGTGTCGATCGGGGTGAACAGGCTCTCGTTGAACGTGCCCGACGGCTTGAGCGTCTTGCCCATGCCGAGCACGCCGCCCCTGGCGACGAGGATGCCCGATTGCGTCAGCTCGCGCTTGGTGCCGATCACGTAGTAGACCATGCCGAGTTCCTGGCGCTGGCTGCGGATCGTGTCCTGGTTGTGCGCCACCTCGCCCGACAGCCCGGTGACCTGGGTCTGCAGTGAATCCATGCGCGTCGTGAGTTCGGCGATCCGCTGTTCCTTGTCGGCGACCGACTGCTTGAGCCCGTTCACGAGCTTCTGCAGCGTCCCCGCCCGGATGCCGCTCTTCTCGAGGTTCGCCTCCAGCGTGCCGATCCGCTGCTTCGCGCGGTCGACGCTGCTCTTGAGCAGCGCGATACGGTCCATGGCTTCGCGACCCTGCTGCGGCGACAGGCGCTGCTCGTCGCGGAGGCCGCTCGGAGTCAGCCGCGCGCCCTGACCGCCGACGTCAATCGTGGTCAGGCTGTCCTGGATCTCCGCGATGGAATTGATCGCCTCGGAGTAACGCGTCTGCGCATCCTGCTCGGACCGCTGCAGGGTGGCGACGCGATCGGTCGACATCCTCACCTGGCGGACCAGCATCACGGTCACGCCGAGCAGCACGACGACCAGCACCGCGAGAATGATCGGCAATGCTCTGCGCATGGCGTCCTCCTGTTTACGCATCCGCGATACGAATCACCGGACGGCCCGCGCGTGGGCCGTCGCGGCGATTCCGACGTCACCGCAGCGCGACGGCATCACTCGTGGTGAACGTCATGACCATGCCCTCGCGGAGCACGACGCGCGGCGAGGCCGCGATGACCGGCTTCGAATCCGCTTCCAGATGCAGGTTGCGGCCGTCGACGAGGACCGCACGCACCTTGAGGTGCACCATCGCGCGATCGCCCCGCCGGGCCTTCCGTACCGCCGCCACCGTACCGCTGACTTCGGCGCCCTCGGGAACGATCACGCGATCCCCCGCGAGCACCCGCGTCGTGGTCACCCCACGCCACGGATCGCCCGGTCCGACGGACGCCGAGGATACCGCGCGTGCGAGCCGAACGACGAGCGTCGTGCCCGCCGGCACGCGAGTCGCCGGCGCGAAGATTCCCGCAGGCTCGTCCGGCGTGACATTCGCGAGATCGTCGGCCCGGCATCCGGGCAGACTCAACGCCCATCCCGCCGCCATCACCAGCGCGACCCACCGATTCGAGTGACGCATTGGGTTCTCCTGTGTCCGTACTTCGGTTAGTGGAACCGCCAGGTCATGCCGCCGAGCACCGCGAACCGCGATGTCTCGGCGACTGCCGTGCGCGCTTCCAGGAATGTCGTGGCGTTGCCCGTCGGAAACCGCAGGCCACCGAACAGGTTCAAGCCCAGCGACGTGTCCGAGGCATCCGTGCGGTCGCTGCCCATCACGTGCAGGCCGAGGCCCGTTCCCACGTACGGGGTGACCATGGTGTGCTGCGCGAAGGGGTAGTAGGCGTCGGCGTTCAGATTGAGATCGCTGATGCCGTCGACCTTCCAGTAACGAAGGCCGGGCTGCAGATGCAGGCGGGTACCGCTCTGCTGGAATTCGAGGTGTCCGCCGACGTCGAGCGTGCCGTCGAGATTCTCGGGCGCGGTATAGCCCAGCGAAACGCCGGCCCCCGTCAGCCCGAAGGCCGTAGCACCCCGCGGAGACGCGGAAACCAGCAGGGCGGAGAACAGCACGATGATCGGAATGATGTGCCTGCACATGGAACGACTCCAGTCGTCGGATTTGGCGGGGCGCGTCCGCTGCGGCCTTACGAGATCAGGCGTTGGTTCACCCGGCAGCAGTGCCGCGCCCCGACACCGTAAACGCACGCCGCATGCCAGCGCGGCGCGCGCCTAAGTCGTTGCGGGAGTTGGGGAGATTTACGGAGTTTGGGGCGAGTGTTCAGGCGATGTCCTGAAACTTACGTGCGCCTTGTACTCGCTACACGCTCTCGCGCTGGGGACCGGCGTACACGTTCAGCCGGTTGTAGAGCGTCTTGAGACTGATGCCGAGCATCTCGGCGGCGCGGCGCTTGTCGCCCGCGCAGCGATCGAGCGTCGCCATGATCATGCGCCGCTCGACCTCTTCCAGCGTCACGCCGACGGGCAGGCGTGTCTCGGACTCCCCGTTGCTGGACGTGGCGGCCCGCGCGGAATCGAGCGGCAGGGATTCCGCGTCGATGACCTCGCCCGCCATGAGATACGCGCGCTGCAGCGCGTTCCACAGCTCGCGCACGTTGCCGGGCCAGGAGTGCCGCGCCAGGGCGGCGCGCGCGTCGGCCCCGAGCGTCTTGGCGCCGCCCGCCTGCTTGTTGAGCACTTCGAGGAAGTAATTGGTGATCAGGTCCACGTCCTGGCCGCGGTCGCGCAGCGGCGGCATGGGGATCGGGAACACGTTCAGCCGGTAGTAGAGGTCTTCGCGCAGCCGCTTCTCCTGCACGGCCTCGGCGGGAACGCGGTTGGTCGCGGCGATGACGCGCGCGTTCACGGAGATCGACTCCTCGCCGCCGATGCGGTGCAACGTCCCGCTCTCGAGCACGCGCAGCAGCCGTGACTGGAGGTCGGGCGACATCTCGGTGATTTCGTCGAGGAACAGCGTGCCGTCGGCGGCGCGCTCGAAGAACCCGAGGTGGCGCTGCGTGGCGCCCGTGAAGCTGCCCTTCTCGTGCCCGAACAACTCGCTCTCGATCAGGGTCGACGGAATCGCGCCGCAATTGACCGCGATGAACGGACCGTCCTTGCGTGGCCCCAGCTCGTGCAGCGTGTGCGCCACCAGCTCCTTGCCCGTGCCACTCTCGCCGGTGATCAGGACGTTCACGTTGCTGGGCGCGACCTTCTGGATCAGGTCGTACGCGCGCTGCATGGCGGAAGAGCCGCCGATCATGCGGCCGAACCGACCGAGCCGCCGCAGCTCGCCGCGCAGCTCGCCGACCTCCTGCTTGAGCTCGAGCGTGCGCGCCACGTGGGCGAGCAGTCCCTTGAGCCGCGGCACGTCCACCGGCTTGGCGAGGTAGTCGAGCACACCACGCCGCAGGGCCTCGACCGCCGACTCCACGGTCGCGTGCCCGGTGATGAGCACGATCTCGGGACGCACGCCGGTCTCGAGCTGGTCGAGCAGGTCGAGGCCGCGCCCGTCGGGCAGCACGAGATCGATGAGCACGACGTCGGCCGCGGTGGCGCCCATCCGCTCGCGGGCCTCGGCGAGCGAGCCGGCGTCGTCGGTCGTGAAGCCCTGCAGGCGCACCAGCTCCGACAGGGCCTTCCGCGTCGCGCGGTCGTCGTCGACGATCAGGGCGTGTGCCATCAGTTCGCGTCCGTCGCGAGGGGCCAGCGCATCTCGAGCGCGTGGCCGGCGCCCGGCATCCTCACCGTCGTCGCGATCCGGGCGCCGGTGCCGGCGAGCGCGTCGCGCACGGCGGCGAGGTCCGCGCCACCCGGCGCCGACTCATCGGGGCCGACGGCGACATTCGGCGACTTGCCCGGGGATCCGCCGAGGAATTCCATGTCGCCCGCGGCGAGGCCGACGATCGTCAGTACGGCATCCGGCGGCTCGGGAGCGAGTGCCAGCTCGAGGTTCGCGCCCGTGCTCGCCCGCTCGATGGCGTCACACGCGAGCAGGAACAGGGCACGGCGCAGGCCCGCCAGCGCTGCCCTCACGAGGACTCCCGACTCCGGCGCGCGCACGGTCCAGCCCACACCGCGCCTGCGCGCGAAGGTCGTGAGCCAGCGTGTCGAGCCGTGCAGGGCGAGCGCGAGATCGATCGCGGTGGCCTCCCCCGGCTCGATGTCGAGCTGGACGATCAGGTCCTCGAACTCTTCGCCCAGTGACCGCAGCGACACGGCGAGGGAGCGCGACTGGTTCCGCACGTGAGCCCAGGTCTCGGAGTCCGCGCCCGAGTCCGGCACGAGCTCGCCCATGATCTCCGCCTGGAGTGCCAGGCCATGTACCCGCGAGCGCACGTCGTGCGTGACGTCCTTCCGGATGCGCGACAGGCCGCGGAGCGTGGCGCTCCACTGCGCCTCATCACCGGGCGCGCCGGTCGGCGCGGAAGGATCCACAGCGGCCCCCAGATCATGGAAGGGAATGGTTCGGCCCAGCCGAAAGGACGGGATGGATCGGCACGGCCTAAGGAGGGATGGACGCATGAAACTCTAGGCCGTCACGTCGACCCACGCAATGGGGCCCCACGAACATCGAGTCCGATGGGCAGCGTCCGGAGTCCGTCGGGAGTTGACGCCAAAAAAACCGGGTCGGGGGATGGGCAGCGCGTTCGTGGTCGCACTGCCCGTTCTCCCATTCCCGGTGAGCGGGTCACGTCGTAGGTAACCCGGCACGGAGTCGCCCAAGATGAGCGCCTTCAGTCACCCACATGGGTCCTGCTCGGCATGGTGATGCCGGGCATGGACGGCCGCACGGCAGCCGGGTGGCCCAAGGCGCTGACTCGGGCGCTACTTGGTGGCGAGCGGCTTCGGCTCATCGCCGACACTCGGCGAAAGAACCTTCGGTCCTGTTCATTTGCTGACGAATCATCGTAATCCTCCGCGCTCGTTGCGCTACGCTCGCCAACGCACCAATACAAGTCGCATGCCTGCGGCAAGTGCTTGATTCGCAACGACTTTTCCGCGACTAGACGCGGCAGGTTGTTCAAACGGAGCACGTTTTACGCGGAGAAAACTGCAAATGGGCGCCGGGGAGGCGTCGCTGGGAGGCTCCGGGGCGAGGCTCTGGAGGGAGGCTCCTAGCCGCGCGCGGCGGGAACCGTTTCGAGGTAGCGCGCGAGGCCGTCCCGCCAGCCGGGAAGCACGACGCCGAGCGCGCGTGCGCGGGTGTTGGCGAGCGCCGAGAACGCCGGGCGGCGTGCGGCACCCGAGTGCCCGCCGCGATCGACGGGGATGATCCGCGTGGCGCGGCCCGCGATCTCCATGCCGGCCGCGGCGAACTCGGCCCACGAACAGTGTCCGTCGCTCGCGAGGTGGTAGATGCCTCCCGCGGGCCGGAGCGCGATCAGGTCGAGGCTTGCCCGCGCGAGGTCGGCGGCGGGCGTCGGGTCCACGATCTGTTCGGAGCTCACCTCCAGCTCCGCCTTGTCGCGGGTGTCGCGCAGCAGGTTCAGGATGAAGTTGCCCATCTTGGCACGGCTGCCGTTCGCGCCGCCGTAGACGCCGCAGGTGCGGATGATCAGCGCGTCCGGATGGAACAGCGCGCACAGCTGTTCTCCCGCGAGCTTGGAGACGCCGTACGTCTGGAGCGGTCGCGGCGCGTCGGTCTCGTCGTACGGAGAGCCCTTGCGTCCGTCGAACACGTAATCGGTGCTGTAGGTTACGAGTCCGATGCCCCGGGCCTGGCACGCCTCGGCCATGTGGCGCACGGCGGCGGCGTTGATGGCGAACGCCCGCGCGGGATCCTTCTCGCACTCGGGGACGACGTGCGACGCGGTCGTGTTGAGCACCCAGGCGGGCCGGACCGAATCGAGCGCCGCCTCGAGCGCCGCGCGGTCGGTGACGTTCAGCTCGGCGCTCACCGGGGCCGCCGCATCGAGCCCGCGCGCGCGCGCCTGGGCCGTCAGCTCGGCGCCGAGCTGCCCCGAGCCGCCGAGGACGAGCAGGCTCACGGTGTGAAAGGCGGCCAGGCCGCGTCCTTCTCGGACGTGAACGGGTCGGGCAGCGGCCACTGGACGCCGATCGCGGGATCGTTCCAGCGAATGCCGCCTTCCGCCGTGGGCGTGTAGTACTGCGACACGAAGTACTCGACGAGGCAGTCGTCGGTGAGCGTCTGGAATGCGTGCCCGCATCCCTTCGGCACGAGCAGCAGCTCCTTGTTCGCGGCGCTCAGCTCGACGCCGACCCACTGCCGGTACGTCGGCGAATCGGGACGCAGGTCCACGGCCACGTCGAAGATCGCGCCCTGCAGGCACTGCACGAGCTTGTCCTCGCCGTGCGGCGCTTCCTGAAAGTGGATGCCGCGCAGCGTCGCCCGCTTCTGGGTCAGCGAGCGGTTGATCTGGACGATTTCGTATCCCGGGCACACGGTGCGGATCTCGGTGAGGTCGAACAGCCGCGTGAAGTAGCCCCGCGAGTCGCCCTTCAGCTCGAGCTGAATCCGCGTCACGCCCGCGATCTTCGTGGGGATGAGCGTCATCGCGCGCCTCCGGCGGGCGCCACCATGCGGAGATCTCCGTCGAGCCGCCCCTCCTCCTGCAGTCGCTGGTAGCGCTTGAGGGTGATGTAGGCGTCGGACTGGAAATCGTCGGCCGAGAAGTGCACGCGCTGGAACACGTCGTGGATCTCGCGGATGCCGTCGGGCACGAGCATGGTGGGGTTGAAGCCGGCGGCATAGGCGCGGTCGAAGCCGACGCGGTACGACCGCGTGTCGCTCGGGTTCTCGTTCTTGATCTCGACGTTCGTCTTCGGCATCGCCGCCTGGACCATGTGCGCGATGTCCTTGATCTGGAGGTTGTTGCCGCGGTGACCGATGTTGAACGCCTGGTTGTGCACCTGCTCGCGCGGCAGCTCGAGAAAGTGCCGGAACGCCTCGGACACGTCGCGCACGTGCACGAGCGGCCGCCACGGCGTGCCGTCGCTCAGGATCGTGATCGTGCCGTTCAGGTAGCCGAAGGCGACGAGATTCTGCACCACGAGATCGAGCCGCATGCGCGGCGACGTGCCGAACACCGTGGCGTTGCGCAGGTAGACCGGCGAGAACGCGTCGTCGGCCAGTTTCTGGAGGTCGCGCTCGGCGGCGACCTTGGCCTCGGCGTACGGGGTCTGGGGGTTGAAGCTCGCGCCCTCGGTGACGAAGCTTTCCTTGGAGACGCCGTACATGCTGCACGACGACGAGAACAGGAAACGCCCGACGCCGGCCGCCTTCGCGGCCTCGGCGACCTGGATCGTGGCGCGGTGGTTCACCGCATGCGTCGCGGCGGGGTTCAGCGATCCGAGCGGGTCGTTCGACAGGGCCGCGAGGTGGATCACCGCGTCGACGCCCTCGAAATCCCGCGGCTCGGCGTCGCGGATGTCCTTGGTGATCTGCCGCTCGACCGGTCCCTTCCGTGGCACGAACGCCACGTCGCGGAACGCGCCGTTGTCGTATCCGATCACGCGGTAGCCGCGCTCGCCCAGCACCTCGGTGAGCACGGAGCCGATGTAGCCTTCGTTGCCCGTGACGAGCACGGTGCGTCGCTGCGTCGCGTCAGCGCTCACGTCCTAGCCTTTCTCCCAGATCGCCCAGGGGCGTTCGGTCTGCCAGAGACGGTTGAGTTCTTCCATCTCCTGGTACGTGTCCATGGCCTTCCAGAACCCGTCGTGGTGATACACGGAGAGCTGCCGGTCGGCGGTCATGCGGATCAGTGCGTCCTCGATCATCCCGTCGTCCACGTAGTCGAACATGCCGGGGCTGAACACCATGAAGCCACCGTTCACGAAGTCCCCGAGCGTCGGCTTCTGGCTGAAGTCCTCGACCCGGCCCCCGGCGTCGCTCCGCACGAGTCCGTACTTCGAGTGCGGATGCACACCGGTCAGCGTGGCGAGCGTGCCCTGGCTGCGGTGGAAGCGGATCAGCGCCTCGATGTCGACGTCCGCGATGCCATCGCCGTAGGTCAGCATGAATTCGCCGTCGCCGAGGTAGGGCTTGAGCCGCTTGAGCCGCTCGCCCGTCAGGCTGTTCTCGCCCGTGTCGGCGAAGGTGATCGTGAAGTCATCGGACTGTGACTGGTGATAGTCGAGCTGCCCGGACCGCGTGCTCAGCGTGAAGTCGTTCGCGAACGCGCGCTCGTTCAGGAAGAACTCCTTGATCGCCTGTCCCCGGTACCCGAGCGCCAGCACGAAGTCCCGATGCCCGAAGTGCGCGTACCCCTTCATGATGTGCCAGAGGATCGGCTTCGCCCCCACGAGCACCATGGGTTTCGGCTTGAACTCGGTCTCTTCCTTGAGCCGCGTTCCCTTTCCACCGCACAGGATTACCGTCTTCATGATCGGCGCCATCCGGGTCGAACAACCGCGGGTATCGGGGCGTCGCGTCGCGCGTGAGCGGGTCCGTCACGAGCCGGAGCGACGGGCCATTCTGCCCGAGCGGACTATGGGCGGGCAACTGGATCATCGGCAAAAAGCGCCGATGGTGCCCCGTCAGCGATGCAGCGACTGCGCGATCGAGAACAGGTTGCCCAGCACGTGCATGACGATGGGCACGGTGACCGACCGGCTCCGCACTCGCGCGACGCCGAGGATCAACCCGTCGATCGCGATCAGGATCAGCGTCTTCCAACCGTACTGGACGTGCATCAGCGACCAGGCCACGGCGCACAGGACGATGGCGCCCTTCTGCCCCAGGCGCGAGCGGCTCACGCGGTCGAACACCAGGCCCCGCATGACGAGTTCCTCGGACACGGGCCCCGCGATCCCGATGGCGAGGATCCGCAACGCCACGATCGTCGCCGGGTAGTCCGGCCACGCCTTCGCCTGGTCCATGCCGAGCGTGTTGATGAGCCACTCGCTGATGGCGACCCACACCGCCCACACCCCGACCCACACCATGAGATCTCGGGCGCGCGGACGGTTGAGCCCCAGGCCCTGGTCCCAGTCGATGCCACGACGCCGCGACACGACGAGCACGAGCGCGATGACGAACAGCGGGATCGCGAGCTTGACCAGCGTGCCGCGCAGCAATGGGTCCATTGGGGTTCCGATCCCTCGACTCAGCCGGACTGGACGAACCGCCACCCGAAGCGGCCCTTGATGCACAGGTTGCCGAGAGTGATCGGATTCTCGAGCGGCGAGGACACGTGCACGATCTGCCCGGCCTGGACGTGGAGGCGCAGCGTGCATCCCACCCCGCAGTACGGGCAGATCGTGTCGGTCTCCGTCTGCTTCGACGCGTCCCAAGCGCCCGCCGCGCGCAGGTCGTACTCGGTCTTCGCCATCAGGGCGCCGGTCGGGCACACGGCGATGCAGTTGCCGCAGTAGACGCAGGCCGAGTCCGGCAGCGGGGCGTCGAACTCGGTGGCGATGCGCGCGTCGAACCCGCGGCCGGCGACGGCGATGGCGAAGGTGTTCTGGTGATCCTCGCCGCACGCCTCGACGCACTTGTAGCAGAGCACGCACTTCGAGTAGTCGCGCACGTAGAGGTC
>JANLWK010000424.1:0-1859 GCA_031364505.1 Candidatus Eiseniibacteriota bacterium | reverse complement strand
CCTGCGCCGGCTGACGACGCGACTGCGCGAGCTGGCGCGCCCGCGGCGGCTGTTCATCGCCACCGACGAGGAAGGCGGCTTCGTCTCGCAGCTCGGCCCCCATCTCGTCGTCCCGCCGGACGCGATCCTGCTCGGGCGCGGTGGCTCGGACGACGACATCGAATACGCGAGCCGCATCACCGGCGAGCGGCTGCGCGCCGTGGGCATCGACTGGGTGTTCGCGCCGGTCGCCGACATCCACAGCGAGCCGAAGAACCCGGTCATCGGACCGCGCTCGTACGGCACGACGCCCGAGGACGTGTCGCGGCGGCTCGCGGCCGTGCGGCGCGGCTTCCGCGCGGCGGGCATTGCCTGCTGCCTCAAGCATTTTCCCGGTCACGGCGACACGGTGCTGGACTCGCACATCGCCCTGCCGCGCTGCGACGCCGATCGCGCGACGCTCGATACGCGCGAGCTCGTGCCGTTCCGCGAGCACGCCGACGCCGACTCCGTGATGTCGGCGCATCTCGTCGTCCCGGCACTCGATCCGGACCAGCCGGCCACGTTCTCGCCCGCGATCCTGCGCGGGCTGCTGCGTGACACGCTCGGCTTCGGCGGCGTGTGCGTCACCGACGCGCTCGAGATGAAGGGCGCCGCCGCGGGACGCGAGCCCGCCGAAGTCGGGCGGCTGTCGCTCGAGGCCGGCTGCGACCTGCTGCTGTTCGCGACGTGGGACGAGTCGGTCCGCCGCGTGCGGCTCGAGCTGGCGCGTATGCTGGTGGACGGCCGCATCGACCGCACATCGTTCGACGCGGCGCGACCGCGGCTCGCGGCGTTCGACCAGCGCACCCGCGAGCCGTCGCACGAAGAGCTGGCGCGCCCGCTCGAGGCGCTGACACCGGCCGACTGGGTTGAACGCCTCGAAGGCATCGTGGACCGCGGGCTCATCGTGACGGGCACGCTCCCGGCCTCCGGGGCCGGCGCGTGGTCGGTGCGCGAGCCCGCGTTTCCGTACGGGCCGCCGCTCGCGCAGTCGCTGCGCGACCACGGCATCGAAGTCGCCGGCGACTCGGGCGGCGCGGTGCACATCGAGGTCGTCGCGTCGCGCGTGCCGCTTCCGCCGGACGAGCGCGCCCGGCTGCGTGCCGTCGGCGCCGGCCGGCCGGCCGCCATCGTGGCACTCCAGGCCGACGACTTCCTCGACGACCTGGATGGCGCCGCCGTGCGGATCTCGGCCGGCGATCCCACGCCGCTCACCCGGCGCCGCGTCGCGGCCCGGCTCGCGAGCCTCGTCGCCCCCCCGCGCCCCGCCTGACCCGCGCGAGGCGCCTGCCGGCGCTGCGAACGCGCCGGCACCGGCCCCTGTGACACGCCCGCCCCGACGCACCGGGCGTCCGGCCCATTTCACTGGCCGGGCCCGGCGGTCTGCCCTAGCCTTTGCGCTCAATGTCGATACGGATGGGCTTGCTCGGTGCGGGTCTGGTCGCCGCCATGACGCTCACGAGCTGCTCGGACCTCGGGCGCCCGGTCAGGCTCGAGCCTCGGGGCGAGCTGTCCGTGCTGTTGCTCGACTTCGGCACCGTGGGCGTGAATCGCTCGGCCCAGCGCACGCTCAGCGTGCGGAACACCGGGCAGGCGGACCTCACCGCCATCGCGACGCTCGCGTGCCCATCGATCGCGATCGCTTCGGGCGGGGGGCCATTCACGGTGCCACCGAACGGCTCCCACGACATCGTGCTCGAGTATCAGCCGAGCGCCCCCGAGACGATCGCCTGCCTGCTCGATCTCGGCCCCAGGTTCCCGCGCGTTCCGCTCTCCGCGGTGTCGGCGCTGCAGGCGCCGGGTGCCCAGTGCGTGCTCCAGCCCGACTCGATCAGCTT
>JANLWK010000413.1:0-23034 GCA_031364505.1 Candidatus Eiseniibacteriota bacterium | reverse complement strand
CCCACAAGCCACTCGGCGTCTACACGTACTCGGTCGGACACTCCCTGTTCGCGCGCTACGCGGCCACGCCGACGCTGGCCGGCTTCGCCCGGGCCGACCTGTGGGCGCCGGACCTGAACACGGCAAACCGCGTGAACCAGCAACTGTTCATCGTCGGCCTCGACTGGCAGCCGTTCAAGGACGTGCACTTCATGCCCAACATCGAAAGCATGCAGTACGTGGCGAAGGGCACCGCTGTCGTGCCGTCGCATCACGACCTGCAAGCGCGCTTGACGCTCTACTGGAAGTTCACGAAACCCCAATCCTGATCCCTCCCGCCACAGGAGCCATGACTCATGAACGCAGAACCCCTCCGCCGCGTCGCGCAGAGCGCGCTGCTCGGCGTCCTGCTCGCGACGAGCGCCGGCGCCCAGAATCTCACCGGCGCGGGCGCGACGTTCCCGTACCCCATCTATTCGAAGTGGTTCGACGTCTACAAGCAGAAGACGGGCGTCGAGATCAACTACCAGTCGATCGGTAGCGGCGCCGGCATCCAGCAGGTCAAGGCGGGCACCGTGGATTTCGGCGCCAGCGACGCGGCGCTTTCTGACGCCGCGCTCAAGGACATGCCACGCAGGGTGCTGCACTTCCCGACCGTGGCGGGCGCGGTGGTCCTCGCCTACAACCTGCCCGACTTGAAGGTCCCGCTGCAGCTCTCGCCGGACGTGATCGTGGGCATCTACCTCGGCCGGATCACGACCTGGAACGACAAGCGCATCGCGGCCGTGAACCCCGGCGTCCGGCTGCCGGCGGCGCCGATCCTCGCGGTACACCGCTCGGACGGCAGCGGCACGACGAACATCTTCACGCTGTACCTGTCCGCGGTGAGCGGCCCGTGGAAGGAGCTGGTCGGCGCCAACACCTCGGTCTCGTGGCCGTCGGGCGTCGGCGGCAAGGGGAACGAAGGCGTCGCGGGCCTCGTGCGCCAGACGCCGGGCGCCATCGGCTACGTGGAGCTGGCGTACGCGAAGCAGAACAAGCTCGCCGCGGCGTCGCTGAGGAATCGCGCCGGGAATTTCGTGGAGCCCTCGCTCGCATCCACGTCCGCGGCGGTCGCGGCCGCGGCGGCGGCACTCGCGAAGGACGTGCGCACGCCCATCGTCAACGCGGCCGCCGCCGATGCCTACCCGATCGCGGGGCTCACCTACCTGCTCGTGTACCAGGACACGAAGGACCCGAAGCGCGCGCGCGTGCTGTCGAACTTCATTCGCTGGGCGATGCGTGACGGGCAGGAGCTGGCCGCCTCGCTCGACTACGCGCGGCTCCCGGACGCGGTCATCCAAATGAACATGGCGACCCTCGCGACGCTCACGGCCGGTGGCAAGAAGGTCGGGGAGTAGCGCAATGAGCACCGGCACGCTCGACCCGCGCGACGCCGCGCTGCCGGCGCTGCCGCGCGGGCGTGGCGTGCGCGCGGGCGCGATCGTGGACCGGGCGTACCACGTGACCCTCACGGCGGTCGCGCTGTCGGTGTTCGCGGTCGTCGCCCTCATCGGCTGGGAGTGCGTGCGCGGCGCCATGCCCGCGATCCGGGCGTTCGGGTTCCGCTTCCTGGTCTCGACCGAATGGGACCCGGTGGCCGAGAAGTTCGGCGCCCTCCCCTATCTCTACGGCACGGGTCTGTCGTCGGCGCTGGCGCTGCTCATCGCGCTGCCGCTGGGTCTCGGCACCGCGGTTTACCTGGCCGAGTTGGCACCCCGGCGCGTCGGCGGCATCGTCGCCTTCGTGGTCGAGCTGCTCGCGGCGATTCCGAGCATCGTGTACGGCATCTGGGGCCTATTCGTGCTGGCGCCCGTCCTGCGCGCGTCGGTCGAGCCCTGGCTCATCGCCCACTTCGGCTTCCTGCCGCTGTTCCGCGGCTTCCCGTTCGGGATCGGCATGCTCAACGCCGCCCTCGTGCTGGCGGTGATGATCGTGCCGACGATCGTGTCGATCTCGCGCGAGGTGCTGCTGTCCATGCCGCGATCCCTGCGCGAGGCCGCGCTGGGCCTGGGGGCGACCCGCGCCGAGGCGATCGCCGTGACGCTCGACACCGCGCGCCCGGGCCTGCTGGGTGCCGTGATCCTGGCGCTGGGCAGGGCACTCGGCGAGACCATGGCCGTGACGATGGTGATCGGCAATTCGAACGTGATGACGCTGTCGCTGCTGGCGCCCGGCGCCACGATGTCGAGCGTGATCGCCAACGAATTCACCGAGGCGACCGGCACGCTCCACATGGCGGCGCTGATCGAGGTGGCGCTCGTGCTGCTGGCGGTCACGATCGTGGTCAATCTCTGCGCCAGGCTCCTCGTCATCTGGAGCACGGGAGGTCGACGCGATGTCGCCGGCGCCGCGTGAGTTGACGCCGCTGGCCGTGTCGGGCACCGCGGTACGCCGGCGCGCCGCCGACCTGGCACTCGTCGTCGGCTGCCACGCCGCGACCGTGCTCGTCATCGTGCCGCTCCTGTTCATCACGTGGCATCTCGTGCGCATGGGAGGCGCCGGCGTGTCGCTCGAGTTCTTCACGCACCTGCCGAAGCCGGTCGGCGAGACGGGCGGAGGCATGGCGAACGCCATCGCCGGCACGGCGCTGCTCGCCGGCATCGCCGCGGCCATCGCGGTTCCCGTCGGCGTGGGCGCCGGGCTCTACCTCGCGGAATTCGGCGACGGCGCGATCGGATCCATCGTGCGCACGACGGCCGATGTGCTGAGCGGCATCCCGTCGATCGTCGTCGGCGTGGCGGCATACGGGCTGCTCGTCGTCCCGATGCAGCGGTTCTCGGCGCTCGCGGGCGGCGTGGCGCTGGCGATGCTCATGCTGCCCACCATCGCGCGCTCGACCGAGGAGGTGGTGCGGCTGGTGCCCCGCTCGTACCGCGAGGCGGCGCTCGCGCTGGGCGCCCCCCGCTGGCGGGTGATCCACGACGTCGTGCTCCCGGCGGCCTCGGGCGGCGTCGTCACGGCCGTGATGCTGGCCATCGCCAGGGCGTGCGGGGAGACGGCGCCGCTGCTGTTCACCGCGCTCGGCAGCCGGTTCTGGTCGCTGAGTATCGACCGGCCGATCGCCTCGTTGCCGGTTTACATTTTCGACTATGCTCGCGCTCCCTACGACGACTGGAATCGCCAGGCGTGGACGGGGGCACTCGTGCTGCTCGGGCTCGTGACCGTCGTGTCGGCGCTGGTGCGCATGACCACGCGGCGCATTCCGCGAGCCTGAAGGCTCCGGAGCGGGAATGGACACGACGTTGGACGTACCTCCAGTGAACCGCCCCGAACTGTCTCGCCGGCCGCAACCGCCGGCGCCGCCGCCCTCGAAGCCCGGGCCGCCGCGGGAATCGCGCCTGTCCACCGAGGACTTCGACCTGTTCTACGGCGCCACCCACGCCCTGAAGAGTGTGGCGCTCGACATCGAGTCGAACAGCGTGACCGCGATCATCGGGCCGTCGGGCTGCGGCAAGAGCACCCTGCTGCGCTCGTTCAACCGCATGAACGACACGATTCCCGGTGTGCGGACGACGGGCCGCGTGGTCGTGTCGGGCCGCGACGTGCTGGGCGCCGGCATCGACGTCGTCGAGCTGCGCCGCCGCGTCGGCATGGTGTTCCAGCGCCCGAATCCGTTCCCCAAGTCGATCTTCGACAACGTGGTGTTCGGACTCCGGCTGATCGGCGTGCGGAACCGCGGCGAGCTGGAGGCGCGCTGCGAGAACAGCCTGCGCCGTGCCGCGCTGTGGGACGAGGTGAAGGACCGCCTGCAGAAGTCGGCGCTCGCGCTGTCGGGCGGGCAGCAGCAGCGGCTGTGCATCGCGCGCTGCCTCGCCGTCGAGCCCGAGGTGCTGCTGATGGACGAACCGGCGTCCGCGCTGGATCCGACCGCGACGGCGCGCATCGAGGAGCTGATCGTCGAGCTCCGGTCGCGCTATACGATCGTCGTCGTCACGCACAACATGCAGCAGGCGGCGCGGATTTCGGACCGCACCGTGTTCATGCTGTCGGGGTCGCTGGTCGAGACCGGCCCGACGGCCGAGCTGTTCACGCGGCCGCGCGAGAAGCTGACCGAGGACTACATCACCGGGCGATTCGGATGACGGCCACGCGGCGCGCGCCGTCCGCGCCGCGGCCGCACGCCCAGCCCGATTCCGGCAACCCGATACACACCGTTACACGAGGACCTTTGGAACGACACTTCGAACACGAGCTCGTCGCACTCCGCCAGCAGCTGCTCGCCATGGGCGGGCTGGCCGAGGCGAGCATGAAGAAGTCGATCCGCGCCCTCGAGCGCCGCGACGCGGCGCTCGCCGACGAGGTGGTCGCGGACGATCACACCATCGACCGTCACGAGATCGAGGTCGAGGAGCGCTGCGTCCGCCTGCTCGCGCTCCAGCAGCCGATGGCGGGAGATCTGCGCTTCATCACGGCGGCGCTCAAGATCTCGAACGACCTGGAGCGCGTCGGCGACCACGCCGTCAACATCGCCCAGGCCGCCAAACGCCTGGCGGTGACACCGGCGCTCGATCCGCTCCTCGACATCCCGCGCATGGAGACGCTCGCCAGCGAAATGCTGCGCGACGCGCTCGACACGTTCGTTCGCCGCGACACCGAGGGCGCGAGGGCGCTGTGCCGGCGCGACGACGAGGTGGACGAGCTGAACCGCCAGATCTACCGCGAGCTGCTCACCCGCATGGCCGAGGCCCCCACGACGATCTCGCGCGGGCTCGAGCTGATCCTCGTCGCGCGCAATCTCGAGCGCGTGGCCGACCTCGCCACGAACATCGCCGAGGAGGTGGTGTTCATCTCCGAGGCGCGCATCATCAAGCATCACGCCGAGGACGAGGCCCGGAGCGGCGACGAGTTCGGCCGGTCCTGAGCGTCGGCATCGAACCGGCAACTCGGCCGCTCCGCAACCCGTTGCCCTGTAGTCGATTGCGAGCCAGCCCGGGGCGCGCTGCCGGCCCTGCGCGAGGCAGTGTTACACTCGTCGGTCACCGATTCGACGTGCCAGGCAATCGGCCTTCAGTCCTTCCCGTGCCGCGCTGACCATCCCCACCATGAGTGTGCTGCGAGTCGTGTTGTTCCGACATGGCCCCGCGGGCAAGCCCGATCATGCCCGCTGGCCCGATGACGCGCTGCGCCCGCTGTCGCCGCGCGGCGAGGCGCGTACGCGCGCCGCGGCCAAGGGCTTGAAGCGGATCACGAGCGGTGCGCGTGCGATCTGGACGAGCCCGCTCGTCCGCGCCGCGGCGACGGCCGAGTTGCTTCGCGAGGCCTACGCCGAAACACGGGTCGAGACCGTGGACACGCTGCGTCCCGGCGGGGCGTGGCGCGAGACGATCGAGCGGCTGCAGCATGCGCGCGGCGCCGGCGGCACGATCGTCCTCGTGGGGCACGAGCCGGATCTCGGAAGGTTCGCCGGCCGGCTGGCGTTCACCGTGGCGCGCGCGCTGCCGCTCAAGAAGGCGGGCGCCTGCGCGATCGAGTTCGAGGGCCCGATCGGCCCCGGCAAGGGCCGGGTCGCGTGGCTCCTGACGCCCCGGCTCCTGCGCGCGGTCGGCCGCGTGAAGGCGAGGGTTCATTGAACGCGGATCGCTACGGAGAGGCGCGCGTCCTGCCCGGCCGCCTGTTCGTCGTCGAGGGCATCGACGGCTCGGGCAAGAGCACGCAGCTCACGCTGCTCGCGCAATGGCTGCGCCAGTCCGGGTACCCGGTCGTATTCAGCGAATGGAACTCGTCGCCGATCGTCAAGGCCACCACGACGCGCGGCAAGCGCGGCAAGCTGCTCACCCCGCTGACGTTCTCGCTGATCCACGCCACGGACTTCATCGAGCGCGTCGACCGGGAGCTGGTGCCCGCGCTCAAGGCCGGAGCGATCGTGCTCGCGGACCGCTACGTCTATACCGCGTTCGCGCGCGACGTCGTGCGCGGCGTCGATCCCGAGTGGGTCCAGTCGCTGTACCGGTTCGCGCCGGTGCCGACGGCCGCGTTCTACTTCCGCGTGCCGCTGGAAGTGGCCCTGCGCCGGATTCTCACCGGGCGCCCCAGGCTCAAGTGGTACGAGGCGGGCATGGACCTCGGTCTCCACACGGACCCGACGGAGTCCTACCGGCTGTTCCAGGCGCGCATCCTGGCCGAATACGAGCGCCTCGTGCGCGAATACGGCCTCGACGTCATGGACGCGCGGCTGCCCGTCGAGACACAGCAGCGGGTCCTGCGCCAGACCGTCCTCGGGCACCTGAACGGGCTGAGAAAGAGCGCGTCATGAGGCGCTTCGAGACCCACGGCGTCCACATTCCCCGCCTCGATCTCGAGGACCTTCGCGGCTGGCTGATCGTGATCGAGGGGACGGATCACGCCGGACGCACTACGCACATCGCGCGGCTGCGCGAGCATCTCGAGCAGCTCGGTTACGCGGTGGCCGAGACGGGCTTCACGCGATCCGACCTCGCCAGCCGCGGGCTCCGGCGCGCCAAGATGGGCAACACGCTCGCCACCAACGCCCTGAACCTGTACTACACGACCGATTTCGCGGACCGGCTCGAGCGCCAGATCATTCCCGCGCTGCGCGCCGGGTTCGTCATGCTCACCGACCGCTACATCTATTCGCTGATGGCGCGGGCGATCGTGCGTGGCGCCGATCCCGACTGGATCAAGAAGGTGTATTCGTTCTCGCTCAAGCCGGACGCCGTGTTCTACCTGCGCGTCGACGTGCCCGAGCTGGTGCCGCGCGTGATCATGGGCGGCGGGTTCGACTACTGGGAGTCGGGCATGGACATTCCCCTGGGCGAGGATCTCTACGATTCGTTCGTGGAGTACCAGACGCGCGTGATCGCGCGGCTGGACGAGCTGGGGCGCGAATTCGCGTTCCAGACGCTCGATGCGACGCGGCCCGAGGACGAGGTCGCGGACGTGCTCGCCCGGCGCGTCGAGCTGCTGCTGGAGGCTTCGGCGCCGCCGCTCGCGCCGCAATGAGCCGCCCCTCCCGGCGTGCCGCCGAGGAGTTCGCCGCACTCGCACGCCGTCTCGAGCGCAGCGCGCGGCGCGTCCGGCGCGGTGCCGATGACGGCGCGATTCACGACGCCCGCGTCGCCACGCGGCGTCTCACTTCGGCGATCTCGGTGTGGCGCGGAGCCCTCGACGACCGCGTGAGGCGCCGGGCTCGCCGCGGCCTGAGGAGGCTTCGCCGCGACCTCGGGGAGGCCCGCGAGGTCCAGGTGCTGGCGGCCGCGGTCCGCGAGCGGCGGGACGCCGGTGCTCGGCGCTGGCTTCGCGAGCTGGACGCCGAGCTTCGGATTCGACTGCGATCCGCCGCGCGGCGTTGTTCGCCGGGCTCGCTGCGGGGTCTAAAGCGGCGGCTGGCCGCAGTGGCCGAGTCGCTCGCGGACACCCGCGGCCCGCGCCTCGCCCGCTCGGCGCGCACGGATCTCTCTCTCCGGCGTCGCCAGGCGGCCCGCGCGCTCGCGGCCGCGCGCTCGGTCGCGACGGTCTCGGACGCGGCGACGGCCGAGGCGACGGAGCTGCATCGCGCGCGATTGCGGATCAAGGCCTGGCGCTATTCCGAGGAGCTGGCCGGCACGGGCGCGATGGCGCGCTGGGCGGCCGCCCGCCAGGGCGAGCTGGGTGACATCCACGATCGCTGCGTGTTGCGCGCCCGCGCGGCGACGCGCGGCGGACTCGACGCCCTCGCCCACGCCCTCGGCGGCGAAATTCAGGCGCGCTGGGACGACTTCCGGGCCGGCGATCTCGTCTTCCCGCGCGCGGCGGCCGATGCCGGGTCGCGCATCGCCACGATACGCGCGCGTTCGGCCGGCACGGCAACGAGCGCCGGCGACGCGCGGCGAGGACGCTCGGCCGCGACTTCGCGCTCCACGGACACGCGCGCGTCCAGGAGCGATTCCAGCAGGCCGAGCCGTCGACGGGTCTCCCACAGCTCGAGTCCGGCGCCGCGCCGGGCCTCCACGCGCAGGACCACGCGGCCCGCGCGCCGCGCCACACGGACGGCCCGCACGAGCTGATAGTGGCTGCGGTCCAGCGACTCCGCGATGCGCAGCATGGCCGAGAGCCAGCGCAGCTCGCGCCGGTGCGCCTTGGACAGCGCCGCGACGGCCGGCTCGCGCCTCCGGGGCCGGCCCCGGCTGTGGTAGCGCGCGATCAAGGCAATCATCTCGACCTCGGCGCGGGCGAGGCCGCGCAGGTTGCCGTGCCGGATCAGGTAATAGGAGTGCTCGGCATGGCCGTCGTAGCCGACGACGGCCCCGACGTCGTGCAGCAGCGCGCCGTACTCGAACCGCGTCCGCGCCGCGTCGTCCAGGCCGTGTTCCTCGCGCAGGCCGTCGAACAGCGACAGCGCCAGGCTCGTGACGTGTCGCGCGTGTCCCAGGTGCCGCTCCTCGGGCTGAAACTTGTGAAGCAGCTGGAGTACGCTGCGCATGCGCAGGTCGTCGCCCGTGCCGACCGTCGAGATCTCGCGCGGGTGCGCGGCCACGTAGTCCGTGACCAGGCCCTCTCGCACACCGAAGTCGGTGACGGTGATGCCCGGCGCGTCGAGCGTCGCGAGAACGTGCGCGAGCACCATGGCGCCCGGCAGCAGGATCTCGGCGCGGCTCGCGTCGATGCCGGGTAGCGCCATCCGCTCTTCGAGCGGCATGCGGCGAAGGCGGCGAGTGAGCCTCTGGAGTTGCTCGGCGGTGAGGACGTGTCCGTTGATCTGTTCCAGCGGTTCGCCGGTCTCGTCGAGATGCGCGAGCGAGGCCAGTGCGTGGATCGATCCCGAGGAGCCGTAGAGATGGCGGGGCTTGAACTCGCCCACGGCCTTGAGGGGCGCCTTCGCGTGCCGCCGGATCTCCCGCTCGAGTCGCCGCAGATCCGCGCGCCCGGGCGGGTCCGACTCGAGGAATGCCTCGGTGAGCCGCAGCGCGCCGAGCGGGGCCGACATCGCGAGCTTGAGCTTCTCGCGCGTGCCGACGACGAATTGCGCGCTGCCTCCGCCGATATCGAGGATCAGGCTGGGCGCATCGTCCATCGCGACGGCGGAGCGGACCGCCAGGTAGATGAGACGGCCCTCCTCTTCACCCGGGATGACGCGCGGCGTGATGCCGGCGCGCCGGCGCGCATCCTGGATGAACCGCCCGCCGTTGCGAGCCTCGCGCACCGCGGCGGTCGCGGTGCAGAGAATGCGGTCCGTCTCCATGCGCCGGGCCAACTCGACGAAGCTCGCAAGGGCCTCGATCGTGCGTCGAATCGCGGCGGGGCGCAGCAGGCCGGTGCGGAACGAGCCGCGGCCGATCTGGGTCACCTCGCGCTCGCGATTCACCACTTCGAAGCCGCCGCCCTCGGTCGTGCTGGCGATGACCATGTGGATCGAATTGGTGCCGATATCGATCGCGGCGAGGCGCATGCGATGTCTCCGGGGTCAGGCGGCACTGGAAGTATCGGCCGTCCATGCCCGCGGGCCAAGTCAGGGCGTCGGCAGCCCCAGGTTCGCGTGGCCCGTCGCCCGCAGCAACGCCCAGGTCGCGGCCGCGATGATCGCCGCCGCCGGCATCGTCAGGACCCACGCCCACACGATGCGGCCCGCGACGCCCCACTTGACCGCGGTCAGCCGCTGCGTGGCACTGACGCCCGCGCCCACGATCGATCCGGTGATCGTGTGCGTCGTCGACACCGGGATCCCGGCGGCGCTGGCGCCGAACAGCGCGATGGCGCCGGCGGTCTCGGCGCAGAACCCGCCGACGGGCTGGAGCTTCGTGATCTTCATGCCCATGGTCTTCACGATGCGCCAGCCTCCGGACAGCGTGCCGAGCCCGATGGCCCCATAGCTCACGAGGACGATCCAGAAGGGCACGTGGAACTCACCGGTGAGCGTGCCGGTGGAGTAGAGCAGGGCCGTGATGATGCCGGCGGTCTTCTGCGCGTCGTTCGAGCCGTGACCGAGGCTGAACGCCGCGGCCGATACCAGCTGGAGCTTTCGGAACAACGAGTCCACGGCCCAGGGCGTCGACCGCCGGAAGATCCACATCACGGCGAGCATGCTCGCGAAGCCGAGCAGGAGCCCGATCAGCGGAGAGACGACGATGAACGCCGCCGTCTTCGCGAGCCCCGACCCGACTACGGCGCCCGGTCCGTTCGAGACGACCGCCGCGCCCACGAACCCGCCGATCAGCGCGTGCGACGACGAGGTCGGGAGCCCGAGCCACCAGGTGATCATGTTCCACGTCACGGCCGCGACGAGTGCCGCGAGCACGATCGCGGGCGTCACGATGGACGGATCGACGGTGCCCTTGGCGATCGTCTTCGCCACGTGCACACCGAACACCGCGAAGGCGATGAAGTTGAACCCGGCGGCCCAGATGACGGCCATGCGCGGAGTGAGCACGCGCGTGCTCACCACGGTGGCGATCGAGTTCGCCGCGTCGTGGAAGCCGTTGCTGTAGTCGAAGAACAGCGCAACCGCGATGATCGCGATGATCTCCGGCGGCAGGTGCATCAGCGGCTCTTCAGGACGATGGCCTCGATCGAGTTCGCCACGTCCTCGCATTCGTCGGCCGCGTTCTCGAGCCGCCCGTAGATCTCCTTCCAGCGCATCACGTCGAGCACCTCGTGCTTGCCGGAGAACAGGTCGGCGACGACCTGGCGCGAGATCGTGTCGGCTTCGTTCTCCAGCCGGTTGATCTCGATCGTGAAGCCCATGAGGTTCCTCAAGTCGCGCAGCCCGTGGACCGCCTGCTCGATCTGCACGCCGCACTGGGCGAGGATGACGGACATCTGGCGCGATTCGCGCGTGGCCGCGCGGATGTTGAAGAGCACGAGGCGGCTGCCGATGGCCTCGACGGAATCGACCACGTCGTCGAGCCCCGAGGCGAGCCGATGGACGTCCTCGCGATCGAGCGGCGTGATGAACGTCCGGTTCAGCCGCTCGAAGATTTCGTGCGTCACGAGGTCGGCTTCGTGCTCGAGCTGGTCGAGCCGCGCGGCGCGGCCCGGTAAGTCGTCGAACTTCTCGAACATCTCCGCCAGCATGTCGCAGCCGCGCCGGACGAAGGCGGACTGCTTCTTGAACAGCTCGAAGAAGTCGTCGTTCTTGGGAAACAGCTTGTGGAACATGCGGCCCTCGCTCGCGGAGGTGGCGGACGCTCATGCAGCGATACGGCGAGCGATAACAGAGCGGTCCCATTCCGGCAACCCGTGGGTCCGGGCGCGGCGAGAGGCCGCGGTCCGGCCACGACGCTCATTGCCCGTCGTCGTCGCGCCGCGTACGCTTCCTCTCCCCTGCGATCCGCTTCTCGGTGAGCCGCCGCTCGACCGCGCTACGGGTCGGCTTCGTCGCGACGCGCGGCTTCACCCGGCGGGCGCGGCGCTCCAGCTCCTCCCACACCCGCTGGAGCGCGGCCTCGCGGTTCTGGAGCTGCGAGCGGCTCTTCGTGCCCACGCGCGTGATGCCCGTCGGGCGATGCCGTACGCGCACGCTCGATTCGGTCTTGTTCTTCTTCTGCCCGCCGGGCCCCGACGACCGGTACGGCTCGATGTCGCAGTCGCGGGCGAGTCGCACGAGGTGCTCGGGCAGCGGCATCGCGGCCTCAGGCCAGCTTCTTGTGGAAGCGCAGCGTGGCGAACGTGAAGAACAGCAGCGCGAACCCCACGAGCGCCACGCACTGGACCCACAGCTCGCGGATTCCGACGCCCTTGAGGATGATGCCGCGCAGGATCTCGAGGTAGTACGTCAGCGGCAGGATCAAGCCGATGGCCTGCGCCGGAGCCGGCATCGCCTCGCGCGGGAACATGAACCCGGACAGCAGCACGTTCGGCAGCATGAACATGAACGCGATCTGGATCGCGGCCGCCTGGGCGTTCGCGAGCGTCGAGATGAACAGCCCGAGCCCGAGGCTCGCGAGGACGAACAGCAGCGACGTGGCATAGATGAGCGGGACGCTGCCGCGGATCGGCACGTGGAACAGGAACCGCCCGAGCAGCAGCACGGTCGTGATCTGGAAGAAGGCGACGAGAACGTACGGCGCCAGCTTGCCGATCATGATCTCCGTGCGCGTGAGCGGCGTGACGATCAACTGTTCGAGCGTGCCGTACTCGCGCTCGCGCACGATCGACAGCGCCGTGACGAGGATCAGCACGTTCGTCAGGATGATGCCGATGATCCCCGGCACGATGAACAGCGGGCTCGACAGCGCGGGGTTGTAGAGCGGGCGCACGCGGATGTCGATCGGCGGCGCGTCGGGATCGACGAGCGTTCCGGCCCGCTGCTCCAGCGCGCGTGCCAGGGCGCGCTGTCCGACCATCTGGGCCGCGCCGATGGCGCTCTGCGACGCCGTCGGCGACGTGGCGTCGACGAGCACCTGTACGCGCGCTCGCCGCAGGCGCTTCATCTCGCGCGCGTAATCGGGCGGGATCGCGATCGCCGCGCGCGCCACGCCGTCGTCCACCAGGTGAATCGCCTCGTCGTACGAGTGCGCCTGCCGCACGACCGTGAAGTACCGCGTCGCCTCGAACTGCTGGACCAGGGCGCGGCTCTCCTGCGTGCGGCTCCCGTCGAACACGGCGGTCGGCAGGTTGCGCGCGTCCATGCGGATGGCGTAGCCGAAGATGAGCAGCTGCATGATGGGAATGAACAGCAGCAGGCGCAGCGTGCCGCGGTCGCGACGCATCTGCGTGAACTCCTTGAGCACGATGGCGTGCAGTCGGCGCCCGTTCACGTGCTCTGCTCCTGCAGCTGGATGAACACGTCCTCGAGCGTGACGTTCTGCCCGTAGGCGGCCTTCACTTCGGCGGGCGTGCCGGCGGCGGTGACCCGGCCGGCCGACAGGAACACGATCCGGTCGAAGCGCTCGGCCTCGTCCATGTAATGCGTCGTGCAGATGATCGTCGTGCCCTCGGCCGCGAGGCCCCGGATGATCTCCCAGAACATTCTGCGCGCCGCGGGATCGACGCCGGCGGTCGGCTCATCGAGGAACAGCACGCGCGGGTGGTGCAGCAGCGAGCAGCCGAGGGCCAGGCGCTGCTTCTGCCCGCCCGACATGACGCCCGCGAGCCGCCCGCCCAGCTCGCCCAGGCGCACGCGCTGCATCGCCCACCGGATGCGCTCGTTCAACTCGGGCCCGAGACCGTACACGCCGCCGTAGAACCTCAGATTTTCCTCGGCCGTGAGGTCGCGATAGAGCCCGAAGGCCTGCGACATGTAGCCGATGTGCGCCTTCACGCCGTCGGGATCGGTGCCGACGTCAATGCCGGCGACACTCGCGCGGCCGGACGTCGGCGCGAGCAGCCCGCACAGCATGCGGATCATCGTCGTCTTGCCCGAGCCGTTCGGGCCCAGGATGCCGAACAGCGCGCCCGAGCGGATCGTGAACGATGCGTGGTCGACGGCGAGCACCTTGCCGAAGCGGCGCGTCAGTTCCTCGACGACGATGGCGTCACCGTCCGCGACCGTTCCGGGCGCGGGCCCGCGGGCCTCGTCGCCGGTGCTCATCGAGCCGCCGCCGGCGCGTCGGCGGTCGCGGGCGTGATCGCGGCGTCCGCGGGCAGCCCGGGCTTGAGCACGCCGCCGGTCGGCTCGAGCATGATCTTGACGCCGAACACGAGGTTGGCGCGCTCGTCCTCGGTGAGTGCGGCGCGCGGCGTGAACTCGGCGCGCGAGGCGATCTCGGTGATGCGTCCCGGGAAGCTCTGCTTCATGCCGTGCACGGTGACCTGCGCGGTCGCGCCCAGCCGTACGCGCGGCAGGTCGGGTGCCGCGACGAAGACGCGGATCCACAGCCGCTCGGGATCGCCGAGCGTCACGATCGACTGCCCGGGTGCGGCCACCTCTCCCTCGTCGAAATTCCGCAGCAGCACGACGCCGCGCGTGGGTGCCGTGAGCACCAACTCGCCCGCGCGGCTGCGGCTCGCGAGCAGCTCGGCGCGCGCGACCTCGACGCCGCGCTGGGCCGCGGCGACCTGGTTCCTGCGGAACCCGGTCTCGAGCAGGCGCACCTGCTCGCGCGCCGATTCACGCCCAGCGACCGCGACGTCGCGCGCGGCCTTGGCGCGCTCGAGGTCCGCCTGGGCGACGACGTGGCCCTCGAACAACGTCTGCATGCGCTTGTACTCGGCCTCCGTCAGCTCGGCCTGCGAGTTCGCCGACGCCAGTGCGGCGCGCGCGGCGAGGATCTCGGGCGCGCGCGGGCCCGAGGCGAGATCGCGCCACTGGGCATTGGCGCGCGCGGCCTGGGCCGCCTGCGCCTCGAGCCCCGCGGTGATCTCGCCGCGGTCGAGCACGGCCAGCGTGTCGCCGGCCATCACCGAGTCACCGGCCTCGACGTGGAGCCGGGCGACGCGGCCGCCGATCATCGACGACACGTCGACCTCGTCCAGCTCGATGGTGCCGCTCGCGACGATGCCGGTCTTCTTGGCGCAGGAGGCGAGCAACCCTAAGGCCAGCAGTAGTTCGACGATCAACACGAAGAGCGGCCGGCCGCGAGACGCGGTCATTCAGGGACTCCTCTCCCGCAACGGGGATCGCGGATCACAGCCACCGCCGGAACGCCGCGACGACCGGACCGACGATCACGTCGGCCGCGCGGCCGGGAATGCGCTCACCCAGGGCGTCCAAGTTCGCCTCCACGCCGCCAGCATCGGGTGCCGCCCCGTGCGCAGGCAAGTACACCGCCTCGTCGCGCACGCGCACGCGCGCCATCTCGACGCGCCCGTTGCGTCGCACGGCGCACGGCGCATCGAGCGCCGGCTCTCCCCCGCCGACGAGCACCACCGCGAAGTCCCCGGCGAACAACTGCCCCGCCACGCGCCGCACCGCGTTCGCCGAGAGCCGGTATGCCACAGCGCGCACCTCGCCCGGCAGCGGCGGGAAGAGTCTGCGTTCGAGCCGATGTGTCTCGATCGGTGCAGCGGTCTCGGGGTCGGCGCCTTCGGGCAGGAGAGCCACTTCAATAAACGAAGCAGGCGCCCGATCCTCCCCAGCATCCGGAGGCGGCGAGACGCCGGGAATCGAGGCCTCAATAGCAGAACCCAAAAACCGCCCCACCGTCGCCACCGCCTCGATCGCCATCGCCAGGTCGTCCGGTCTGCGTGCCCGAGCCCAGGCCCGCAGTAGCTCTTCGTCCATCCCCAAGGCCTGCGCCAGCCGCGCCGCGACCCGCTCGCTCGGCGCCTTGTGCCCGTTCTCTATATGGAAAACATACGCCGGGGACGCGATCTTCGCCGCCCTGGCCGTACGAGCGAACGACCAGCCGAGCTGGCGCCTGCGCTCCCGGACCCGCATGGCCACTGCGTCGACCGTGGCGTCGGGTTTCGCGGACTTGGGACTCACGCCCGCATCATAGCGGACACGACGACGGGAGAGGAGCCGTTATTGTCTGACTAGAGAATAAGGATCTTTCTGGTTCCATGTGCTGAGCTTCACTCAGGGGACTTGGATATTTCAAACAGGAACAATTGATTACGACGGTCGATCTCTAATCGGAGAACGATGCATGGGCCGTTACAGCAAACGCGCCGCTCGAGCCGTTATGCTAGCTTCCGCCAATGACGACCGTGGGGAAGTTGGGGGAATTAGAAGTCATTCGACGGCTTCGCGAAGCACGGCCGGCGTCATCGCCGGAGTCCCAGGGCGTCCGCCTCGACAGCGGTGATGACGCCGCCGTCCTACGAACCCAGGACGGCTTCGATCTGGTCGCCACCACCGACGTCTTCGTCGAAGGTGTCCACTACTCCCGCCCGCATCTCGCCCGCGAGGCTCTCGGCGGCCGCCTGGCCCGCGCGAACCTGAGCGACCTGGCGGCCATGGCGGCGCGGCCGCGCTGGGCGCTGTTCTCGGCGGGTGTGCGCCGCGACCACGAAGTCGACGAACTGGTCGCGATCCAGCGTGGGCTCGCGGATGCTCTGGGCGACGACGGCGCGGCGATCGTCGGCGGCAACCTGTGCGGCGTCGATGGCGCCGAGTGGTTCTCGCTCACGCTGATGGGGGAGGTGCGGCGTGAACGCGCCTGGACCCGCGGTGGCGCTCGCGCGGGCCATCTGATCGCCGTCACGGGCTACCCCGGCCGCGCCGGCGCCGGCGCCCGGCTCGCGTCACCCGGAGGTCGTACCTCGGTCGACGTCGCGCACACGCTCCGGGAGGCATGGCTCGCACCGCGCTCCCGCGTCGCCTTCGCGCTCGAGGTCGAGGGGCTCGACGCCGTGTCCGCGGCCATCGACCTGTCGGACGGCATCGCCGGCGATCTCGCGCACGTGTGCGAGGCGAGCGGCATCGGCGCCCAGCTCAAGGCCGCGTCGTGGCCCGCCGATCCCGAGCTCGAACGCGTGTCGGATGCCCTCGACACGAACGAGCTCGAGCTTCGCCTCGGCCCCTCGGACGATTACGAGCTGCTGCTGGCGCTCGATCCGGAGAAGCGCGCCGCCGTCGAGGCGGTGGCATCGGCGCGCGGAGTGCCGCTGCGCATCGTGGGTGCGTTCACGCACGAGCACCGCGGCGTCGAATGGGTGGCGAACGACGGAACGATGCGCGAGCTGCGCGCGATGGGATGGGACCAGTTCCGCGCCAGCGCGCGGGCACAAGGACGCGACTAGCGTCCTTCGCGCTTGCTGCCGGTGCGGCTGGACGCTGCGGCGAACAGGTCGGGCGTCAGGCCGCCCTGGATCGCGAAACGCGCCTCGTGCTGCAGCAGCCACTTCTTGCGCGGCAGCCCGCCGCCGTAGCCGGTGAGCGTCTTGTTCGCGCCGATCACCCGGTGGCAGGGGATGACGATCGGCAGCGGGTTCTGGTTGTTCGCGAGCCCGACCGCGCGCGTCGCCTTCGGCTGGCCGATCGCCTTGGCGATCTGCCCGTACGTCCGGGTCTCGCCGTAGGGAATGCGCGTCAGCTCCTTCCAGCACGCCTTCTGGAAATCGCTGCCCTGCATGTCGAAGGTGATCTTGAAGTCCATCAACGCGCCGCAGAAGTAGCCCTCGAGCTGCTCGACCGCGTCCTTCAATTCGAGCAGCGACGGCTCCCAGGTCGCGTCCGGCGTCGTGGCCGTGTGGTTCGCGATCATCCGCTTGATGCTCTTGCGGTCCATGAACTCGACGTGGCGCAGACCCTTCGGGGACCGGGCGAGGAACAGCAGCCCGACCGGCGACGACATGACATGGTAGGCGAATCGCATGCGCGCCACGATAACGCAGGCGCGCGCGCGCGCCAAGGAACTCCGCCGCGAAACACGTCAAATGCTCGCGAACGTCAGCCGCGCGTCAGAGTCGCGGCAACAGGGCTCCCGTCCGCTGCCGATACGCGCGGTATTCGTCGCCGAAGTGCTGCTCGAGCGCCACTTCCTCGATGCCGATCCGCCGCCGCAGCAGCGTCGCGAACAGCAGCACCAGCGGGAACGCGAGCGCGCTGCCGAACGCGAGCATGCCGCCCGCGCACGCGAGCGCCGAGCCAAGGTAGCCGGGATGGCGGATACGCGAGTAGATGCCCCGCGTCTCGAGCGCATGCCCGCGCTGAACGCTCACGATCGGCGCGAACCGCGATCCGAGTCGCGACATCGCCGCGATCCGCACCGCGAGCCCCAGAGCGACCATCGCGATCCCCGCCCATTCGACGGCCGGCCGCGCGAACCACGGGAACACGGCGAACCGCTCGCCTAATGCCGCCACCGCCGGCGTGACGAGCGGGATCAGAAACAGCGCCGCGAACGCCAGCTTCGACTCCGACGCCGTCGACACCGCATCGTGCGTGCGCACCGGCCGGATGAGCGCAAGCACCATGCCGCCCACGCCCCACACCGCGATCAGCGCCAGCGCGCGTGGATGCGCGAGCAGCGGCGCCACGCCGCCGAGCGCCAGGACGAGCAGCAGCCCGTCGAGGGCGGTGACGACGAGTGACCCCAGGATGGCGGCCACGGCGGAGGTGAGCGCCGGGCGCTCGGCACGTTCGGGCATCGGGGCGGCAATCTAGCAATTCACGCCGAATCAGGGCGAACGGGCGCGACTGGCGGCCACCCGGGAGCGGCGATAGTGTTCCGGACGCCCTCTCCAACGACAGGAGCCGCCATGGACTTTCTCGGCCCGTATCACCCGCTCATCGTTCACACGCCGGTCGCGCTGCTCATCTTCTCGTTCCTGTTCGATCTCGCGGGCCGCGCCATGGACTCGACCTGGATGCGAAAAGCCGGGCTGATGCTGCTCGTGATCGGCGTCCTCGGCGGTGTCGCCGCGATCTACTCGGGCGAGGCCGCGAGCGAAGTCGCCGAGGAGAAGCAGGGCGTCCCCGAAGCCCAGGTCGAGCGCCACGAGGACATCGCCAAGATCTCCGTCTGGCTCGGCCTCGGCTCCCTCGCCGCGCGCGGCATCGCCGCCGCCATGCCCGCCGGCGCGGTGCCCGTCGCGATCGTCGCTTTCCTGCTCCACGGCGCTTCCGTCGTCTCCGTCGGCATCGCCGGCTACCGCGGCGGCCAGCTCGTGTTCGAACACGCCGCCGGCGTTCACATGCAGGGCCAGCTGATCACGCACGCCGATTCGACGCACACCGGGTCACGTGAACAACACGAGCACGGCGAAGGCGAGCAGGAGTCAGGGAAAGATCACGATTGACCGCCGGTCGAACCTGCCCCGGGGCCGGTTCACCAACAATCAATTCAGCACCACGATCGACCTCGACTGTGCCGTGCCCACGCGCACGAGACGGACCCGGCGCGTTGCACGAAGCACTCGCCAACTTGCGCCGGCGCAAGTTGCGTTTGATGAGACCGAGTTCCGGCCGCTCTGGAGCGCGTGATGCCTTCGGAGATCAGCGATAGCGCAGCTTCAGCGCAGCGATCTCGCGGCGGGGCAATTCCTCGCCGCTCGGATATGAACGGTTAGGCCGCACGCGGTCGCTCCATACGCAGAGAGGCGGCCCACCTCATCGGTGAGCCGCCTCGTGTGTTTCGCCAATCGCGTGTCCCGGACCTAGTTCCCCGGAGTCCTCGTGGTATCCGACGGTGCCGCCTTCGTCGTATCAGACGGGGCCGGAGCCGGAGCCGGTGCGGTGCGCTTCTGGATCTCCTGGATGAGGACGCCGCGGTTGAGCACGACGAACTCGACGCGGCGGTTGAGGGCGCGGCCGGCTTCGCTGTCGTTCGAGGCGATCGGGCGTGAGGGGCCGTAGCCCTTGGAGACGTAGTGATTGCGGTCGAGCGTCGGGAACCGATTGAGCACGTACGAGCGCACGGTGTCGGCGCGGGCCTGGCTCAGCTTGGCGTTGAGCTTGGCCGAACCCTTCGAGTCCGTGTGGCCGCCGATCTCGATCTCCAGCGCGGGCCACTTCGTGAGCAGGTCGCCGACGCCGTCGAGCACGGGCAGTGCGGTGGGACGGAGGGTTGCCTTGCCGGTCTCGAACTGCACGTTCTCGAGGCGGATCTTGCCGGTGTCCAAGAACTCCTGCTCGCGCTCGAGATACTGCGGCGGGCAGCCGCTCGAATCGACCGCAACGCCGGGTGCGGTGTCCGGGCACTTGTCGAGGCCGTCGGGCACGCCGTCCCGGTCGGAATCGACGGGGCAGCCCTTGTCGTCGACCTTCGCGGCCTTCGGCGTATCGGCGCACTGGTCCAGGCCGTCGAGCACGCCGTCGCCGTCCGAGTCGTGCGTGCAGCCGGCGGAGTCGACCGTGGCGCCCTTCGGCGTGTCGGGGCACGTGTCCAGCCCATCGCACACGCCGTCGCCGTCGGCGTCGGTCTGGCAGCCGCGCGCGTCGATCTTGCAGCCCTTCGGTGTGTCGTTGCAGGCGTCCAAGCCGTCGAGCACGCCGTCGCCATCCGCGTCGTGCGGGCAGCCGGTCGCGTCGACCGTCGCGCCCTTGAGCGTGTTCGGGCAGCGGTCGGCGCGGTCGGCGACGCCATCGGCGTCGGAGTCGCGCGGCTTCGAGCCGAACGCGTACGTGACCGCCACGGCGGAGATCATCGTGTGGGTCAAGGGATGCGTGATCTTGTCCTTCGGCATCCACATCACGTCGCGGCCCTCGACGCGCACGGCGATGCGATCGGTCGCCCAGTAATTCCAGCCGGCGGCGATTTCCAGATTGCCGGCGGTCACGTCACCCGCCTCGGGCGCCGGGGCGCTGCCCGCCACGCGGATCCGCGTGGACTTGTCGTCGGGCGACAGCTTGCTCGTGCCGAACCCGGCGCTGACGAACGGGTTGCCGCGCAGTCCACGGAAGCCGGACAGCGTCACGTTCCCCGACGCATGCCAGAAGCCGATCTTCTGGGTGCCCTGCGCGTTCTCGTGCGAGTTCGTCATGCCGCCGGCGGCTTCGAAGCCCAGCCATGGCCACCACTGGTAGCCGGCGCGCCCGCCGACGTAGGCGGCGTCCTTCAGCGACTGACTGGGGAACTTGATGCCCGCGTCGAACAGCGTGAAGCCCGCCGCGGGGGTGACGTAGACGTATCGGCCTGTCGGATCCGCCGCTGCGCCTGAGGCGCCGAAGAGTGTGGCAGCGGCAATGATCGCGAGAACGCGCAGTCGCATCCTTCCTCCCAAAGACCCGGTACGCGGCCGAGCACGCGGGACCGCACTTCGGGGGCTGCGACCGGAAGGGCGGATCGGACGTGGGGCGGCCAAGGGCGGGGACGATAGGGGAGAGCCCACCCGCGAGGCAAGGCACGGCGTGAGTGAGGGTTTCGGGCCTATTCCTCGAACACGAGGTTGTGGGTGGCCCAGTCGATCGTGACGCGGCGTCCCTTGAAGAAATCGTGCGAGATCAGCGCGTCGCGGCGGACGCCGTGCCGCCACAGCTCGCTCGAATCGAGCGCCCCGACCCAGCCCGCCAACTTGTCGCGCGCGACGGGGCCGAGCGTCACGGCCGGCACCACGGCCGCGGCCCACGGGCGGCCCTGCAGGAACGTTCCCGCGCCCTTCACCATTCGCGACACGACGCCGGCCTTGACGCCGATCTCGTCCATCACTTCGACGGGCGCACCGACGCCGCAGTGGGGCACTCCCGTCTGGATGACCATCGCCATGCGGCGGCTCTGGCCGAGCGAGCCGTAGACCATCAGCTCGCTCTCGCCCCAGAGTTGGAACGGCACGAGTGCGGCGCCCGGCGCCGGCGCCCACGTGGTTTCGGGACGGCGCAGCTCGAGCGTGAACTTCTTGAAGTCGATCGTCGGGCGGAACCGCCGCAGCAGATTGAGCCCGATGACGCCGGCGACTTTCTCGGACTGCGGGTTCACCTCGAGGCTCCAGCGGCCGAGGTTCATCACGCCCGCGGGGCAGTTCTCGATCTTGTAGCCGCCGATGTCGAGGCGCTGGATGATCGCGTTCTTGACCACGGTCCGTGTGCCAGCCCAGAACATCACGTTCTGCCCGGCGACGGGCGTCGCGTGATAGCGGCGGAACGCCGACTCGTCGAGCATCACGTCGGACGCGCCGGTGTCGACGGCCATCAGCACGCGCTGGCCGTTGATCTTCACCTTGATCAGCACCACCGGATAGCCGCTGGCGAACGGGATCGTCGAGTGATCGGGCCCCGTGACCTCGTACGGCGCCCGTTCGGCGAGCTTCTCGAGCAGCTCGCGCCGGCCCTCGAGATTCACGAGCGGCGTCATCTCGGCGGCGGCGGCGAACTTGCCCTGGCGCAGCCGTGCCGCGAACAGGTCGTTGGCCGCACCCGGGTCGGCCGTGTCGGCGCCGGCGAGCAGGCTCTCGGCCTCGGCGGGCCGGTCGTCGAACAGCGCCAGCTTGCCGAGCCCGGCGCGCGCGATCGCGTCCGATGGCGCCAGCTCGTTCGCGCGGCGGAACACCGCCCTGGCCTCGTCGAGCCGCGCCAGCTTGAGCAGCGAGACCCCGAGCGAGTCGAGCCGTCCCGGATCGTCGGGATGGCCGGTCGTGTCGCGGATGGCGAGGCGGAGCAACAGTTGCGCCTCGCGGTACGACTCGTCGGGCTGCAGCCACACCGCCTGCGCGCGCGATGCGACGGCCAGGCCGGCGAGCACGGCCAGCAGCGCGACCGCGCGTGTGGCCATTCGAGCCCACGGGCGAATCGCCCGGCAGGTCAGCGAGCGTGGGCCGGTCACGAGGCCAGGAATTTCCGCGCCGTGCGCAGCAGCACCTCGGCGCCGATCTCGAGGCAGGCCTCATCGACGTCGAAGCGCGGGTGGTGGTGCCCGTAGACCAGGCCGCGCGCCACGTTGCGGGAGCCGATCGCGATGAAGCAGCCCGGCACCTGGAGCAGGAACGCCGAGAAGTCCTCGCCGCCCATCGTGCGCAGATCGTCGACGATATTCGCCTCGCCCACCACCTCGACCGCCGCGGCGCGCGCGATGGCCGCCATCTTCGGATCGTTGATCGTGGGCCCGTTGTTGCGGTCGAAATCGACGTGCGCGGTGCAGCCGAACGCCTGGGCCACGCCGCGGACGATGCGCTCGAAGCGCTCCGGGATCTGCCGCCACACCTCCGTGTCGAACACGCGCACGGTGCCCACCATCTCGGCCGAACCGGGGATGATGTTGAAGGCGCTGCCGGCGTTCAGCTGCGTCACGCTGACGACCACGGCGTGCAGCGGGTCGACCTCGCGGCTCACGATCGCCTGGAGTGCCGTGACCATGTGCGCGAGGCACAGCACCGGGTCGACGCCGAGATGCGGGGCCGCCGCGTGCGTGCCGACGCCCGACACGGTGACCTTGAACGAATCGACCGCGGCGAGCATCGGGCCCGCCGTCACGCCGACCTTGCCCAAGTCCATGTCCTGCCAGACGTGGAGCCCGAACGCCGCCTCGGGGCGCGGGTTCGCGAGCACGCCGTCGGCGATCATCGCGTTTGCGCCCCCGCCGACCTCCTCGGCCGGCTGGAAGCACAGCATCGCGCGCCCGGGCAGGCTCTTTGCGTCCGCGGCGAGCTGGGCCGCCACGCCGAGCAGGATCGAGGTGTGGCAGTCGTGGCCGCACGCGTGCATCGCGCCCGCGTTCTGCGAGCGGTACGGCACGTCGTTCTCCTCGAGGATCGGCAGCGCGTCCATGTCGGCGCGCAGCAGCACCGTGCGGCCGGGCCGGCCGCCCTCGACCGTCGCCA
>JANLWK010000402.1:0-1532 GCA_031364505.1 Candidatus Eiseniibacteriota bacterium | reverse complement strand
CCGCGAGCACGCGCGGCACGAGCGACGCCGACACGGGGCCGGCGAGCGGCACCAGCGCCGCCGCCGCCGTCGCGCACCAGGTGTTCTCGGCCTCGGGAGTGGCGGCCCCGGCGAAGTGGACGCGGGCGTAGACGCCGAGCTCGCGCGCGATACGCACGAACGCGTCGTCCAGGTCGGCGAGCACGACCAGGTCCAGCTCGGGCCGGTCGGCCGCGACGCCGGCGAAGGTCTCGATGACGCGGCGCCCCCAGGATCCGGCGAGCGGACCGGGCACCAGCGCGAATGCGCCGTCCCACAACGGCACCAGGGGCCGCTCGCGCGGCGGGCGGACGACGGCCAGGTCGAATGCGGCCGCGGTGCCCGTGACCTCCACGCACCACGCGGGTGTTTCGCCCGCGGCGCGGGAGCCGCCACCGGAGCCGTTGGGGTCGCCCGGCTCGCTCCCGGGCAGCAGTGTCGGCCACCAGCGCACCGGGCGGCGGCCGGCGGCGGCGGCGACGCGCCGGAACGCGCGGCGGGAGCCGGCGACGACGATCTCGTCGGCGCCCTCCGTGGCGAGGCGCGACGGCAGCGTGGCCCAGCCGGCGTCGACGTCGCGGCCGCCGGCGGCGTCCGCGGGAAGGCGCAACCCGCGCACCTCCCATCCCGCCACCTCGGCCGCGCGCGCGCGCAGTCGCGCGTCGGTCTCCAGGTGGCCGAGACCCTCGGCGACGTCGATCAGCAGCAGCGGGCGGACGGGCACGGGCGGGCGGCCGGAACGCGCCACGCCGGGATGCTATCGGGCGGGCACAGAAGCGGGTCGCTCCTCGGTCGGGAGAGTGAAGTGGAAGGTGCTGCCCTCGCCCGGCACGCTCTCGACCCAGATGCGTCCGCCGTGCTGCTCGACGATGCCCTTGGAGATCACGAGCCCGAGGCCCGCGCCGCCCTTGCGGCGCGTCGCCGAGGAGTCGATCTGCGAGAACTTTCGGAACAGCTTCGACACGTCCTGCGGAGCGATGCCGTCGCCGAAGTCCCGCACCGTGACGCGGACCTGGCCCTCCCACAGCTGGGCCGTGACCTCGATGCGAGCTCCCCGGGGGGAGAACTTGATGGCGTTGGACAAGAGATTGGTGAGCACCTGGAACACGCGGCTGGCGTCGATGTGGAGATCCGGCAGGTCGGGCGCCAGGTCCACCTCGAGCTGCAGTGCCTGGTCCTCGAGCAGGGTCCTGAGATTCTGGGCCGCCTGTTCGACGACCGGCTCCAGCCGCTGGCGCTCGAGGCTCATCGGCAGCGACGACGACTCGAGCTTCGAGAAGTCCAGGATGTCGCCGATGAGCAGCATCAGGCGCTCGGTGTTCGCGTGCGCGATCGACAGCAGCTTCGCCTGCTGATCGTTCACGTTGAAGTAGTTGGGATCCGACAGCAGCTCGACGGCGCCCTTGACCGACGTGAGCGGCGTGCGGATCTCGTGCGACACGACCGCGACGAATTCCGATTTGAGCTTGTCCAGGCTCTTCGTGTGCTCGTAGAGCTGCGAGTTCCGCACGGCG
>JANLWK010000400.1:0-3558 GCA_031364505.1 Candidatus Eiseniibacteriota bacterium | reverse complement strand
CTGCTTCGCGGGCGCTTAGCTCAGCTGGTAGAGCACTTGCTCGACAAGCAAGGGGTCACTGGTTCAAGTCCAGTAGCGCCCACCATTTCTCCGGGGACGGCCCCGATGCCGCGTGCCGCCGCCCCGCACGCGAGGATCCCGGGATGTCCATGGCGACCACTTCGGAAGACCGGCCCGACGTCGCGAAGTACCCCGGGGGCGAGTCGCTCTACCGGCTGCGTCATTCCACCGCGCACATCCTCGCCACCGCCGTCACCGAGCTGTTCCCCGACGTGAAGGTGGCCGGCGGGCCGCCGGTCGAGAACGGGTTCTATTACGATTTCGCGCGCGACACGCCGTTCACGCCCGAGGACCTCGTGCGGATCGAGTCGCGCATGCGCGAGATCGTGGCGGAGGACCAGCGCTTCGAGCACTCGGAGACCACCCGGGACGAGGCCGAGCGCCGCTTCACCGCCGCGGGGGAGAAGTACAAGCTGCACTTCCTCGGCCAGATTCCCGCGGGCGCCAAGGTCAGCTATTACACGAACAGCGGGTTCGTCGACCTGTGCCGCGGCCCGCACGTCGCGTCGACCGGAGCGGTGAAGGCGTTCAAGCTCACGCACGTCGCCGGCGCGTACTGGCTCGGCAGCGAGCGGAACGAGATGCTGCAGCGCATCTACGGCACCGCCTTCGAGTCGCCCGAGGCCCTCGAGGAGCACTTGAAGAACGTCGAGGAGGCGCTCAAGCGCGACCATCGGCGGCTGGGCCGCGAGCTGGACCTGTTCTCGATCCAGGAGGAGATCGGCCCGGGCCTCGTGCTGTGGCACCCGCGCCTGGGGATGGTGCGCCACATCATCGAGGGCTTCTGGAAGGACGAGCACCTCAAGCACGGCTACGAGCTGGTCTATACCCCGCACATCGCCAGCGAGAAGCTGTACGAGATCTCGGGCCACCTGCAGAACTACGCCGACATCATGTACGCGCCGATGCAGATCGACGACCAGGCGTACCGCGCCAAGCCGATGAACTGCCCCGGCCACATCATGATCTACAACGCGCGGAAGCACAGTTACCGCGACCTGCCCGTCCGCTTCGCCGAGCTCGGCACGGTCTACCGCTACGAGCGCTCGGGAGTGCTGCACGGCATGGAGCGCGTGCGGGGATTCACGCAGGACGACTCGCACATCTTCTGTACGCCGGAGCAGCTCCAGTCGGAAGTGCAGGGCGTGCTCGACCTGCACCACCTGCTGATCAGCACCTTCGGCTACGACTACCGCTGCTACCTCGCGACGCGTCCGCACGACAAGTATCTCGGCTCGGACGAGGAGTGGGAGTTCGCCACGGCGGCGCTGCGCCAGGCGCTCGAGGCCCGGGGCATGGCGTATGAAGTGGACGAGGGCGGCGGCGCCTTCTACGCGCCCAAGATCGACATCAAGCTCAAGGACGCGCTGGGACGCGAGTGGCAGTGCGGCACGGTGCAGGTCGATCTCAACCTGCCCAAGCGCTTCGGCGTCCACTACACGGCCCCCGACGGCAAGGAGCACGAGGTGATCATGCTCCACCGCGCGCTGCTGGGATCGCTCGAGCGGTTCGTCGGCATCTACATCGAGCACACGGGCGCCGAGTTCCCGGTGTGGGTCGCGCCGATGCAGGTGAAGGTCATCCCGGCGAATCCGAAGGCGCTCGACTACGCCGTCGACACCGTGCGGCTGCTGCGGGAGGGCGGCGTGCGTGCCGAGGCGGACCTGCGCGAGGAGAAGATGGGGGCGAAGATCCGCGACGCCGAGCTGGAGAAGATTCCCTACATGCTCGTCGTCGGCCCGCGCGAGGCCGAGGCCGGCACCGTGGCCCCGCGCCGCAAGGGCGTGGGCCAGCTCGAGGCCATGAGCCGCGAGGCGTTCCTCGAGCGCGTCCAGCGCGAGACCCGGGAACGGACGAGGTAGCTCGGCCGCCGCGCGGCCCCGGTCTTCGTGTCGGCGCTCGTCCAGGCGGGGCTTGCATTGCCCCCCGGGAACCCCGTACGATGCATGGCTGATTGACCAAGCGGAAGCCCGTTCGGCTTCTCACCCCACGCGGATGTCTGGCGCTTGAGGCGCCGCATCCAGCTCACGGGTCCCAGTTGCGCGCTCCGGCACGATCCGGAGCCTTGCGCATCCGGCCAACGCCGGGCGGGGTTTCTGCTTGGAGACCCTGCCCGGCGTTTCGCTTGCTCGGCGAAGGCCCGGGTGACGTCCCGATGCACAGATGGAGGTGTGAGCCATTTCGATCAACCGACAGCCGGAGACCCGCGTCAACGAGCGGATTCGCGTGCCGCAGGTACGCGTCATCGCGGACGACGGGCAGCAGGTGGGGGTGTTGCCGGTGCGCGACGCGCTGGCGCTCGCCCAGTCGAAGGGACTCGATCTCGTCGAGGTGTCGCCGACGGCGCGGCCTCCCGTGTGCCGGATCATGGACTACGGGAAGTTCAAGTACGAACAGAATCTCAGGGCGCGCAAGGCGAAGAAGAAGCAGCACCATACGCATCTGAAAGAAATCAAGATGCGGCCGAAGATCGACGACCACGACTACGACTTCAAGATGAAGCACGCTCGCAACTTTATCGGTGACCGTGACAAGGTGAAATTCACGATCACGTTCCGCGGGCGCGAGATCGCGCACACCGAAATCGGACACGTTCTGATGAAGCGGATCATGGCCGAGATCCAGGACGTCGCGCTGGTGGAGACACCGCCGCGGCAGGAAGGGCGGTCGCTGACCGCCGTGGTGATGCCGAAGGCGCAGAAACCCGTCGTCAAGCCGGAGAGCAAGGCCGACGGCAAGGCTGACGGGAAGGCCGACGGGAAACCCGACATGAAGGCCGACGGGAAGGCCGACGCCCCGCCTGCGGGACCCGTGGGGCCCGGGCCGTCGCCAACGACGTCGTAGCACGAACATTCAAAGGAGTCGATCGATATGCCCAAGATGAAGACCAACCGCTCGGCGGCCAAGCGATTCAAGCTGACCGGCACCGGCAAGGCCAAGCGCGCGCACTCCGGATTGCGTCACGGGATGACGGGCAAGCCGCGCGATCGCAAGCGCAAGCTCGTGGGATACACGCTGGTCGCCGAAGTCGACCAGCCCCGCGTGCTGCGAATGCTCGGCAAGCGCTAGGACCCCACCCGTTCGACCATCGACCCGCGAGCGCCCGAGACGGCGCGCCGGGGCTTCATCATAAGGAGAGAGTGTCATGCCACGCGCGAAAACCGTCGTTCCCGCACGCGCCCGTCGGCGCAAGGTCCTCGTCAAGGCCAAGGGCAACTACAGCGGCCGCCGCAAGCTGTACAAGACCGCGCTCCAGACCGTGCAGCGCGCGGGCCAGTTCGCCTACGAGCACCGCCGCCTGAAGAAGCGCGACTTCCGCCGCCTGTGGATCACGCGCATCAACGCAGCGGCGCGCGTGAACGGCCTGTCTTACAGCACGCTGATCGCCGGACTCAAGCGCGCGAACGTCGAGGTGAACCGCAAGCTCCTCGCCGACCTCGCGGTCCGCGACACCGCGGCGTTTGCCAGGATCGCGGAGGTGGCGAAGTCGGCGGCGGC
>JANLWK010000370.1:0-3192 GCA_031364505.1 Candidatus Eiseniibacteriota bacterium | reverse complement strand
GCGCCTAGCACACCTCCCACATTGCGGTGTACCGACACGACGTTGCTACTGAAGGAGGGGACTGCCGCGTCCAGGTCGCCGTCGTTGTCCAGGTCGGCCAGCACAATCTGGCTGGGCCTCCACGTTTCGAGCTTCGCCATTCGTCTTTCGACGTCGCCCTCGATCCAGAAGCCGGTCGTCACGCTGATCTCGATGCCGGGGCATGCGGCGCGCAGCGCCCACAGGGTCTTCGCGCGCGCCTCGCCGTCCATCGTTTCGCGGCCGTCGTCGCCGCGTGGGTGCACGTGCACGGATCGCGCGCCGGCCGCGACCGCCGCGGCGGCATCACGCGTGAGATCGTCCGGCGTGATGGGAATCGCGGCGTGCTCGTCGCGCGTGCGGCGGCCGTTGAGGCACGCTTGGATCATCGGGACGGCGCGCAACACGGGACGATCAGCCCGGCGGCCAGGTCATCGGGCGTCCGCCGAGCAGGTGCACGTGGAGGTGCGGGACACTCTGGCCGCCCTCCTCGCCCACGTTCGTCACCAGCCGCCAGCCGCGCGTGAGTCCCTCGCGCGCGGCGAGGCGCGCGGCCAGCGCGAACAGGTCGCCCAGCAGCGCGGCATGGTCGGCGTTGAGGTCGGCGGCCGATGAGGCCACGTGCTCGCGCGGAATCAGCAGCACGTGGGTCGGCGCCTGGGGCTGGATGTCGCGGATGGCGATCACGCGGGACGTCTCGGCGACGCGCTCGGCGGGGATCTCGCCGCTCGCGATGCGGCAGAACAGGCAGTCCGCCGTCACGACGCCTCCGTCAGCGCACCGAGCATCTCCTCGATCGAGGTGAACTTGACGCGCGGCCGCGAGGCGGGAGCGCCGCGCTCGATCTCGAGCCGGTCGAGCCGCTGCCAGTCGGCGTATTCCACGAGCCGCGGCTGGCGCTCGCGCAGCAGTCGCTCGAACGCCTCGGGCGCCGGGTTCGCGGGCGCGAGGGCGGCACCGGCGGCGACATCCTCGACCATGCGCTTCACCGTCTCGATCGAATCGGCCTTGTTGGTGCCGATGACGCCGCTCGGGCCGCGCTTGATCCAGCCCGAGACGTAGAGCCCGGGCACGCGCTCGCCGGCGGGGGCCGCCAGTACGCGGCCGTGGTCGTTGGGAATCAGGCCGCGGCGCGCATCGAACGGAACTCCGTCGAGCGGCACGCCGTGGTAGCCGACCGAGCGGAACACGAGGCCGACCGGGACCTCCTCGACGGCACCGGTCCCTTCGCAGACGATCGCGCCGGCGTCCCCGGCGCACAGGCGGTTGCGCTCGACGCGCATCGCCCGCACGCCGCCCGATTCGTCGCCGAGGAACTCGACGGGCGAAGCGAGGAAGCGCAGGTGCAGCACCTTGGGCCGCCCGGACGCCTCGCGCGCAGCGTACGCGCGCAGGATGTCCATGCGCTCGCCGGCGATCCGACCGCCGGCCTTCACCTGCTCCTCGCTCATCGCGTCGAGCACCACGTCCTCGGTCGCGAGACGCACGTCGGCCTCGATGCGCTCGCCCAGCTCGCGGATCTCGAGGTTAGTGAACGCCGCCTGCGCGGCGCCGCGGCGACCGAGCATCGTGACCTCGCGGACGCGGCTCCGCGACAGCGCCTCGAGCGCGTGGTCGGCCATGTCGGTCGTGCGCAGCTCGGTGAGCGGCAGCAGCAGGATGCGCGCGACGTCGATCGCGACGTTGCCCACGCCCACGATGGCGACGCGCTCCTGCGACAGGTCGAACGTACGGTCGCGGAAGTCGGGATGCCCGTTGTACCAGGCGACGAACTCGGTGGCCGAGTGGATGCGGGCGAGATCCTCGCCCGGCACGCCCATGCGCCGGTCGGTCTGTGCGCCGGTCGCGAACACGATCATGTGGAAATGGGCCGCAAGGTCGTCGAGCGTGACGTCGCGGCCGAAGGTGATGTGGCCGAAGAAGCGGAACCCGGGGAGCTTCGCCACCTGCTCGTAGATGCGGATCACCGACTTGATCTTCTGGTGATCGGGGGCGACCCCGCCGCGCACGAGCCCGTACGGCGTGGGCAGCCGCTCGAGCATGTCCACCTGAACGGCGAGCCCGGGCTGCTTCAGCAGGGTTTCGGCCGCATAGAACGCTGCGGGTCCCGATCCGACGATCGCGACCCGCAGGGGATTCGATTCGGTGCCCGGCGCGCTCATGAGACGCGCAGAGTAGGCCGCGCCTCAAGGGGAGGTCAACGTCAGGCGGCTTCGCCCGAGGCCCAGCGCTTCACCAGTTCGTCGGCCGCTTCGCCCTCGAGCACTTCGACGCCCGGCGTGATGACGACGAAGATGCGCTCGTTGTTGCCGCGCGCATTCATGGTCGCCATGAAGAATCCGTCGCGTCCCGGGCTGTACGACAGCGAGTAGCCGCAGATCAGCTCGCCGTCGGCGAAGCGCACGGCGATCTTCTTGCCGTAGGCGTTCTCGCCGGGGCCGCGCGTGAACGCGGGCACGTCGACGCGCTCGCGGTTGCCCGCGAGGTCGCGAACGAAGAACACGGCCTTGAGCTGGTCGATCCGGACCTGCACGCCCGAGCCGCCGGCGTCCGGAATGACGTGGAAGAACGAACGCGTCGGGATGAAGTCCTGGGTCGTACCCTTCAGGACGCGACCGTCGAGGTAACGGGCCACGACCTTGTTCTTGAGTGCCACGATTGCCTCCCGGAAAAGCCCGCCGGACGCGCGGCCGGGACCGATGCCGGCGCAAAACCACCCGTCCATGGATCGCCGGGGTTATCGGCGGCCACTCACCGGGACTGAACGGCGGAGCCGAAACGCGCCAAGGCGGGAGCCGGAATGAGTCCAGGCGGCCGCGGAACCGCGGGACCGCCTGAACGGACGGCGAAACGAGGAGGCGTGAAGCCCCGGGAGGTTCGGGGCCTCAGCCGCGCTGGGCCATCGGCAGATAGCCCCGCTGGGTCGCGCCGACGTAGACTTGGCGCGGGCGGCAGATCTTGAAGTCGGGGTCGCGGCGCGCCTCGAGCCAGTGGGCGACCCATCCCGGCATGCGGCCCATCGTGAACATCACCGTGAACATGTTCTCGGGGATGCCGAGCGCCTTGTAGATGATGCCCGAATAGAAGTCGACGTTCGGGTAGAGCTTGCGCTGCACGAAGTACTCGTCCTTCAGCGCGATCTCCTCGAGCTGCATGCCGATCTCCAGCAGCTTG
>JANLWK010000004.1:0-25119 GCA_031364505.1 Candidatus Eiseniibacteriota bacterium | reverse complement strand
ACAGCGACGTGCCGTCCGAGGCCAGGGTGTTCACGGGATTGTCGGCCACGGGATCCCAGCTCTCGGCGACCGCGGTCGTGGGATGGATTGCCGCCACGTAGGTGTGCGGCACGCCGGCGAGCGTGTAGAAGACGCCGCCCGCGCAGATGGCGCCGCGGCTGCGGCACAGCGCGCGCACGGAGTTGCCCGTCATGAGCGGCTTCCAGATGAGGCTGCCCGTGGTCGCGTCGACTCCCGCGAGCAGCGGCGCCACCGTGGCCGCGATCGATCCGAAGTCACCGCCGACGTAGACGATGCCCGGGCCCGTGAGCAGCGCGCGCACCATGGCGGTCGGATCGGGGCTCCACGCAGTCGCCAGGCCGTCGGACGCGCCGAGTGCCGCGAGGTTCGCGCGTGTGCCGCCGCCGATGTTCGCGAATGAGCCGCCGGCGTAGACCGTCGAGCCTCCGGCGGCCAGCGCGTACACCGGGCCGTCCGCGTTCGGATCCCACGCCGGCGCGGCGGCGCCCGTCCCCGCGTCGAGTGCCGCGACGTGGTTGCGCGACTGGCCGCCGATCGACGTGAAATCGCCGCCCGCGTACACGGTGCTTGCATCGACCGCGATCGCACGCACGTCCTGGTCGGCGTTCGGGTCCCACGTCGCGACCGTGCCGGCGGGAAGATCGAACGCCGCGATACGATTGCGCGGCTGGCCCGCGATGCTCGTGAACCGGCCTCCCGCGTACAGTCGGCCACCGCCGGCGACGAGCACCTTGATGGTGTCGTTCACGCCCGGGTCCCACGCGGTGACCTGGCCGCTCGGGATGTCGACCGCCGCGAGTCCCGTGCGCCGCTTGCCGCCGAGACTCATGAAGCCGCCGCCGACGTAGAGGGAACCGCCAGCCAGAGCCAGCGCCTGGACGCCGGCCGTCGTGGCGCCGAGCGCGTTGAACAGGTTCTGGGTCTCCGGGTCCCACGCCGTTGCGAGCCCGCTCGCAGCGCTGAGTGCCGCGACGCCGAAGCGCGGCTGGCCGCCGATCGACGTGAAGTAGCCGCCAGCATAGACCGTCCCACCGTCCACCACGAGCGCGAGCACGTTCGAGTCGGAATTCGGATTCCAGCCCAGGAGCAGTCCCGTCGTCGCGTCGAGTGCGGCGATGCAGTTGCGTGCGAACGTCGTCGGCATGCCGATGCCTGTAAAGTTACCGCCGATGTAGACGACGTTGCCCGCAACGGCCAGCGCCTGGATCATGTTGTCGACGAAGCCCGGATCGAAGCCCGTGGCGTTGCCGGTGATGAGGTCGAGTCCCGCGACACGCGAGCGCGGCGCGCCACCGATCATCCCGAAATTCCCGCTCGCGAACAGCCTGCTGCCGCTCAGCGCCAGATCGCTCACCGTCCCGCTGGAATTCGGGTTCCACGTCGTGGCGTTGCCGGTCGTCACGTCGATCGCCGCGATACGGTTGCGCGGCTGGCCGCCAATGTTGACGAAGCTACCCGCCGCGTAGACCACGCCGCCGCTGGCGACGAGCGCCTGGACCGAGCCGCTCGTCGCGTTGGGATTCCACGCCGTCGCGAGGCCCGTCACGGGATCCAGTGCGGCGATGCGATTGCGCGACTGGCCGCCGATCGACAGGAACAAGCCACCCGCGTAGATGTTGGTGCCGTCGAACGCCAGCGCGAGCACGGCGGCATCGGGGCTCGGGTTCCATCCGTCGACCGAGTTGTCCGCGAGAATGTGTGCCGCGCCCTGCCGCGGGAGCCCGCCGACCGACGTGACGTCGCCGCCGATGTACCAGCCGCCCGCGCCGTCCGACACGACCGCGCGTATGCGGCCCACCACGTGCGGGAAGCCGGGGATCGCGAGGCCGGTTCCCGTATCCACCGGAACGCCGCTGCCGGTGCGCGGGCCGACGTACGTGAACGCGCCTCCCAGGTACAGCGTGTTCCCGTCGATTGCCGAGGCGTAGACGACCCCATCGGTGACGGGGAAGTCCTGGAGAATGGTCTGGGCATGCGTGGGGCGTGGGATCAGCGCGAGCGCCAGTGCGAGCGCCAGCCAGGTGGCCCGGTGCGCACGTGCGTTCGTATGGGCGGGATGCTCGAGTAGGCTAGGCATCAATCGATCTCCTCGGCGGCGTGGCGGCCAGGAACGATCGGCGCTGCTCGTGCGCTGCGCCGACCAAGGGCACCGGTCCGACCGGTGCGCCCCCGAACGGCGCATTGCAAGAAACTCCGGCACAGGGGACGTGCCGGCATGTGACGACCGAGGGTGCATCAAGTCTGCATCCCGCGCGGCGCGGCCCGCAATCGGAAATGTGTGAACCGCAGTCCGAGTGGTCCGGACACTGGCTCGGGGGCTACCCCAGCCGCGCCGCGAGCATCCGGTGGAAGTGGTGCACGCCGGTTTCGCGCGCCGGCGAGTAGCGGCCGCGCGAGTACAGCGGCGAGCGCATGCCGGCCTGAATGCTCTCGACGATCACCTCGTCCTCGCGCTCCACGCGGTCGAGGCCGGCGCCCGCGCCGCGGTCGAGCGCCTCCTCGTTCCAGACGTAGCTCAGGAACGACACGCGCGTGCGATCCACGGCCAGCGGCTTCACGACGTTCACCGAGATGCCCCACGGGTACACGTTGAGCATGGTGTTCGGCCACAGCCAGAAGTACCAGGCGGCGATGCGCTGGCCGCGGTCGGGGTGGCCGTCGGGCAGCGTGAAGAGGCCCAAGTCGTTCGACGCGACGCCGAGCTGCAGGACGCCCCACGGGAAAAGCTCGGTGCGGTAGTCGCCGTAGTCGAGCGCCTCGCTCAGTCCCGCGTGCACGTAGGGGATGTGGAAGCCCTCGAGGTAGTTGTCGACGTAGAGTGCCCAGTTCGCGCGCACCACGTAGTCGCGCGAGTGCTGGGCGTTGAACTCGGCCCGCGCGAGCGGCAGGTGCCCGCAGCGCGCGGCGAACGGCGCGAGGACCTGGTCGAGTGGCGTCTCGGGCGCGAGCGACGCGAACAGGAACGGGCCGTACTCGCCCCACGGCACGCGCGCGAGGTCGTCGGCGGGCGACGGGAATCCCTCCACGCCGTCGAACTCCGGCATGAACTGGAAGCGCCCATCGAGCCCGAAGCGCCGGCCGTGGTAGCGGCACCGCAGCACCGTCTCGACGCCCGGATGTTCCACCACGCACGTGCCACGGTGCGTGCAGACGTTGGACAGGCAGTGGATGCGGTCCTCGCGATCCCGCGTCATGACCAGCGGAATCTCGAGCATCCCCTCGAGCAGCGAGAACGGATGCACCTGCCCTGGCACTTTAACGCGCGAACGATCCGCGACGAGCTGCCACGACGGCTGGAACACACGCTCGCGCTGTGCCGCCCACACCGCCGGATCCCCATACACCCACGACGGCAGCGTGTGGGCGCGACGAATGTCGGCATCGACTTCGAGTGGCGGGCGCTTCATCCGCGCACCTCGCGGATGATCGCCGTCGACTGCATCACCGCGATCAGCGTGCTGTCCTGGCCGTCGAGCGCGAACACGTCGGCCGTGCAGACCGACAGCGTGTGGCCCGCGCGGAGCACGCGTGCGACGGCGCGGAACGTGTCGCCGCGCGCGGGGGCAAGCAGGTTGATCTTGAACTCGACCGCGAGCACGTCCGTGCCGGCGGAGGCGAGGCTGAACGCGGCGTAGCCGCACGCGGAGTCCGCGATGCTCGCGACGGCGCCGGCATGCCAGAAGCCGTTCTGCTGGCTGAAGCGCTCGTCGTAGGGCGCCGTGATGTCGACCGCACCGGGTTCGACGCGCGTCAGGTGTGCCCCGAGCGTGGTCATTTGCGCCTGGCGGCCGAAGCTCTCGCGCACGACGCGTTCGAACTCCGGATTGCGCGGCTCCCAGCGTGGCGTTTCGGTCATCGCATCCCCTACCGGCCGCGGGCTTCGAACAGCTCGATCGGATTGCCGGACGGATCGTCGATCAGCACCTGCCGCCCGCCCGGTCCCTTGATGGGCTTGCTGCGCGTTCGCCCTCCCATGGCGTCGAGGCGCACCAGCATCGCGTCGAGATCCTTCACTTCGACGACGACGCGGTTCCATCCGCCGGGCTTCGGCAGCTTACCTGTCGACAACGGCCGGCGCGCCGAGGTGCCCGGTCCGCTCAGCCAGATGTGCAGTCCCTTGCCCTTCACGACCGCGAACGGCGGCCCCCAGCGCTCGGCGAGCCGGAACCCGAGCGCCCGGTAGAACGGCAGCGCCTCGTCCACGTCATCTACGAGATATCGAAACACAGCCATTGTGCGATTCCTCATCAAGTAGTTCGCGGCCGGTTCAGTACTCGAGCACCGCGTAGCCGTCGTTCTGGAAGGTCATCAACACGATCAGGGCGTCGCTCGCCACGGTGACGTCCTTCGACAGGGTCGCGGGGTCCACGTGGTCGAACGCCAGGTTCTGGCCGCAGACGTACAGCTGGGCGCCCGCCTTCTTCATCGCGGCCATCACGGGCAGGTTCGGGTTGTCGACGCGGTACTTGGCGCGGTAATGCGCGTTGTCCAGCAGGCCGTTGATCGCGGCGCCGTGGAACACCACGACGAATTTCGCGCGGTTCAGGGGCACGCTCTCCACGGCGAGCGCATTCAGCTCGGAGCCCGCCATGTTGAGCGCGGGGACGACCTCCTTCGGATGGGCGGCCGCCTGCGTCGCGTTGAAGACGGCCTTGTACGTGCGCGCCGGGCTCGGCGGGATCGCGGCGTGCGGGATGGCGACGTATCCGTCGGTGCCGGGTACCGCGGGTGCTTCGGGCTCCGGCCATTTCGTCTTGCCCGTTGCGCTCGCAGCCAGCGTCAGGGCCAGTCCCACCGCCATCACGGTTCGCAGTTTCGGCATGACGTGTGTCCTCGGTGTGTGCGCGACGGGCGCGCGTGAAGGGTTCAATGGTCGACCACGACGAGCCGGGCCGCCAGCGCGAGGAACGCGACGGCGGCCACGCGCTGCATGATGCGCACGTACGCGGCGCTGTGGGTAGCCAAGTCGCGGGCGCGGCCGGCGACGATCGCCAGGCCGCCGATCCAGACGAGCGAGATCGCGACGATGGTACCGCCGAGGATCGCGCTCTGCAGCGGCAGGTTTCCCGCGCCCGGTCTGATGAACTGTGGGAACAGCGCGAGGAAGAACGGGATCACCTTCGGGTTCACAAGATTGTTCGCGAGCCCCTGCACGTAGAACCCACCGGCGCTGGCGGGGCGGTGTTTCGCGGCATCCGGCGCGGCGGGCATGTGCGGCCGCGCGCGCCACGCCTGGATGGCGAGCAACACCAGATACGCGGCGCCGCCGAAGCGCAGCACGGTGAAGGCGACGGGGAACAGCAGGATCGCGGTCGAGATGCCGAGGCCCGCGAGCATCGCGTGGACGAGATTGCCGGTCTGGGTGCCGAGCAGCGTCCACAGGCCGTGGCCGGTGCCGTCGGCGAGGGTGCGCGACAGCACGAGCAGCGTGTCCGGGCCGGGCGTGACCACCAGCACCAGCGCCGCGATGAAGAACAGGCCGTACGTGTGCGCGTCGATCACGGCGGCATGCTAGACGACGGGTCGCGCGCGATGCCACCGCGTCGCTTCGTGGCCGCTCAGGCGGCTTTGCGCGGCTCCGGGGTCGCGGGCGCGTCGGCGGGCGCGTGGTCATCCTTGCGTCCGAGCGACTTCTCGACGTCCAGGATCGCCTGCTGGCCGGGGTACTCCATCGAGCAGGCCTGGATCAGCGACGACATCTTGGTCGTCACGCGCTGGATGCGGCGGGCGGCGTCGTGGATCGCCTCGATCTTTTGCAGCGCGGACACGGGAATACCGTCGGGCTTGCGCAGCAGCAGCTGCGAGTTGCCCGCGATCGCCGCGAGCGGGTTGTTGACCTCGTGGTTGAGCGCGCCGACCGTCTCCGTGACGCCGCGCAGCCGCTCGGTCTCGAGCATGCGCGACTGCGCCTCGGACAGCTCGCGGAACGCGCGCCGCTCCGCCGTGAGCGAACGGGCGTTCTTGATGCCCGCGGCCGCCTGCGCGGCGATGATCGTGAGCATCTCGAGGTCGTGCTGGTCGTACACGTCGGCGCTTTCGTAGTCCTGCAGGCCGATCACGCCGATCGCCTCACCGTCGATCACCATCGGCGCTCCCATCCATGCCTTGCACGAGCGCCCGACGGGCTCGATGCCGATCTCGCGCGCCCGCTCGCCCACGCGGTCGTTGAACATGAGCGGCTCGCCGGTCACGAGCATGTGTTCGGTCAGGCCGTTGCCGAACGGGCGGGACGTCATCTCTTTCCACTCGCCGTCTTCCTGGTAGCGGGGGAACGCGATGGTCTGGGTCTCGCGGTCGTAGATCGCGATGTAGATGTTGCGCGAGGGAATCGCCTTCTGCGTCGCCTCGTAGGTGCGCAGCGCCAGCGGCTCGATCTCGAGCAGGCTCGAGAGGCCGACGCCGATGTCGCGCAGCACGGCGAAGTCGCGGTCGCGTTCGGCGAGCATGCGCCGGCACTCGAGCTCGGCCGTGACGTCCTGCAGCACGACGCCCAGCGTCTTGTCGTCGCCGCCGCTCATGAACGACATGCGGTACGTCGGGCGCGGCTCCGGGCCGACGATGACCGGCGCGGTGGACTGGATGTGCCGCTCGATCCACGCGCGCGACAGCACGCGAACGAACGCGGCGCCGAACAGCTCGGCCAGGTTCGGACGCGCATTGCAGTGCTCGGCGAGCAGGCGGAACGCGTGGTTGTGCTCCACCATCTCACCGGTCTGCAGCACCGTGACGACGGGGAACGGCAGGTTGTCGACGAGCGAATCCGTGTGCTTCAGAGGGGCCTCCGCCGATGGCCGGGAGGGCGGGAGAATCGCGCCCCGGCACGCTGGTTATCGGCGCGGCGCGAGGACCTCTCTAGGACGAAATGGGATGAAATGGGCACGAAATGCCGGCGAATCGGGCCGAAGTGGGAGCAACGGATCGTCCAAAAACGCCGAGACCCCGGCACGTGAGTGCCGGGGGTCCCGAGCGGTCAGCGGCTACTTGAGCGCCAGCTCCTTCATCGCCTTCGCGATGCGGAACTTGAGCACGGTCTTGGCCGGAATCTTGATGGCCTCGCCCGTCTGCGGGTTGCGGCCCATGCGGGCCTTGCGCTTGACCACGACCAGCTTGCCCACGCCCGGGAACACGAAGCCATTCCGCGCCTGCTTCGCTGCCAGCGTCGCCAGCTCTTCGAGGATCATGGTGCTCGTCTTCTTCGTGAGCTCAAACTTGTTCGCGAGATGACCCGCGATCTGCGACTTCGTCATCATCTTCGCCATCGGTTCTTTCCTCCCTGAGTCGAAAGGATGGACTGCGGCCACATCAGGACGGGCGCACGGTGCGCCCCGGCCGCAAGCGGGTATATCAACTTCCACCTCGATTTAAAAGGGAAATATCGGTTCGAACGGCGTTTCGAGGCCGGTTTGAGCGGTCAGAAATGGTGCAATGTTTGGGCCGCTGTCCATGCGGGTCGGATCGCGGTCCACGCGTCACCCCTCCGATGAGGGTCGCTGCGCGAAGCGGAGCTCCCCATCCGAGGGCACGCTCGCCTTCGCTCCTGCTACGGCTCGCTGCCTCTGGCTGCGCTCCGCCATCCTGGCTGCGCGCGCCATTCACACGCCCTCGGATGGGGACTCCGCTTCGCTCCGCTCGCGTCGTCCGCGAACCGATGCGCCGATTCACCATCCGCCCCTATGCAGTGTTGCGATGGGCACTTGCGTGGTTATGCTTCGCGTATCGGTTGCGCTGTTTCGACCTGTGTTTTAGCGGTCGGAATGGGCTTCGAGGGCGGCCTTCATGGGGCGGGTGAGGGTGGTGGGTTGGACCTTTAGGCAGGTGATCCGGCGGGCTTGGAGGAACTCGCCGAGGGAGCGGATGGACTCGGCGACGCCGGCGATGGCGGTGTCCCGATCGGGTCTTCCCCAGTGGGCGCCGGGTGGGGTCTCGCCCTTTACGAACCATGACTCGAAGTGGACATTCCGAATTTCGAGGTGCGCGTCGGCCCGGTGGTTCTTGGCGTCCAGGCGGCCGATGAGCAGGCCGTCGTGGAAGATCGGCAGCGAGTAGTAGCCGTGCACGCGCTTGGGACCGGGGGTGTAGATCTCGACCCGGTAGTCGAATCCGAACAGCCGCCGAACACGATCGCGGTGCCATAGCAGCGAGTCGAACGGCGAGAGCAGCGTGGTGCCGCGGGGGCCGCGGCGCCGTCGTCCGGCGGCCTGGATCGCGGGCACATCGGCGGCGAGCGCGTACCAGCGTGCCGAGTCGCCATCGACCGCGACCGCCACCGCTTCGCCCGACGCGAGCATCGACGTGAGGCCCTGGCGCCGCTTCGCGACGGGCACGCGAGGGAAGCTCAGGTACATGCGCAGGTCGGTCTCGGTCGCGGCCCCCATGGCCGCGAGCGACAGCCGCGTGTGCCAGCGCAGGAACTCGGGCCACGTCTCGGGCTCGACCGTCGCCAGCTCGGGCAGCACGCGCTCGGCGAGGTCGAGCCGCTTCTGGAAGTGAACGCGGTCGCTCACCAGCAGCCGGCCGCTCATCCAGAGGAAGTGGAGCGCGTGCGCCGCCGGTTTCCAGCCCCACCAGCCCGTGCCGCCACGCGGGCGGGGCTGGGCGAAGTCGGAGTTGCCGAGGGGGCCGCGCTCGCCCACCGCGGCCTCGACCTCGCGCAGCAGCCGCGCGTTCTTGCGCAGCCAGCTGCCCCACCCGACGTGCTGCGTGCGGTAGTCGGCCATGACGCGGCGCCAGTGTGGGGCGTGGGAGCGCGGCACGAAGCAGGCCGCGTGCGACCAGTACTCGAACAGCGTCCGCTGCCGGTAGATCATCCGGTCGAGCCGCCGCCGGTCGTAGGCACCGAAGCGGCTCCAGAGCGTCAGGTAATGAGCGCGCTCGAGCACGTTGATCGTGTCGATCTGTAGCCCGCCGGTGCGCTCGACGAACTCGGCAAGCGAGCGGGGCCCGAGCCGGCGGGCGCGCGGCCTGTCCAGCCACTGACGCTCGATGAACGACGCCGCGACGGCTTCGCGCGACAGCGTCGCGGCGACGGCGCGGCCGCCGGCCGGCGTCTTCGCCCGTGCGCGCGCGCGTGTCACTCGGAGCGGACACCGGCAGCGGGGGCGCTCCGCCCCGGCCCGCCGGGCGCCGGGTGCGCCATCGCCAGCAGCTCGACCACGTGCATCATGCGCACGCCGAGGCCCGCGGCGTTCGCGCCGCGCTCCATGTGGAGCAGGCAGCCGGGGTTTGACGCGATCACCACGTCGGGGTCGGCGGCACGGATCGTCTCGATCTTCCGATCGAGCTGGGCGTCAGCCATCTCCTCGTGCGTCAGGTTGTAGACGCCGGCGCTGCCGCAGCACCAATCCGAATTCGCCAGGTCGACGCGCTCGACGCCGGGCAGCGCATCGAGCAGCGCACGCGGCTCCGAGCGCACCTTCTGCGCGTGCGCCAGGTGGCACGGGTCGTGGTAGGCGACGCGCAGCGGCCGCGTCACGTCGCGGGGCGAGGCGAGCGGCGCCGCGGGTGGGAGTGACAGCGCCGCGAGCACCTGCGACACGTCGCGCACGCGTCCGGCCAGCGTGGCCGCGCGCGAGGCCTCGGGCGCCTCGGCCAGCAGGTGGTCGTACTCCTTGAGCGCCGCACCGCAGCCGGCCGAGTCCGTCACGACGAAGTCGAACGCGCCGTCGAACGCCGACGCGTTCTTCGCCGCCAGCCGCTTCGCCGTGCGGCGGAGCCCCGCGTGTGCGTGCAGCGCGCCGCAGCACGTCTGGCCGGCCGGCACCACGACCTCGGCGCCCGCGAGCACCAGCAGTCGCACCGCGTCCTGGTCGATGCCCGGGAACATCACCTCCATCACGCAGGACTGAAAGAACGCGACGCGCGAGCGGGGTGTGCCCGCGGGATGGAACACCAGGGCCTCGGCGCGAAGTTCCATCCGCGCCCCCGCGGGAAGCCGCGACACCAGGCGGTCGAGCCCGCGCTCGCCGCGCGGCCGGAGCGGCGGCGTCATATCGAGCCCGCGCGCCGCGAAGCCCGGCAGCCAGCCGCGCCGGCGCGCGGCGGCGACGGCGGCCGCGATCGGGCCGCGCTGGCCGAGGCGCAACACGTCGGCCGCGAGGTGCATGAGCGCGCGGTTCGTCAGCAGCGTCTCGAGCGCCCAGCGCCCGAGCCCGGCGGCGAAGCCCGTTCGCGGCTGCCGGCGCTCGAGCTGGCCGCGCGTCTCTTCGAGCATGCGGCTGTAGGGCACACCGGCCGGGCACACGGTTTCGCACGCGCGGCAGTCGAGGCACTGGTCGAGATGGCCGATCAGCTCGTCCGACGGTGCGATGCGCCCCTCGGCGAGCCCGCGCATGAGGTAGATGCGGCCGCGCGGTGAGTCGGGCTCGATCTTGAGCTCGCGGTACGTCGGGCACGCGGTGAGGCAGAGGCCGCAGTGGATGCAGGTCCTGAGGTCACGCGCGCCCGGCGCGTCCTCGGAATCGAACCAGCCCGGAGCGGCGTGCGAGGGTGCGGGCTCGGGGATGCTCACGCGGTGCCGGCGTCCTTCTCTTCTTCCTCTTCGGTCTCGAGGTGATATCGGTGCATGAGCCGGTGGGCGAGAGGCGCCAGCAGCACGCCGACGCTACCCAGGAACGCCACGCCGCTGAAGATCGCGTACGCCGACGCGAACAGCTTGGCGGCCGTCGTCTCCGCGTGGTCCACCGGGCCCATGCCCGTCAGGATCATCGATGCGTTGAGCAACGAATCGATCCACGGCAGGCTCATGAACAGGTGGTAGCCGATCGTGCCGATCGCCAGCGATCCGAAGATGAAGACGAAGCCGACGATCGCGTTGCGCGCGAGACGGCGATAGAACTGTCCCGTGGACGGCATGGACGGCGACTGCTTCGATGTCTTCTTCGACGTCTGCTTCGATGGGGCCACGGGATCCTCTCCGTGCCGGCCTACGGCACCAGCACGAGTTTGCCGAAATGAAGGCGCGCTTCGATGCGCTCGTGCGCCGCACGGGCCTCGGCGAGCGGCCGCACCGAGTCGACGACGGGGCGGAACGTGCCGGCGCGCACACGCTCGAGCACGGCGAGTGACTCCGACCGGCTGCCCATCCACGAACCGTACAGCGCCAGGTGCTTCCCGAACAGCAGGTTGATGTCGAGGCTCACGCGGTTCCCGTCGGTGGCGCCGCACGTCACGAGCCGGCCGTCGCGCGCGAGCGAGGCGACGCCGGCCTCGAACACCCGCCCGCCGACGTGCTCGAATACGACGTCGACGCCGCGCTTGTCGGTGTGGTGGCGCGACTCGGTGACGATGTCCTGCGTCGCGTGGTCGATTCCGGCATCCGCGCCGAGCTGTTTCGCGCGCTCGAGCTTCGCGGCGGTGCCCGCCGTCGCGATGACGCGCGCGCCGAGGTGCTTCGCCACCTGGATCGCGGCACTGCCGACGCCGCTGCCGGCGCCGATCACGAGGCACGTCTCGCCGGCGCCGAGCCGTGCGCGCGTCACGAGCATGTGCCACGCCGTCAGGAACACGAGCGGCATCGCGGCCGCCTCGTCCCACGCGAGGTTCGCCGGATACGGCAGCGCGTTCGCGGCGGGGATCACGACGCGCTCGGCGTATCCGCCCTGGCGGCGCCGGCCGAGCACGTCGTACTGGCGACACAGGTGATCGTCACCCGCCGCGCACGCCTCGCAGGCGCCGCACGACATCGTCGGATGCACCCACACACGGTCGCCGGCGGCGTGACCGGTCACGCCTTCGCCGAGCGCCGCGATCTCGCCGACAACGTCGCAGCCGAGAATGTGCGGCATCATCGGATCCAGGCCCGGCAGGCCCCTGCGGACCCAGAGATCGAGATGGTTGATCCCGCAGGCGCGAACGTCGATGAGCAACTCGCCCGGCCCCGGTGAGGGATCCGGAACATCCCGGTATTCGAGCACGTCCGGCCCGCCGAACCGCTCGAATACGACCGCCTTCATTCGTCGAACAGGACCGTCGACTCTTCGTAGAAGCGGACCTGGCGCATCGCGAGCCGTTCGCGCAGCCAGTCGCGGAGCCACTCGTTCTTGTGGTCGAGCGTGTGCTGCCCGTCGGCGAGCCGCTCGATCGGGATGTTGAGCCGGAGCGCACGCCAGCGCACGAGGTGCCGCGTGATGCCCGCCGGCAGCTTGTCGCCGTCGCGCGCCAGCTCGAGGATCTCGGCCGGCTCGAAGTGCGGGAACACGACCAGCGCCGTCACGTCGGGATGCCGCTCGCGCACGTCGTCCAGGTCGTCACCTTCCACGCGATAGAACTTGCCGTGCTCGCGATAGCCGTCGACGACCCGGTTCAGCAAAGCGTTCCGCTCGTGCAGATCGCGGCCGCCGTGCAACGTGAACACCGATCCGTCGTCGAACTGGAGCCACGCCAGCGCCTCGCGCCGCGCCAGCGCCGCGCGGGCGGCCAGCAGGTGCGTCGAGCGGCACTCGAGTCCCTCGATGCGCTCGAGCGCGGGCTGCATCTCGCCGTGCGGATACTGCGGCAGGGCGTGGTTCCACGTCGTGAGCCGCACGTGCTCGTCGTCGTAGGGAACGACCTGCACCAGCATGTGCGGGAAGCCCGCCGCCTTCGCCGCGGTCGAGCGGTTGGCGCCGTCGAGCACGACGAAACGCCCGCCGTCCGGGCCTTCCATCAACGGGGTCACCACCGGCGGATTCTTGAGCATCGATTCCTCGCGAATCCGCCGCACGAGTGCCTCCAGCCGGCCACTCTCGGGCTGTTCGTGAGGCAGGATCGACTCGGTGGGAATGAAGCGCAGGTCGGGCAGGTGGGATTCGGGCAGCGCGGCTCGAGGTCTGCGAGTCATGGGCGGGCAGGTTACACCAGAACCCGTGACGGCGCGCGCCGGGAGCGGGTAGAGTCGCGCGTGTGATGGCCGGCCTGCGTTCACGGGATCGCGGATGCCGCGCATCACGAGGGAGGAACTCATGCGCCGCATCGGAATCGTGCTCGCCCTCGTCGTCGTCGCGTCGTCGCTTCCAGCGCGCGCCGGCGCCGCCCGACTCACCGGCACGGCGAGCTACCGCGAGCGCGTGGCGCTCACGCCCGACGCGGTGTTCGAGGCGACGCTCGAGGACGTCTCGCGCGCCGGCGCGCCCGCCGTCGTGATCGGACGCACGCGCATGCAACAGCCCGGGCAGGTGCCGATCCGCTTCGCGATCGACTACGACCCGGGGCGCATCGTGGAGACGCACGCCTACACCGTGCGCGGCACGATCCGGCGCGACGGCCAGCTCCTGTTCACGAGTACGCTCGCGAACTCCGTCCTGACGCGCGGCCATGGCCACATCGTCACGCTGCTGCTGCTCGCGGTGCCGGGGTCGGACTCGGAGGAGACGGCATCGCCGTTCGGCAGCCTGCCGGCCACGTTCCGCGGCGCGCTGCCCTGCGCGGACTGCGCCGGCCTCGAGCTGCAGCTCCAGCTCCTCACCGGCGGCGGATATCTGATGAAGTCCACGTGGCTGCGTGACGCCCAGGACGTGAGCACGTACGAGGTCGGCGCGTGGCGGCTGACGCCGGACGGGCGCACGCTGTCGCTCGACGGCGGCGCCGACGCGCGCACGCAGTGGGCGGTGGCCGATGCGCGCACACTGCGCCGGATCGACCGCGACCGCCCGGCCGACGCGGGGCCGGCGGCCGAGCTCACGCGGTCCGATGCGCCCGCGCCGATGGAGCCGCGCCTGCGGCTCCGCGGCACGTTCCGCATCGTGGACGGCGAGCCGCGCTTCCGCGAATGCCGTTCGGGCATCGAGTGGCCGGTGCTCCAGGGCGACGACTACGCCTCGCTGGAGCGCGCCTACGTGCGCCAGCGCCGCGCGCCGGGAGCCGACCTGCTCGTGACGCTCGCGGGCCGCATCACGACGCGCCCACGCCCCGAGGCCACGGGTATGGAACCGGCGCTCCGTGTCGAGCGCTTCCTCACGGCGCCGCCGGGAGAAAGCTGCGCGGAGCGCAGCTTCTCTCAGGGTCTCGAGAACACGCGCTGGCGCCCGATCCGCGTCGGCGGCATCACGGTCGTCGTGCGCGACGCGCAGCGCGAGCCATGGATCATGTTCGACCCGAAGTCGCGCCGCGCCACCGGGTCGGGCGGCTGCAATCGCATCTCGGGCGGCTACGACGCCGGCGAGACCGCGCTCCGCATCGGCCCCATCGCGTCGACACGCATGGCGTGCCCCGGCACCGAGCGCGTCGAGGCGGCATTCATCCACGCGCTCGAGAAGACGGCGCGCTACCGCGTCTCCGGCCGCATGCTCGAGCTGCTCGACGCCTCGGGCGCGTCACTCGCGAGGCTGGAGGAGCGAAACCTGAGGTAGCGACCGGCCGCGTCACCGCCGCGCGAAGCACGCGGCGGCGACGCGCCAGGCCGCGCCCGTTACGCCGCGCGCATCGCCGGCGCGGCGCGCTCGTCGGGCGCCGGCACGGGCGGCATCATGATGCGGTACAGGATGCCGGCGCCGAAGAAGCCGACGAACCACGCGTAGTTGTAGAGCGGCTTGAGCGCGGGGATGACGAGCCCGCCCCACGCGAGCGCGCAGCCGGCCAGCGTCGCGATCACCGCGCGCCAGTTCCAGCCGCCGGAGTATGTGTACGCGCCCTGCGCCAAGTACAGATCCTCGAGCTTCAAGCGCTTCTTCCGCACGAGCCAGTAGTCGGTGATCAGCACACCCGCGATCGAGCCGAGCCCGCCCGAGTAGCCGATGAGCCACGAGAAGATGTAGCCCGACGGATCGGCGAGCAGGCGCCAGGGCTGCATCAGGATGCCGAGGATGCCGGTGATGAGTCCGCCGGTGCTGAAGCGGATCAGTTTCGGGAACGCGTTGGCGAAGTCATTCGCGGGCGACACGACGTTCGCCGCGATGTTGACGGCCAGCGTCGCGATGACCGCCGTGAACATCGAGATCGCGACGACGATCGGCGCCTTGAACTCCGCGACGAGCTTGACCGGATCCCAGATCGCGCGGCCGTAGATGATCACCGTGGCGCTCGTGATCAGCACGCCCATCGCCGCGAACACCGACATCGTCGTCGGCAGCGCCACGACCTGGCCGATCATCTGCTCGCGCTGGCTGCGGCCGAAGCGCGTGAAGTCGGGCATGTTGAGCGACAGCGTTGCCCAGTAGCCGATCATCGCGGTGAGCGACGGCCAGAACACCGGCATGAACTCGCCGAGCGTGTTGAACTTGCCGGGCTGGTGCAGCAGAGGCCCGAGTCCCTTCGCCTCGCGCACCGCCCACACCAGCAGCACGCCCGTCATGACGAGTACGAACGGCGCCGCCCAATTCTCGACCCAGCGCAGCAGGTCCATGCCGCGATAGATGATGAAGATGTTGATGCCCCAGAACAGCATGAACGACAGCCACTCGGTGCCGGCGTGCCCGGCGATCGACCCGCCCAGCAGCCCGTTCCATCCGGGGATGATCACCGAGAAGAAGGTGTTCAGCGCCTCGCCGCCGATCCACGACTGGATGCCGAACCAGCCGCACGCGACGAGCGCGCGCATCAATGCCGGGAGGTTCGAGCCGATCGTGCCGTAGGCGGCGCGCGCGAACACCGGGAACGGGATGCCGTACTTGGTGCCGGGATGCGAGTTGAGCAGGATCGGAACGAGCACGATTGTGTTGCCAATCAGGATCGTGACGACCGCCTGCAGCCAGTTCATGCCCGCCGCCATCAGCCCCGACGCCAGCATGTACGTGGGAATGCAGTGGGCCATGCTGATCCACAGCGCCGCGTAGTTGTACGTCGTCCAGTTGCGGTCCTTGATCCCGACGGGAGCAAGGTCCGGATTGAACAACGCGCTCGAGGCGAGCCGCGATGGATCGGCCAGCTCGACGCGCCCGTCGGCGTGATGGATCTCGTTCGTCACCGGCATTGCGGCTCCTCCGATCGTCCGGGTAGGCCGCGGATCATACGCAGGCCGGGGCACGGCGGGGAAGAGTGCGGTGCTGGAGAGCCTCGAGGCTCGCCCGGTCAGTGACCGGCGAGGACGCGCGAGGCGACGAGCGTGCCGACGACCACGCTGGCCGCGGCCGAGCTCAGCCTCAGCACCGCGACCCACCGGAGCCCGCCGGCCGACGTCACACGGACGAGCCCCCACAGCGTCGTCGAGACGACGAGCATGCCGAGCATCGTGCCGGCCCCGAACGCGCCGAGACTGCCCCACATCTGGAGCCGCGTGGGCGCCGCCGCGACGAGCAGCGTCAGGATCGCGCCGCTACCCGCGAGCCCGTGCATCAGTCCGAAGCCCAGCGCGCGCCGGGCGTCGGTGCGCGGATGCTCGTGGTGGTGGCCCGCACCATGCAGGTGGCTGTGCACGTGCACGTGGGGAACGCCGTCGTGCGTGTGCGGGTGGAGGTGCCACCGGCCGCGGAGCGTGCGCACAATCACCGACACGCCGAGCACGACAAGCAGCACCGCCACGGTCAGTTCGCACAGCGGCCACAGCCGCGCCGGCAGCCGCAGCCCGAGGGCGATTTCGACCGCCGCGACGAGCGCGATCGTGCCAATGTGGCCCAGCGACCAGTTGAGGCTCAGCCACAACGCATCACGCGCGCGCGAGTGCCGCCCCGACAGTGTGGTGACGGCCGCCATGTGGTCCGGCTCGAACGCATGGCGAAACCCCATGACGAGCCCGATCGCGAGGGCGGATGGGAGGGTTGCGTTCACTGGCGAGCGAGTTCGCGAAGTGCGTTGCGATATCGAGAAAACACCTCTTCGGCGGCCGCCATGGCCTCGTCGAAGCTAGCGTCGATCGACTTGATGCCATCTCGCTTGGCGGTCTTCGATGCGTCGGACGTCTTCCTTGCAGCCTTGCGCTTGGCCATGATCTCCTCCGTCGCGGGCAAACAAGATATTCCGGGAGAGCTTGCATGAGAAACAAGCTCATCGCGGTTGCGGCGCGATGGGGAAGTGGGTGCTCCGCGGCGATCACGTCGAGCTGATGAATCCGCTGGAGGTCTCGCGGGGCTCGTCGCATGCGCTCGGCGACGTGATCGAGGGTGGCGTCACGTCCTTCCCGATCACGGAGACGCGCAAGGGGATCGTGATGACGATCGGCGTGCCCGAGGCGGGCATGGCGCACTACTTCCGGATCGACGGCGAGAAGTAGCCGCTACGTGACCGGCTGACCTTCCGCCGCTCGTGCCTTTTCGCTGGGCGGGCGCGGTGGCACGTAGTCCTCGCCGGGGTTCACGAACAGGTTCGATTCCCAGGCGTATTGCTTGTCGTGGAGCTGGCGGTAGCGGCCGTTGAGGGCCATGAGTTGCGTGTGGTTGCCGCGCTCGACGATCTCGCCGTTTTCGAGAACGAGGATCTGGTCGGCACCGCGGATCGTCGACAGGCGGTGCGCGATGACGAACGTCGTGCGACCGGCGCGGAGCTGCTTCAGGGCGTCCTGGATCAGCGCCTCGCTCTCGCTGTCGAGGCTCGACGTTGCTTCGTCGAGGATCAGGATGCCGGGGTCGGCGAGGATCGCGCGCGCGATCGCGACGCGCTGGCGCTGGCCGCCCGACAGGCGCACGCCGCGCTCGCCGACGATCGTGTCGTAGCCCTGCGGGAAGCCCTGGATGAACTCGTCGCAGTGGGCGATGCGGCTCACTTCCTCGATCTCGGCGCGCGTGGCGCCGGGCTTCGAGAAGGCGATGTTCTCGGCGACGGTGCCGTCGAACAGGAAGTTGTCCTGCAGCACGACGCCGAGGTGCGAGCGGTAGTCGTGGAGCCGGATGTCGGCGAGGTCGCGGCCGTCGAGCATCACGCGGCCGGTGACCGGGCGGTGATACGCCATGATCAGGCCGATCAGCGTGCTCTTGCCGGAGCCGCTCGGGCCCACGAGCGCCGTCGTCGTACCGGCGGGCGCCTCGAAGCCGATGTGCTTGAGCACGGGCAGCCCGGGCTTGTACTCGAAGCCCACGTCCTCGAAGCGCACGTCGCCGCGCATCGTCGGAAGCGTCGCCCGCGCGGCGTCGCCCGCGTCCTCGGTCGCCATTTGCTCCAGCTCGCGGATGCGGTCGAGCCCGGCGAACGCGTCGGTGATCTGGGTGCCGATGTTCGCCAGCTCCACGAGCGGCGCGGCGAGCATGCCGGTGAACGACAGGTACATGATGAAGCCGCCGAGCGTCATCGTGCCGCCGATCACGTCCCGGCCGCCGACGAGCATCATGATGATGCCGACGACGCCGATGATCACGCCCGAGAACGTCATCACCGACGACACCGCGGTCATCGACTTCGCCACGTTGCGGAACAGGCGGTGGATGCCGCGCGCGAACACCAGCTCCTCGCGGCGCTCGGCGACGTACGCCTTGACGACGCGGATGCCGCCCAGCGTCTCGTTCAGCCGGCCCTCGACCTCGGCGAAGATCTTGCCGCGCTCGCGGAACAGCGGGCGCAGCCGGCGGAACGCGAACGTCATGACGCCGGCGAACACGAGCAGGATACTCACCGTGACGAGCGTCAGCCGCCAGTTGAGGTAGATGAGCACCCCCAACGCCGCGACGGCGGTGACGAGGCTGCCGGTGAACTGGACGAGCCCGGAGCCGACGAGATTGCGGATGCCCTCGGCGTCGGTCATGACACGCGAGATCAGGATGCCCGTCTGCGTGGAGTCGAAGTAGCGAATCGGCAGCCGCGTGACGTGCGCGAGCACGCGCTTGCGCATGTCGGCGATGGCGCGCTGGGCGGCGACGCCGAGGAGCTGCGACAGCACGAACGAGGTGATCGCCTGCACGATGGTGGCGCCGCCGACGGCGAACGCGATCCACGGCAGCAGGTCGACGCGATGCTTGCCCATCACGTCGTCGATCAGCACCTTCGAGCTGGCGGGCAGCACGAGGCCGGCGGCGCGGCTCACGAGCATGAGCCCGAGGCCGAGCGTGAGCCGGCTCTTGTGCGCGGCGATCAGCTTACGGGCTTCCCGCCAGGCGTCGGACGGCTGGATGCTCTTGCGGGGCGGCGTCGTCATGTTCGGGCTCGAAGGTGAGGCCGGGCGCCGCGGATGCTCACCCGGAGGTGTGTCACAGCCAACGGAAGCGGGCGCCGTGGTCACTCGGCGCCCGCACGTTCACGAGTTCCTTGCGTTTGTGATGCCCAAAGGCGCGACTCGGTGCTCACCAGTTGCCGCCGCCCTCGTCGTTGCTGCCGCCGCCGCCTCCGATATCGCTCGTCTCTTCTTCCGCTTCGGGCGGGAAGAGATCCAGCGGCTCGGACTCGGTCTGGGCCTCTATATCGTCGTCGGGCTCCTCCACGATCGGCGCCGCGGCGATGGGCGTGGCCGCCTTCATGATGGAGGGCTTGCGCGTGGGTGCTGCGCGCTTCTTCGCGGTCTTCCGCTTCGCGACCTTCTTGCTGGCGACCTTCTTCTTCGCCACCTTCTTCTTCGCCATCTTGCGCATCGCGGGGCGGCGCTTCACCGCCTTCTTCTTCCTTGCCGCCTTCCGCCGCGCGGGCCGGCGCGCCGTCTTCTTGCGTGCCACCTTCCGCGCGGACTTCCGCCGGGCGGTCTTCTTGCGCGGCGCCTTGCGCGTCGCCGACTTCCGCGCCGCCTTCTTCCTGCGGGGCTTGGAACGCATCCTGAGACCTCCTTGGTGGTTGGCAGTCCGGCCCGCGGACGTCACGGGCCGGGCTCCCGCTACTTCCGCGTGCTCACCTCGGCGGCGCGTCCGCTCGCGAAGTACGCCTGCTTCAGGCGCTCCATGAGGTCGACGCGCCGGTCGTACAGGCGCTTGAGCGGCCGCGGCTCGTGGCGTGCAAGCACGTACGCCGTGAGCAACGGCAGCCCGATCGTGGAATCCGCGTAACAGATGACCGTGCCCGGCAACTGATCCGGGTCGATCTTGCCCCAGCTCACCGCCTCGGCCGGCGTGGCGCCCGACAGACCGCCGGTGTCGGAACGCGCGTCGGTGACGGCGAGGAAGTAGTCGTGTCCCTTCTCGGCGATCCCCAGCACCTCTTGAATCTGCGGCTCGGTCTGCAGCAGGAAGTTCTTCGGGCTCCCGCCGCCGAGGATCCACACGCCGCTCTTGCCGCCCTGCTTCTTCGCGTCCCACACGATCGCGGCGGTCTCGTTCACGTCGGCGTTCACGTCGATCATCAGCTTCGAGCCCTCGAGCGCCTTGGCGGCCACGTTCATGCCGATCGACGAATCGCCGGGCGACGACGTGTACACCGGGACGCCGAACTCGTAGGCGGCCGCGAGCAGCGAGCGCCGGGTGAGCCCCAGCGCCTCTTCGCGCGCGCGGACGTACTTGCCGCACAGGTAGTGGAACTCGGCGCTGCTCATCGTGCGCTGGAACTCGGGTGCGCCGATGATCTCGCGGAAGAACGCGTCGGTGTCGAGTAACACCTGGTAGTCGAAGAAAATGTCGTAGATGCGCACGACGCCCTTGTCGCGCAGCTCCACGTCGTCGGCCTGGAACGTCCCCTGGTGCATCGCGAGGCCGAGGCCGAAGTGTGCGTCGTGGTAGAGATTCGCGCCGGTCGATACGATCCAGTCGACGAAGCCCGCCTCCATGAGCGGAATGATCGCGCTCATGCCGAGTCCCGCCGGCGTGAGGGCCCCCGTGATCGACAGCGCGACGGTGACGTCGTCGTTCAGCATGCGTTCGGTGAGCAGCCGCGCTCCCTCGCGGAGCCGCGCGCCGTTATAGGCGAGGAACGCGTGGTCGATCAGGTCCGCGGCGGTCTCAGCACCCGTGATCGGCGCGGGATCGATACGCTGGCCGCCCAGGAAGGACTTGCGGTGGGGCGTGGGGGACATGCCGGTCTCCGGTGGAAGCCAACGAGTATCGTTCGGCGCGCAGGATAACGTGCAGGCGGAGCAGGTGCCACATCCGTGCGACCGAAACGCCTCCCTTCGGGCGGCGCCCGGCGCCCGCACCCGCACACGCCGGCCCCGCGTCGGCCCCGGCGGCCGGGAACGCGCCGCCGTTCACCGCCCGCCCCCCGCCACTCGCCGAATGCCGCGGGGCTCAAGCTGGCCCGCTGCCGTAGATTGAGGGTGAGCCGGAACCCCCGGCCGGGACGAGGCCCCCGACGCCTCGCGGAGCCTCGAGGAGCCTCGAGGGCTCCGGCCCCTCGACCCAGTCCGCGCCAGCACCCGCGCGGGGAGGCAGCACGTGGATGCATCGTCCATGACCCACCCGACGGAACCCGTAATGGATTCCGGCCGTCCCCCTCGCTTCACCGGCCGCCTCGTCGTGGGGCTCGCCATCATCGCCGTCGGCGTCGTGTTCCTGCTCCAAGCGTTCCATATCCCGGGCGCGGACTCGCTGTGGGACACGATGTCCGACTACTGGCCCGTCCTCTTGATCCTCGTCGGCATCAGCAAGCTCGTGAACGCGCGGTTCCCGAACGAGCGCTTCGGCGGCTTCGTGTGGACGGCCGCCGGCCTACTGCTGCTGGCCTACAACATGAACTGGATCCGCTTCGACGTGTGGAACGTGATCTGGCCGGTCCTGATCATCCTGTTCGGCATGCGCCTCGTCGGCCGCGCGATGGGCGGCGGCATGTTCCGCGGCGGCAGTCACGTCGACGCGAGCACGCACACGCACGCGTTCGCGCTGTGGAGCGGCGTCGTGCGCAAGCAGTCGTCGATCGACTTCCGCGGCGGCGAGGCCACGGCCGTGATGGGCGGCTGCGACATCGACCTGCGCCAGTGCGACATCACGCACGGCCCGGCCGTGTTCGACGCGTTCGCCATGATGGGCGGCGTCGAGATCAAGGTGCCGGGCAACTGGGAGGTGCGCAACGAAGGCATCGCGATCCTCGGCGGGTTCGACGACAGCCGCAAGGAAACGGCCGGCGATCCGTCGAAGGTGCTAATCCTGCGCGGCATGGCGATTATGGGCGGCGTCGAGATCAAGAACTGACATGCACCCGGTCCTTGCCCGCCGGGTCCGACTGGACCTCTACCTGGCCGCGTGGATCCCGGTCGCCGTGCTGCTCACGGCGGCCCTGGCGATCCCCGATCGGCGTCCGTGGTGGGAGGCCGTCGCCCTCGGGCTTCCGCTGACGCTGTTCGCCGCGTTCATGAGCCTCGCACAGTGGCCGCTCACCCGCGCGCTGCCGTTCGACCGCTCCGAGCCGATCCGTTTCATCGCCACCCACTTCGTTTCGCTCGTCGTGTCCGTCGGCGTGTGGTTGTTCGCCGGCGCCGTGGAATCGCGCGTGCTCGAGATGCTGCCGTGGTTCGGGCGCGCGCTGGAACGCTACCGGCTCGATGCGCCCACGCTGAGCGTCATCGGCGCACTCCTCTTCATCGTGGTGACCATGCTCCACTACTTGATGATCACGTTCGAAGACGCACGCGACGCCGAGCGATCGGCGCTGGAGGCACAGGTGCAGACCCGCGACGCCGAGCTGCGCGCGCTGCGCGCCCAGATCAACCCGCACTTCCTGTTCAATGGGCTCAATGCCGTCGCCTCGCTGGCCGGCAGCGATCCGCAGGGCGCGCGCACGATGTGCGTCATGCTCGCCGACTTCCTGCGGCGGAGCCTGGCACTCGGCGGGCATCGCAAGATCCCGCTCGCCCAGGAGCTGGACCTGGCCGAGCGCTACCTGAACATCGAACGCGTGCGATTCGGCGACCGGCTGAGGCTCGAGGTGGAGCTGGATCCCGACGCCGCGCACTGCGTCGTGCCGCCGCTGCTGCTCCAGCCGCTCGTCGAGAACGCCGTGACCCACGGGATCGCCCACTCGATCACCGGCGGCGTCGTGCGCGTGGCGGCGCGACGCGCGGCCGGCCGGCTCGAGATCACGATCGAGAACCCCGCCGAATCCGACCGGCCGTCGAGCCGCGGTTCGGGCACCGGGCTCGTGAACGTGCGCTCGCGCCTCGCGTCGATGCATCCGGGGGCGACCCGGGTAGAGTGCCGCGAAGCCGACGGGCGCTACCGCGTCGACGTGTCGCTCCCGGCGGTCGAGCCCGACGTCGTGCGCGAGGCGGATGTTCGCGCCGAAGTCGCCCCACTGGAGGTCGCATGAACGACGGCGCGCGCATCCGCGCGTTGATCGTGGACGACGAACCGCTCGCGCGGCAGCTGCTGCGCGAGTACCTGTCGGTCCACCACGACATCGAGATCGTCGGCGAGTGCGCCAACGGCTTCGAGGCGCTCAAGTGCGTCACCGATCTCGAGCCCGACCTGCTGTTCCTCGACATCCAGATGCCGAAGCTCGACGGGTTCGAGGTGCTGCAGCTGCTCGACCGTGACGTCGCGGTGATCTTCGTCACGGCCTACGACCAGCACGCGCTGCGCGCCTTCGAGATCCACGCCGTCGACTACCTGCTCAAGCCGTTCAGCCCCGAGCGCCTGGCCGGCGCGCTGGGACAGGCGCGCGCGCGCGTCGGCAAGCCCGCGGCCTACGCTGCGTCGAGGCTCGCGGCCGACGCGCTGCCCGGGCGGACGGCCGTCGAGCGGATCCTCGTCCGCGACCAGTCGAGCGTGCACGTGATCGGGGTCCAGCAGGTCGATTTCATCGAGGCGCAGGACGACTACGTGTGCATCCACGCCGAGGGGAAGACCTATCTCAAGAACCAGACCCTCGGCGATCTCGAGGAACAGCTCGACGAGCGGCGCTTCGTGCGCATCCACCGCTCGTACCTGCTGAACCTCGAGCGCCTGGCCCGGCTGGAGCCGTACGCCAAGGACAGCCGCATGGCCGTGCTCAAGGACGGCCGCGAGCTGCCCGTGAGCCGCGCCGGCTACACGCGCCTGCGCGAGCTGATGTAAGCCGCCCGACGCAACGAAAACGCCCGCGCCATCGAATGGCGCGGGCGTTCGTGCTTCACCGGATGAGTCGCGTCAGTTGAGCCGGGTGATCGCCCCGGTTTTCAGATTGACGGAGTAGTTCCACTGCCAGTCGTTCTCGCCGAGGAAATCCACGATGTTCAACGTCGCATTTTCGGTGCCGTTGAAGGTGAGCAGCGCCTCGACCAGGATCTCGTGGTCGACGTCGTCCACGATGTCGTGGCTCAACGACTTCATGTTGTAGGCGTCGAGCAGGTACTCGACGCTGCCGCTGACCGGGTAGGGATTGCCCGGGAGCAGGCTCTTCTTCAGGAACAGCGTCGTGTACAGGCTGTTGGTGTGATACCAGAACTTGGTGCGCCCGGGAGTGATGGTGCTCGTCACCGTCACCAGCGACGAATCCTCGAGGACGTTGCTGAACTCGAGCGTGTCGTAGACGGACTTGAGGTTGTAGACGAAGAACCCCCAGTCGGCGTGGAGGAAGTACTGGCCCTGGACACCTGCCAGCGACAGCGTGCCGCCGTTCAGGTGCACGTTGGCTTCCAACTCCGATGACGTCGTGTCGCGTACCGGATATCCGACCTGCAGGTTGTTGAAGTAGGCGGCGTCGACGTTGTAGGTATTTCCGGCCTGCGGCCCGAGCGTGAACACGTTGGTGTCCGGCGTCACGGGGGCGTTCGTCGTGGCGGTCGCCAGTGAGTCGGCCAGCTGCTGGACCACGAAGTACCACCCGCCGCCGTCGCTGGCCGCGGCCGCCGCCAGGGACTGGGCGATGTCGTCCGCGTCCTGGTGGTCGATCGGCGTCGCGATGATCTTGGTCGGGTTCTTCTTGCCGCACCCGGCGAACGCCATGACCACGAGGGCCACGCACAGGAAAGCAAACCACGTACGGATCTGGGACCGCTGCGTCATCGGGTGCCTCGAAACATCGATTGGGGGGATGGGCGGAGAGCGCCAACGAGTCTAGGCCACGGCGTTCGGCCGCGGCAACCGCCGGGATGTCCTCGATGTGGGTTATCGGTTCGCGGGGAGCGAAATTGTAGCGGAGGCAGCGTTGCCGGCCGCGGACGCGGGCTACGGCTTACCCCAACGGGGGCCGAACGCCCAAACGCCGACGGGATCCAGGGTGCCGCGAATCCGGGCGCGCAGCGCGTCCAGCGCAACGAGCGGCGGGATCTCGGGATCGAGCGGCCCGCAACCGCGATGCTCGATCAGGTCGAACCCACATCCAGCCAGCCGCCGTGCGGCGGAGGGAGCGTTGTCGGAGCCGGGCTCCAGGCACAGCCGGCCGGCCAGGACGTGGTGGACCACCCCGGGGGATGCCGGGTCATCAAGCAATACCCCG
>JANLWK010000340.1:0-3545 GCA_031364505.1 Candidatus Eiseniibacteriota bacterium | reverse complement strand
CGGGCGGCAGCATCACCCCGTCGGGCACCGTGTCGGTCAACTGTGGCGCGGATCAGAGCTTCGTGATCGCGGCCGACCCCTGCTACAGCGTCGCCGACGTCGAGGTCGACGGCGGCTCGGTGGGCCCGGTGACGAGCTATGACTTCACCAACGTCCAGGCCGCCCACACGGTCTCGGCCACGTTCACGCTCGACACGTACACGATCGACGCCAGCGCCGGTCCCAATGGCAGCATCGTGCCGAGCGGGTCGACGGTCGTGAATTGCGGCGCCGATCAGTCGTTCACGATCACGCCTGACGTCGGCTACGCCGTGCTCGACGTGACGGTCGATGGGAACTCGGTGGGCTCGGTGACGAGCTACGACTTCACCAACGTCCAGGCCGATCACAGCATCGACGCCACGTTCATCGACCAGACGGTCGCCACGGTGATCACGCGGCTGGCCGCCGAGCCGTTCGAGGATGGTCTGCGCATCGTGTGGCAGATCGACAACCCCTCGATGCTCGCCGACATTTCGCTCGAGCGGTCCGAGGCGCAGGTGGGCCCGTGGACGGCGGTGTCGGGTGATGTCTCGCGGAACGGGACGGCGGCCGCGGTCGTCGATCGGACGGTCATGAGTGGCACGACCTACTGGTACCGACTCGTCGGCACCACGACGGGCGGCCAGCGCGTCACGTACGGCCCGGTCCAGGCGCAGGCGGTCGCGGCGGTGCGCTCGTTCGCGCTCAGCCGCGTCTCGCCGAACCCGACCTCGGGTGCGTTCTCGGCGGAATTCACCGTGAGCCGCGAGGCGCGCGTCCACCTGGGCCTGCACGATCTGCAGGGCCGCGAAGTCGTGGTCCTGAGCGACGGCGTGTACCGCGCCGGCCGCTACCAGGCGCGGTGGGACGGCATGGGTGACCACGGCAAGGTGGCGATGGGCGTCTATTTCCTGCGCTACTCGGTCGCCGGCCAGCACTTCACCCAGCGCGTCGTCATCACGCGGTAACCCGCGCGGGTTCCACGCACAACGAAACGGCCGCTCCCTCACGGGGGCGGCCGTTGTCGTTCCGGGGGCTTTCGCCCTACTCGACCGACGGCCTCGGGGCCGGCGGCCGGGCGGCCAGGCGGCGGGCGTCGCTGGCGCTCGCCGTGGGGTCGCGCCGTTCGCGCACCAGGGCGCCGTGGGAGCCCTGCAGGAAGCGTTCGCACTCCCGGACGTCGTTCATGCTGCCCAGGAACAGCGGCGTGCGCTGGTGGAGCGCCATGGGCTTCAGATCGAGGATCCGTTCCTTGCCGTCGCTCGCCGCACCCCCGGCCTGCTCGGCGATGTAGGCGAGCGGGGCCGCCTCGTAGAGCAGCCGGAGCTTGCCCTTGGGGCTCCGGGAGTCGCTGGGGTAGAGGTAGATCCCGCCGTACAGCAGGTTGCGGTGAAAGTCCGCGACGAGCGAACCGACGTAGCGCGCGCTGTAGGGCCGGCCGGTCGTCTCGTCCTCTTCCTTGAGCCAGTCCACGTAGCGCTTCATCTCGTCCGTCCACCGGGCGTAGTGGCCCTCGTTCACGCTGTAGATGCGTCCGCGGGTGGGTGTGCGGATGTCCGGGTAGGAGAGCAGGAACTCGCCGACGTCGGGCTCGTACGTGAACCCGTGGACGCCGTGGCCCGTCGTGTAGACGAGCACCGTGCTCGATCCGTACATGACGTAACCGGCGCACACCTGGCGGTTCCCCGGCTGGAGACAGTCCTCCAGCTGGCCACCCGAGTCGCCGTCGGTGACGCGCGGGAGCACCGAGAAGATCGTGCCGATGTTGACGCCGGCGTTGATGTTCGACGAGCCGTCGAGCGGATCGAAGTTGACGACGTAGCGCCCGACCGGGACGCCCTTCGGCGGCGGGATGATGTCCTCGTCCTCCTCGGACGCCATCACCGCGAGCTGCCCGGTCGAGCCGAGCACGCGCGAAATCGTCTGGTGCGCGAACAGGTCCATCTTCTGGACGCGCTCGCCGTGGACGTTCTGGGCGCCGGTGTAGCCCAGCACGTCGGTGAGGCCCGCGCGGATCACCTCGCGGTTGATCATCTTCGCCGCGAGCTCGATGTCCTGGAGCAGGCTCGTGAACTCGCCGGTCGCCGCCGGATTCAGCCGCTCCTGCTGGATCATGAATTGCGACAGCGTCACCGCACGCGAGTACATGAGTCCTCCGCTAGTCCGAGAGTCCCGTGACGTCCTCGGGGCCGCGTCCGGCGCCCGTCGTCTGGCCGGCGCGCGGGAACGATCCCTCGACGAACGGGGCGTGGCGCGAGGCGATGGCCTGGGTGCCCGCGACCGCGAGCTTACCGAGCAGGAAGCGGAACTTCTGCTCGAGCGACGCCCCGATCGCCTCACGGACGTCCGGGCTCAGGCCCCACAGCTCGCGTTTGAACATTCCGAGCGCCTTCTTGCGCGTCTTGTAGAAGAACTGCTCGTCGGTGTCGCTCGGCTTGCGCTCGTCGGCCGCCGCGGTGCGCAGGCGGTCGTAGATCTCCCGCTTGAGCTCGGCGGGGAAGTGCGGGTGATCGAACAGCATGTTCTGGAACTCGGTGGCGAGGTGGATCTCGCAGGCGCCGAGCTTCGGGAACCGGTCGAACAGCTCGGCCGGCAGCGTCGAGGCGCCATGCTGCACGGCACCCGCCATGCCGTAGCGCTCGCGCGCAATGCGCGACAGCTCCTCAATGGCGTCGAAGTCGACCTTGACCTGGGCGACCGAGCCGTCGGGGAGCGGTACCCCGCCGTGGCTCGTGCCGGTCTGGATCGAGATCTTGCTGATCCCCGGCTTGCCCGGCGCGTGTTTGGCGAGCGCGGCCTGGTACACGGCCATGAACGCCTCCAGCTCTTCCTTCGTCGAGTTCTTGCCGCCGACCTCGCCGATCTCGCCGCCCACGGAGACCGTCACGCCCTTCGGCTCGTGCTGCCGGATGAACGCCGTGATCCGCGCGCACAACTCGCCGTTCAGCGCCTGCTGCGCCTCGTGGCCCTCGCGCGACAGGTCGACGAGCGTCGAGCTGTCCACGTCGATGTTGTAGAAGCCCGCCTCGATCCCCTCGGCCGTGATGGTCTCGACCGCCGTGAGTTCGGCGGCGGCATCCGCCGCGTACTTCTTCGCGTTGATCTGGAAGTGGTCGCCCTGGACGAACACCGGCCCCGGGCAGCGTTCGCGGAGCGCGGCGGCGAGCAGCACGAATACGTATTCCGACGGGCGCTGATCGGTGTAGCTGATCTCCGAACGCGCGATCTCGCAGATGACCGCGCCGGCATCCAGCGCCTTGCGCGCACGGAACAACGCGCGCGCCGTGTCGTAGGCGGCGCCGCGAATGTTGATGGCGGGAACCGTGAAGGCGGACGGCACCTCGCCGCGTCCCCGCGCGACGTACAGCCCGTGGATCGACGCCGGGTAGATGCCCTGCGAGCGGGCTTCGTCGAGCACCGCGGCGCGCGCGGCGTCCTTGAGCGCGTCGGGGCCGAACACGCCCGTCCACACGAGGCGATCCAGGGCGTCCTGGTGACCCGAGGCGATCGCGGCCGCGGAGTGG
>JANLWK010000309.1:0-13295 GCA_031364505.1 Candidatus Eiseniibacteriota bacterium | reverse complement strand
CGGGATCCTCGCGTGCGGGGCGGCGGCACGCGGCATCGGGGCCGTCCCCGGAGAAATGGTGGGCGCTACTGGACTTGAACCAGTGACCCCTTGCTTGTCGAGCAAGTGCTCTACCAGCTGAGCTAAGCGCCCGCGAAGCAGAGGATTAAGCGGGAAGGCGCGCGACGTGTCAAGCGACACCAAACGAAACTGTCCCCCGGGACAGTGACCATTCGCGTGAGGAGCATGGAGGCGTGCGGGCCGACACCAGCTACTCGCATCGCGGATTCAAACACGCACTGTCCCCGGGGACAGTTTCGTTCGATGCGATCGAACGAGGCGTTCTGCGCAAGCCTTCCAAAGCGCGGTCACGATCGCCGGCGCGAACTTCAACTGTGCTTGAGGACCGTTTCGTTCGACGCAGTCAAACGCGGCTCCTCGTATCTCTCGCAGACAATGGCTACTCGCATGAAGTGTCTGCGGAAGCACGAAGGGGCATCGCCAAGATGCGCGCAGTTCCCGACGTGAGCGCCTCATCGTTGGTCGGCCTCGCGACACGTCGCCCTGATCAGCGACGCCTCACAGCCTCCGCCCGACCACGGCTCCGATGGTGCGGATCTGGCTCACGAGCTCGCGGAACTGGTCGGGATACAGCGACTGGGCGCCGTCGGACAGCGCGTGGTCGGGATCGTGATGTACCTCGACGATGACGCCGTCGGCGCCCGCGGCGATCGCGGCGCGCGCCATCGGCGCCACCTTGTCGCGGATGCCGGTGCCGTGCGAGGGATCCACGATGACCGGCAGGTGCGACAGCTCCTTCACCACAGGAATCGCGTTCAGGTCGAGCGTGTTGCGCGTGTACGTCTCGAACGTGCGGATGCCGCGCTCGCACAGGATCACCTGGGTGTTGCCCTGCGACATGATGTGCTCGGCGCTCATCAGCCACTCCTCGATCGTCGCCGCGAGCCCGCGCTTGAGCAGCACGGGGCGGTCGGCGTGCCCGACCTCGCGCAGGAGCGCGTAGTTCTGCATGTTGCGCGCGCCGATCTGGAGGATGTCGGCATAGCGCGCGAGCAGCGGCACCTGCGGGGTATCCATCACCTCGCTCACGACGGCGAGGCCGTGGGCATCCGCGGCGCGGCGGAGGATCTTCAGGCCCTCCTCGCCCAGGCCTTGGAACGAATACGGCGACGTGCGCGGCTTGTACGCACCGCCGCGCAGGATGGTGGCGCCCGCCGCGGCGACGGTCTCGGCGATCGTGAACGCCTGGGCTTCGCCCTCGACCGAGCACGGGCCGGCCATCAGGGCCAACTGGTCGCTGCCGATCGCGCAGCGGCCCACGGTGATCACGGTCGGCTGCGGATGGAACGTCCGGCTCGCGAGCTGGAACGGGCGTGGGAAGGGCTTCACCTCGGCGACACCCTTCCATTGCCGCACGGCCGCCCAGTCGGCGCCACTGTCGTCGCCGACCGCGCCGAGGCGAACCTCGCCCTGGAACTCCGAGCGGTGCACCGAGAGTCCGAACATGCGCAGGCGCGAGACGATCCCGCTCGCCTCGGACTCGGCGATGCCGCGCGCGAGGATCAGCAGCATGGCGGCCGTTCCGCGTACACCGGCCTCAACGGTCGGCCCCGCGCAGGGCCCGCTGGCGCAGCCATACGTCCACCAGCACGATCGCCACCATGCTCTCGGCGACGGGAACGACGCGCGGGCAGATGCAGGGATCGTGTCGCCCGCCGATCTCGATCGTCGTCGTGCCGCCCGCCGCGGTCGCCGCGGTCTGCGGCTTGCCGATCGACGTCGCGGGGCGCACGGCGACGCGCGCCACGACTTCGGCGCCATTCGAGATTCCACCCGCGATGCCGCCGGCGAAGTTCGTGACGAAACGCTCGCCGTCGAACACGTCGTTGGTCTCGGAGCCGGCGCGCTCGCACATGCCGAAGCCGCCGCCGATCTCCACGCCCTTCGTCGCCGGGATCGACAGCAGCGCGGCGCCGAGCAGCGCGTCGAGCTTGGCCATCGTGGGATCGCCCCACCCGGCCGGGACGCCGCGCGCGACGATCTCGACGATGCCGCCCACCGAGTCCTTGTCGTCGCGCGCGCGTTCGATGCGCGCGATCATCGCCTTCGCCGCGGTGGCGTCCGGGCAGCGCACGGGATTGCGCTCGACCTCGTCCCAGTCGCGCGCTTGAGTCTCGATCGTGCCGACGCGCACGGTGCCGCCCACGATGGTGACGCCGGCGCCCGCGAGCGCGCGCCTCGCGATCGCGCCGGCGGCGACGCGACCGACGGTCTCGCGGCCCGAGCTGCGGCCCCCGCCGCGGTGATCGCGCACGCCGTACTTCTGCGCGTACACGTAGTCGGCGTGGCCGGGACGGAACACGTCCTTGAGCTTGTCGTAGTCGCCCGAGCGCGCGTCGGTGTTGCGGACGAGGATCGCGATCGGTGTGCCGAGCGACACGCCCTCGAACACGCCGCTCAGGATCTCGGCCTGGTCGGCCTCCTTGCGCTGCGTCGTGATCGCGCTCTGCCCGGGCCGCCGCCGGTCGAGCTCGCGCTGGACGTCGGCCGCATCGACGGGGATCCCGGGTGGCAGCCCGTCGATCACGACTCCGACGGCGGGTCCGTGCGACTCGCCGAACGTCGTGACGCGGAACAGCTGGCCGAACGTCGAGGACATGACGGGCCGGCGGCTACTTCTTCTTGTGGGCGCTGGTCCGCGCTCGCGCGGCCGGAGCCGGCGTCCGCGTCGCCGTGGCCGCGGCGTTGATCTTCTTGCGGAACTCCTGGTGCGACTCGACGAGCCGCTCGAACTGGTACAGGTAGGTCGGCCGGATGTCGGCGCGCGCCTCGGCGATCCAGGGCTTGCAGCGCTCCCAGCTCACGATGTCCTCGCCGGTGTGATCGAAGAACAGCTCCGCGTGCAGCACGCCGCGATTCACCAGGGTCCCGACCATCTCCCAGTACGACGTCGTCATGCGGAAGTGGCGGTCCTCGTCGGTGTGGCTCAGGTAGCGGAGCTTGATCTCCGTCCAGCTCTCGGCGCGGAACTCGGTCAGGAACCACTGCCGCGCGCGGCGCAGCTCGGGGTCCCGGCGCAGCTCGTAGAGATGGATCAGCAACTCGGCATCGGCGTGCGTGGGTTTCGGCATCTCGTCCTCCGGGTCCATGTCGCGGCGGTTCGAGCCGCACTCTAGCAGCTAGGGCGCGCGGAAGCGCGCCCGCCCGGCGGCGTCGCGCACGACGATCCGTCCGCCGCCGTCCTGCTGCGTGAGCAGCGCGGCACTCGCCTCTCCGCCCGAAGGCGCGAGCCACACCGACGGCATGTCCGATCCCGCCACACCGGCGCGCACGCGCCCGTCCGCCGCGCGAAGCGTGAGCTGGGCGCCCCCCGCGCGCGAGACGACGAGGTGCGCCGACGGCGTGCCGCGCCCGCCGAGCACGAGCCGCAGCGTGCCGTCCGGCGCGCTCTCGATTCCGCCCGCGACCGCGCCGCGGTGATCGCGAAGCAGGAACCGGTTCGCCTCGACGACGGAAAAGAGCCCGCGATCCGAATGCGGCACGGGCGCGCCCTTCAGCATCGGCATGGCGAGGGCCGCGAGGCTCGCGACCAACGCGAGCCCGGCCGTCACCTTCCACATCAGATTTTGCCGCTCGACCATCTCGATCCGTTCGATCAGGGTCTGCATCTCGCCGTTCATTGGAGTCATTGGAGCCTCCTCTTCATGATGAGTGTCTCCGTTCCCCGGGAGCTTGGGGGCCGTGCGAAGGTTCGAGCCGCCGCGCGAAGGGAGCGACGCCGCGCCAGCCGAGCGTGAGCATCCACGCGGCGCCCGCCGCCGCGAGCCCCGACAGCCGGATCACGGCGACGATCAACCGCTGGATCTCCTCCTGCCGTTCCGGCGGCGCGCCGGAGGCCGACAGCATGATGCGCATGACGACGACGAGCGTCGCGATCTCGACGCCGACGATCGCCGCGGTGCCGATGCCGAGTGCGCGCAGCCGCTCGCTCCGGCTGGCCCACGTGCTCGACAGGCACAGTGCCGCGTACACGCTCACGTCGAACGGGAAGAACAGCTCGAGCGTTCCCCATTCGACGTGCCGCCCCGGGCCGGCCACGATCGCCCCCGCCACCGCGGCGATCGCGCGCTGCCAGGGGCCGGCGACGAGCCAGGCGGCGGCGAACATGAGCGTCGCCCACGCGGCGAAGCGGGCGAGCGGCTTCAGGCGGGCCTCGGCCGCGGCACGGCGTAGCGCAGCCACATCGCGAACGTGGCGAACACCACGACGACGGTGCCGGTCTGCCACAGATAGATGTGGGCGAAGTCGAACCACTCGCGCTTGAGCGCCAGGATCGCGATCAGCGCCAGGATGCGGATCGTGTTGAACAGGTGGATCACGGCCGCGCCGGCGAGCAGTCCCAGCGCCCGAGCCCGCCACGCGGCGGGGAACGCGAGCACCACCGCGGCGTAGATGAAATACGCCATATGCGGACTGCAGTCCGACACGATGTCGACGCTCACGTGTGCTACGTAGAGGGCGTCGCCGGAGCGGATGACCGGGACGCGCGCGAGCCACAGCACGCCCTGCAGCGTCTTGAGCGTCAGCTCGATCCCGGCGGCCTCGATCTGCGGGAGGCGACTCACCAGCGCGAGGGCGGCGGCCCAGTAGGCGGCGCATCGCAGCAGGAACACGAGCACGGAGCGGCGCGCGGACGACGCGATGCGGGCACTTCGATGGTCCATGGGGCCCGAAGCTCCCAAATGCGCCGGGGGAATTCAATCGCCGTGCGTGGTATAGAGGCGGGCGTGACTCTTCCATCGTGGCACACGCCCCGCCGAACCGTCGCGGGGGTGGTCGTGCTCGGCGTGGTGCTGCGGGCCGTCGCGATGGTGCGAGCCGGCATCATCGAGAGCGACGGCGCCTACTACGCGGGGCTCGCGGGGGCGCTGCTCCGCGGCGACTTCGCGCACGGACTGAGCACGGTGTGGCCGCCGCTCTACCCCGCGCTCATCGCCGCCTTCGCCGCCGTCCCGCACGCGTTCGGGGCGGCGCTCACGCCCGAGTTGCTGGAGAACGCGGCCCGGTGCGTCTCGCTGGCGGCGGGCGTGGCGTTGTGGATTCCGCTCACGCGGCTCGCCCGTCGCGTGGGCGGTGACGACGCGGCCCGCGTCACGCTGGCGTTCGCGGCCGTCCACCCGCGGCTCGTCCAGTTCTCGGCGGCGGCGCTCACCGAGTCGCTGTTCACGACGCTGATCGTCACGGGCACGCTGGCGTGGATGTCGCGGCAGCGCGTCGTGGCGGGACTGGCGCTGGGGCTCGCCACGCTCGCCCGGCCGGAAGGCGTGGCACTCGCGGGCCTGTTTGCGGCCGGGGCGATCCTCGAGCGAAACGGGCGGCGCGCGCGCGGGCTGCTCGCGTTCCTGCTCCCGCTCGCGCTGGTCCTGCTGCCGTACGTGGCGTTCGTCCACGCGAGGACGGGCGCGATCTCGCTGGGTGAAAAGGGCGAGTACAACTTCTGGCGGGCCTACCGCTCCGAGTATGCGCGCGTGCTGCCCGAACCGGCGACGCTGTCCGAGCGGGTGAGCGACAGCCCGGAGCTGGCCGACCGGTTGCCGCCGTCCCGGCCGGACGTCGCCGGCTTCATCGCTCGCGCGCCGGGGATCGTCGCGATTCGCACGCTGCGCAACCTGATCCGGCTCACGTTCGGCTCGCTGCCGAACGCGATCACGCCGGCGTTCCTCGTGTTCGCCGTCGCGGGTGTCGGCGCCGTGCCGTTGCGAACCGCGTGGCCCGTGGCGGCGCCGGTGGCGTTCGCGCTCCTCCTGTACGCGCCGTTCAGCGCTGACCGGCGATTCCTCGTGCCGTGGATTCCGTTCGTGCTGCTCTTCGCCTCGATCGGAGTGCGTCGGATCGGGGCGTGGGGCGCGCGCGGCGCTCCCGGCCGCGCGGCGCGGAACTCAGGCGTTTTGATCGCCGCAACCGTCTGCCTGTACTCGATCTACGCGCTGGTCTTCACGCATTCCATCGACTCGGCGCCCGAGCACCGCGCCGCCGGGCTCCGGCTGCGCGCGTACGCGGACTCGCTGGGCACGGACGAGGCCCTGGTCGTGATGTCGCGCAAGCCGTGGGTGGCCTACTACGCGGCGGCGCTTCACGCCGAGCTGCCCGACGCGCCGCTCACGGGGATCGAGTCGCGCATCCGCAGCACCGGGACCCGCGTGCTCGTCGTCGACGACCGTTGGGCCCTTCCGCAGCGGCCCGTCCTCGCCGCGTTGCGCGATCCGGCGCTCGCGCCGCCCGGCTACGCTCCGCTCTTCAGGATCGCCGCTCCGCCGCCGATCATCCTCTACGACGTCCACGAAGCGACCCGCTCGGGCGAGCGCGAAGCCCGGCCCTAGCGACCCGCAACGCCGGCCTTCCCGGGCCCCCGTTTCCGGGCGGAATCACCATCGCTGCGTGCACGTCGCACGGACGCGTCCCGCGCGTCCTCACCCATTCCGCCGAAATTCCGCACCAGTTTCCGGCGCAACCGGCCGAAACCACACGAGACCGCGGGGCTACCCACTTTGGGGCGCCTCCCCCGGCACGTGCGCTGCTATCTCTGTGGAGACCTCGCTCGCCATGACAACGCCTTCGGACGAAGCCGGATTCAGCATGATCGAACTCATGACGGTGCTCATCATCACCGGCATCCTGTTCGCCGTGACGGTTCCGGCCTTCCGAGGGCTCTCGGGCAGCCAGGATCTCAAGAGCGCGTCGAAGATCATCGCGACGCAGCTGTCGCTGGCGCACGAAAAGGCCATCTCGACGGGGACGACCCAGACGGTGCGGTTCATGGCGAACTACGGCGGCACATCCGACTACCACATTTGGGCCAACAACGTCGCCAGTCCGTCGTGGAAGCTGCCCCGGAGCGTCACCTACTTCTGGGGCTCGGGCACGCAGAACACTTACCGGATGTCGAGCGACGGACGCTGTCTCGACACTGGAATGATCATCCTTCAGAACGACCGGGGCGACCGCGACACGGTGAGCGTGCGCTACTCCGGCCTCGTGATCGTGTACTAGCCGGGAGCCACTCGATGCCCCTCCAGTCCCCTCTTCGCAACGACCGCGGGTACTCGCTCGCCGAGCTGATGGTCGCGCTCGTGGTGCTGTCGCTGGGCATCCTGGCCCTCGCGAAGCTGTTCCCCACCGCCAGCCGGGAGCAGCTAAAGGATCGCGAACGAACGAACGGCAGTTACTACGCGCAGGAGAAGATCGAAGCACTGAAGGCACTCCCGTCCACGGATGCGGACCTCGCGGACGGCCGGCACCCCGCGGCTTCGAACGAAGCCATGGGCACCGGCGGAACGATGACCCGGTACTGGGTCGTCAGTCACTTGCCCGATCCACTCACGAACGTCGCGCGACTCGACGTCGTCGTGCGCTGGACCACCCCGCAGGGCGCGGACTCGGTAGTCGCCTCGACCTACCAGAACCAATGACCATGAGACCGACGAACGTGACACCCGCGCCGTGCCGCCGTCATCCGCACCATGGCTTCAGCCTGATGGAGCTGATGATCACGCTGCTCATCTTCACCTTCCTCGCCGGCGCGGTGATCACCGTGCTGGTCGTGTCGTCCAAGCAGAAGTCGGCGACGTCGAACGAGGTCGGCGCGACACAGATGGCGCGCACCACGGTCGACATGCTGACGCGCGACCTGCGGACGGCCGGATTCGGCATCGACAACACCTATACGACGCCGCAGCCGGCCGTGGCGTACGTGGACTCGCAGGAAATCATCATCAACAGCAACGTGACGCCGTATCCCGATACGTCGACGACCGCGCGCGGGATCCCGCTCGCGTACAACCCGACGGGAAGTCCCAAGCCCAAGCCGCTGAACGGGACGGCCTGGACGCCGCCGATCCGCTATCGCACGGGTGCCGAGTGCGTCCGCTGGACGCTCGACCTGAACAACGACGGCCAGGTGAACGCCACCGACCTGTCGGCGTCCGACGCCACGGACGCGGCGCGGACGTCGAACCCGGACGACTACGAGCTGTGCCGCGAGGTTTACGGCGACTCGACGGGCGGCAGCCAGGGCAACAACGGCGGTACGCGCGAGCGCATTGGCCTGATCAAGAAGCCGGGCGGCTCGAACCCGCCGCTGTTCCGGGTCTACATGCAGGGCAGCAGCACGCCGTGGAACTGGGCGAACGGCCCGGTGCCCGCGAACAAGCTGCAGGAGATCGTGCGCATCGAGGTGAACATCGTCTCGACGAGCCCGACCAAGAACTTCATGGGCCAGTACACCGACCGCCGCATCACGACGACCGTGAACGAGCTGCGCAATTCACCGAACTTCTCGTTCATCACGTACAACATTTCCGGCTTCGTCTACAACGACCTGAACAAGAACCGGGTCAAGGACGGCGGCGAGGTCGGCGTGGCCGGCGCCGCGGTCACCGTGGGCGGCTATTTGTCCATGACCACGTCGGCGACGGGCGGCTTCTCGTTCGACGTTCCGGCGGGGACCTACAGCGTGACCCAGGACCCGCCGGCGAACTTCGGCATCTTCACGTCGCCGGATTCGTTCAACGTGACCGTCGGCCCGAACATCACGTGCAACTTCGCCGACACCGCGCGCGCCGGCGGCTGGGTCAACCTGACCGTCTACAACGACGTCGACAAGAGCCGCTCGTACGGGGGCAGCGACAAGGCGATGGTCGACCTGGCCGTCACGCTCATGGGCACCAACGAGGTCTACAACACCGACAACAATGGCGTCGTCAGTGTGTTCTGCCCCGTCGGCACGTACAAACTGTCGGCGGCGTTGCCGGACTCGTTCGTGTTCAGCACCACGAATCCGGCGACGGGAACGATGACGAATGGCGCTACACAGACGAAACAGACGGGCATGTACATCTTCGACTCCGGAAACGTCGCCGGAACGGTGTTCGTCGACACCGATGCCGACGGCGTCCTGGATGTCGGCGAGAACGGCATCCAGGGTGCCTACGTCTACTGCTACCTCCCCGACAGCACACTCATCTATTCCTACACGGACGGTAACGGCGCCTACGCGCTGAAGCTCCCGACGAACGATCCGCCGAAGACGACGCCCTACAACGTCGTCTGTGACCCCCCCGACGGCTACACGTCCCAGTCGGCGTTGAGCATTCCGACGGTCTACGTCCAGACGAACAAGACGCTCTCCAACCAGAACTTCGCCATGAGCAAGTTCAACGTCTGGGTCCAGGACGTGCCGGAGGCGTTCAGCGCGGTGACGGCCATCGCCACCGACTTCATCGAGAACGATTGGACGGGCGTCCAGAGCAAGCACGCCCGCAAGGACCTCGACTTCGTCACCGGAACGGACGAGGGCGCGCTGTCGAACGTCCAGCAGTGGTTCAATCAGTACGACAAGACACCGATCCTCCACAACAGCCCCGACATCAACCGGTCCGCCGTGAACAGCGTTTACGCTCTCGCAGCCGACACGCTGGATGCCGGTGTCGGTGGAGTCTCGCGCCCGGACGTCATCGCCGGCATGCGTTACCGCGCATCGGGGAACTGGACGATCTGGTTCTCGCAGAACACGAGCGGCAACGAGGGGTTCATTCCGACCACGGCCAGCCAGTCGTACCTCACCGCGGACAATGGTGACGTGACGGCGATCGTCACCGTGCCGCCGGCGGTGGGTGCCTCGGCCGACATCATCGTGGGGACCAAGTCCCCGACCTCGGGCAACGGCACGATCGAGATCTGGAGGACGTCGTCTCACTCGTCGCCGTCCTACACCCGTGCCCAGACGATCTCGGGCATCGGTGAAGTGACGGCCCTGGCGCTCGGCGACCTCAATACGACCGTGACCGGTCCCGAGCTGGCCGTGGGCACGCTCACCGGCTATTACACCGGCGAGCTCCGCGTCTACAAGCTCGTGTCGGGGACGTGGACGCTCGATTGGAGCACGACGCTCGGCGCCGACGCCGTCACGTGTCTCACGATCACCGACGTCAACGACGACAACAAGAAGGACCTGGTCGTCGGCACGCAGTCGAGTCACACGACGGGGCATCTGATCTGGTACGAAAGGAACGCCAACACCAACTTCAAGACGCCCGTCACGCGCAACGCGAGCGGGATCGTCACGGCGCTCAACAAGTCCGACTATGGCGCCGACGGCATCGACGACATCATCGTCGGCTGGCGCGGCTCGGACATTCTGTTCACGGGTGGCCTCGAGATCTGGTACACGACGGCGAAGACCCTGCCCACGTCCGGCCAGGACGCGTCCGGTGGCAAGATCACCAACTGGATCACAGGCATCGACATCGGCAACTACAACTACGGCGTCTGGCCCTCGACGCCTTCGTCCCCGTATTACATGGACATTGCGGGAGTCGCGCGCAAGGACAGCAAGAACGGCAAGGTGTTCACGCTGGTCCGGTAGCTCCGGCCGAGGAGAAATGAATATGCGGATGCTGCAAGTCACCCGAAACGAGAGAGGCGGCGGACTACTGATGGCGCTGCTCGTGGTCGTCGCCCTGGCGGCGATCGCGGCGGGCATCATGTCGGCCGTGTCGACGGACCGGCGGCTCTCGAACTACAACGTCGTGCGCGGCAAGGCGCTCAACTACGCCGAGGCCGGTGTGGCCGAGGCGCTCGAACGCATCCGCACGAACGACGTTCCGAACAGCCGGGATCCGAAGATGGTCGCGCAGATCTACCTGACGACTCCCGGCAACTGCCCGACCGTTGGCGCGGACACGACCGCCATGGCGACCGCGCAGCCGGCGGGCGCGTGGCTGCCGTACAGCTCCGATACGAAGACCTCCGATGTGCTCACGGTGCAGTACATGACGAATGCGGCGCGCACGGGCATCTACTACTACGACGCGACCAAGAGCCCGGCCATCCAGGGCAAGACGGGCGACCCGGTGTATTTGATTCGCTCGCCAGCCCGCATCGGCATCTCGCGCCGGCAGATCGATGCCGCCGTGTGCCAGGTGACCGTGAACCCGAACCTCAAGGCGGCCTTCACCGGCGGCGACGATGTGAAGTTCCACGGCACGGACACGGCGATCGGCTACGACTACTCCATCGACACTCCGTCGGGGACCGGCAGCAACGGCAAGCGCGACGCGACCTGGGAAACCGGCAAGACCGGAGTGCCCGCCGTCTGGAGCGCGAAGAAGGTCGACATCAAGAGCCCGTCGGTGGCGATCGGCACGCCGAGCAACTCCTTGCAGAACCAGTCCGGCTTCTACAGTGGTCCGTGGGACGTGCTCAACATGAGCCAGTCGCAGTTCTACGCGTGGGTCGGTACGCCGATCTCGACCGTCAAGAGCAACGCGCCGCTGCCGAGCGGTATCACCTACCTGAGCAAGAAGGGCGACAAGCCTCAACAGGGCACGCAGAACTTCAAGTTCAAGGGCGGCAGCGCCGACGGGTTCATGTACGTGAACGGCGATCTCGAGATCTCGGGTGACTTCGTGTTCCGCGGCCTCATCTACGTCGAAGGCACCGTGAACTTCAAGGGCACCGGCTGGATCCTCGGCGCCATCGTCGTTGCCGACCACGGCTCGGCGAAGTCGTCGCACAAGAACCAGCTCACGATCCTCAAGAGCTACGACGCCGTGTCGCAGTTCATCTCGAAGGCCCGAAGTCCGTTCGTGACGCTGAACTGGCGCGAGAGCTGACGCGGGGCCGGCCCGGTTCGTCCGGGCCGGCCGCCCCGCTCCATCGCGTGCGACGATGAGCTCAGGGACTCGAGTTCGCGAGCAGGCCGCGCACCCCGACCGCGTTTCCGCGGCGTGGGCGCGCGGCCTCAACGTTGGCGCCGTCGCGGTCGTGCTTGCGTTCGCGGCGCTGCTGTCCAGCGATGCGACTCGTCCGCTCGCTCGCGACCTGCTGACGAACGAGCGGGGCCCGGTCGAGATCGGCACATTCCTGTGCTTCCTCGTCGCCGGGATCGTTTCGCTCCGGCTCGGCCGCGAGGCGAGCCGGCGCGACGCGAACCCGCTCGTCGCGCGCGCGTACTTCGTCTTCGGCGCGTTCTGTCTATTCGCGGCGATGGAGGAGATCTCCTGGGGCGAGTCGTTCCTCGACTTCTCCCCTCCCCGCTGGTGGCGACGCATCAATCTCCAGGGCGAGTCGAACCTCCACAACCTCCCCGGCATCATGGATCTCAACTCGGCGTTGGTGTGCGTGTTCGGTCTCGCCGCCATCGCGTGGTCGCGCCTGGGCGCAGCGCGCGAGCCGTTCCGGCGCTTCGCCGTCCCGCGTTCGCTCACGCCGGCGTTCGTGCTCGTCGCCACGATGGGAGCGATCGAGACCGTGAATGACGTCGTGTTCCTGGGCCGCACGGCGGCGCCGTTCATCGGCGTCCTGTCCGAGGCCGTCGAGCTGGTGGGTGCCGCGGCGTGTCTCGCGTGCGTCGCGATCAACGGCCGCCTGTTGTTCCGTGCGTGGGCGGACGCCGCCGCGCGGCAGCGCGCGGCGGACGAGCCCGATGAACCCGAGGACGCCCTCGCCGCCTGAGCACGTCGGACGCCGTTCGGAGTACCGCCGCGCCAGCGGCAAACCGGTGAGCCCGCTGTGCTAGCCTCGCCGGCGTGAGCACCTCCCCGCCGCCCGCGGCCGCGTCTCCCGCATCGCCCGTCTTCCCGCGCGCGGACGACCGCCCCCGCCAGCTCCGGCGCACCCTCCTGTCGCTCGCCGTCGCCGCGATGGGCGTCGTCGATCTGCTGTCGGCGTTCCTGTCGCGGCCACCGGAACGCCTGATGGCCGTCCGCCACCTGCTGCCCACCGAGGTGCTCGATTCGAGCCGCACGTTCACGCTGCTCGCGGGTGCGCTGCTGCTCGTGACCGCGTGGGGACTTCGGCGCGGCAAGCGGCGCGCCTACGTGACGGCGCTGCTGCTGTGCGCCGTGTCGGTGCCGATGAACGTGCTGAAGGCGCTCGACATCGAGGAGGCGATGGTGGCGACGGGGCTCATGTTCCTGCTCGCCGTGAGTGCCGAGGATTTTCGCGTGCGCAGCCGCGGCCTGTCGATGCGGGCCGTGCGCTCCCGCGGCATGTGGTTCGCGATCGCGCTGTTGGTGTATGCGCTCGTTGGTTCGTGGGTGCTCGAGCGCACGTACGGCGTCGCGCTGTCCTGGAACCGCGCGTACCGCGACGCGGGCTACTACCTGCTCGGCATCGGTGACCCCGTGCGCCTCGTGCCACGCGCGCTGCCGCCGCGCCAGGAGCGGATCGTGGCGTGGTACCACCGCTCGCTGCCGCTGCTGTCCCTGAGCCTGCTGCTCACGCTCGCGATCGCC
>JANLWK010000307.1:0-3230 GCA_031364505.1 Candidatus Eiseniibacteriota bacterium | reverse complement strand
GATGGGCATGTACGTCGTCTGATCCCACCGCAACAGTGCGGTGGACATGTTGAGGTCGTAGACTTCGAACAATCGTTGCTTGAGCTGTTGCAGCGCATCGTTCATGACGCGGTCTCCGAGGGGCATTGGCGTGCGCGGATCTACCGGGGATGGCGGAAATTCTGAGGGAGTTGCGGCGCCGGGGCAAGCGGGGCCAGGGGCGCCCGCGGCGTCCACGGCTCCCGTGGCCCCGATGGCCCCGGCGGCTCCCATGGCCCTGCGTCTCGAGGGGGCGGTCAAGGAGTACCGCGTGGGCGACGGCGTGGTCCGGGCGCTCGACGGCGTGACGCTCGAGGTGCCGCGCGGGCAGTTCGTCGCGGTGACCGGCCGCAGCGGCTCGGGGAAGACCACGCTGCTCCAGCTCGCCGCGGGCATCGACACGGTGACGTCGGGCGAGGTGTGGATCGACGGCTCGCCGCTGTCGGGCCTGGATGACGATTCGCTGACGATCATGCGCCGGGACCGGATTGGCGTCGTCTACCAGTTCTTCAACCTGCTCGGCACGCTGAGCGTGCGCGAGAACGTGGCGCTCCCGTCGCTGCTCGCGGGCCGGCCGGATCGCGACGTGCTCGCGCGCGCCGACCGCCTGATCGCCGACGTCGGGCTCGCGGGCCGCCGCGACGCGCGCCCGCACACGCTCTCGGGCGGCGAGATGCAGCGCGCGGCGATCGCGCGGGCGTTGATCCACGAGCCGGCGCTGGTGCTCGCCGACGAGCCGACGGGGAACCTCGACAGCCGCGCGGCCGCGCAGGTGATCGAGCTGCTGGGCGCGCTCGGCGCGCGCCACGGTGTGACCGTCGTGCTGGTGACGCACAGCGCCGAGGCCGCGTCGGCCGCCGGGCGCATCGTCGAGCTGCGCGACGGGCGGATCGTGCGCGACTCGGCCACCGGCATCGCCTGATGCGCCTGTTCCGCTGGATCATCGTGCGGCGGTTCGCGGAGGAACGATTCCGGTCGCTGCTCGTCGTGCTCGGCGTGGCACTCGGGGTCGCCGTGTTCCTCGGGATCCGGCTCGCGAGCGACTCGGCGCTGGCGTCGTTCGCGCACGGCGTCGACGCCGTCGCGGGGCGCGCGAACCTCGAGGTGTCGGCCGGCACCGGCGGATTCGATGAACGCGCGTTCGCCGTCGTGGAGCGCGAGCCCGGTGTCACCGCCGCAGCACCCGCGATCGAGGTGTACGTCCGCGCGCACGCGGGCGGTGCGGCGGCCCGCGCGTCCGGGCGTCCCGTGGCCCCCGCGTCCGGCGTCGCGGCCGCGAACCACGCCGGCGAGGAGTCGCGCGCGGCGGCGGCGGCGGACGCGCGCCGCTCGCGCTGGCCCGAGACGCTGCTCATGCTCGGCGTCGACGTGCTGCGCGAAGCGCCATTCGCGCGTGTCGAGCCGCCCGCCGGCGCCGCGGCGGGGGACGCCTCGCCGATGGCCACTACGGTGCTCGCGGGCCCCGGTGCGGCGGCGATTCCCGCGACGCTCGCGACCCGGCTCGGCCTCGCGATCGGCGACACGCTGAGCGTGCTCGCCTCGGGGCGCCCGAGCCCGCTGATCGTGCGCCAGGTGCTCGGCGCCGGCGCGCTCGACCGCGATCTCGGCGGACGCGTCGTCGTCGTCGACCTCGCGACCGCCCAGGACGTGCTCGGCCGCTACGGCACGATCGACCGCATCGACGTGATCGTCGCTCCCGAGCGGCGTGATGCCGTGCGCGCTTCGCTCGCGCTACGCCTGCCGCCGGGCGTCCACGCGGAGCTGCCGCGCGCGCGGACGCAGCAGGTGGAGAACATGGTGCGGGCGTTCCGGCTCAACCTGGCGGCCCTGGCGTTCATCGCGCTGTTCGTCTCGATGACACTCGTGTTCAACGCCGTCGCGATGTCGGTGCTGCGGCTGCGGCGCGAGATCGGCATCCTGCGGGCGCTGGGGGTGACGCGCGGCGGAATCCTGCGCCTGTTCGTCGCCGAGGGGCTCGTGCTCGGCGGCGCGGGGAGTGTGATCGGACTGGCGCTCGGCACGCTGTTCGCGCGCGGGGCCCTGCACGCCGTCTCGCGCACGCTCACCGATCTCTACCTCGTGCGCCAGGCCGGCACGTTCGCACCGGACGGGCGGCTCTACGCCGAGGCGTTCGCCGTGGGCATGGTCGTCTCGCTCGCCGCAGCACTGCTGCCGGCGTGGGAGGCGGCCGGCACGCCGCCCGGGCTCTCGATGCGCGAGGCGATGCTCATCGAGGCGCGCCGGTCCGGGGTCGGCCGCTGGGCCGCCGCCGGCGGGGCGCTCATCGTCGCGGCGGCGGCGGTGGCGCGCTGGACCGTCACCGAGCAACGCGCCGCAGGCGGATTCGTCAGCGCGGCGCTCGTGCTCGCGGGATTCGCGCTGCTGGCGCCGCTCGTGACGCGCACGCTGTCCCGCGCCGCCGCCCCGCTCGCGCGGCGGCTCGGCGGCATCGAGGCCGAGCTGGGCGCCAGGACGCTCGATCGCATGGTCGCCCGCGTCGCGGTGGTCGTCGCGGCGGTTGCCGTGGCGGTGGGCATGACGGTGTCGCTCACGCTCATGGTGCGCAGCTTCCGGCGCACCGTGGACACCTGGATCACGCAGAGCATCCGCGGCGACCTGTACGTGGAACCCTACGGGCACCGCGAGAACGGCGGCGCCACCGCGCTGCCGCCCGCGTTCGTGCACGCGGCATCCGCGATCCCGGGCGTGCGCGGCATGGACACGCTGCGCGGCACGCGCATCGCGTTTCGCGGCCGGCCGGTGTTGGTCCTGGGCGTCGAGTTCGACACCCAGCGCCGCTTCGGGGCGCTGCGCTTCGTGCGCGGCCGCGCCTCCGACGTGCTCGAGCGCGCGCGGGCGCGAGGCGAGGCGATCGTCAGCGAGAGCTTCGCCTCGCACTTCGGCGTCGGCGCAGGCGACACGCTCGCGCTCTCCGTCCCAGCCGGCGACGCGCGGCTGCTGATCGCCGGCGTCGTCTACGACTATTCGACGGACGCCGGCGTCCTGTTCGTCGACGCCGCCACGTACGCGCGCCTGTGGCGCGACGACCGCACCGAGAGCCTGGCCCTCTATCTCTCCCCGGGCGCGGATGCCGATGGCGTGGGATCCCGCCTGAACGCGCTCGCGGGCGATTCGCTCGTGCTCGCCGTCACGCCGAACCGCGCGCTCCGGCGGTCGGCGCTGCGCGTGTTCGATCAGACGTTCCAGGTCAC
>JANLWK010000287.1:0-14069 GCA_031364505.1 Candidatus Eiseniibacteriota bacterium | reverse complement strand
GGCATGGAGGAGATCTCGTGGGGCGAGCGGTGGCTGCACTTCCGCATTCCCGACCTGATCCTCCGCCACAACGTCCAGCACGAGCCCACGCTCCACAATCTCGAGCCGTTCCACGACGCGAGTGTGTGGGTTCCGGTCGCGCTGGCGCTCGCCGCGCTGGCCGCGATCCTCGCGCACACCCGCCCGCGCCACGATGCCACCGGCGTACCGAGCCCGCTGCTGCCGTGGTGCGCGGTCGTGGTCCTGCTGTCGGGCTACGACAACCTCACGGCGTGGATGCCGATCAATGCAACGTTCGACACGCTCGTGGGCATGCTGGGCGAGCACGTCGAGATGCTCGTCGCCTTCGCGTTCACGATCGGCATCGGGCTCTCGATGCGGCGGGAACGCCTGCGCGCCGCCCACGCGGCGCCACCGCCCGCGAGGCCCCGGACGGAGTGATCGCACGAGTGATCGGGCGCGTGATCGGGCGCGTGATCGCGCGCGCGCGCCGGTGTAGGCTGCGGCGTCCACCGCGCGCCGTCCCGGAGAACACGTCATGCCGCTGATCGAGATCGAGGCCCAGGGCCCGGTGGCCCGGCTGTGGCTCAACCGCCCGGAGCAGCACAACGCCCTGTCGCCCGAGCTGGGTGCCGAGCTCACGGCGGCACTACACGCGCTCGCGGACGACGCCACCGCGCGGGTGATCATGCTCGGTGGCCGCGGCGCTTCGTTCTGCGCCGGCGCCGACATCGGCGCCATGCGGGCCTCGGCGGACGCTACGTTCGAGGCGAACGTGGCCGAGGCACAGCGCCTGGGCGGTATGTTCGCGACGCTCGCCGATCTGCCGAAGCCGGTGGTGGGCAGGATGCACGGCAGCGTGTTCGGCGGGGGTGTGGGGCTCGCGTGCGCCTGCGACATCGTCGTCGCCGCGGACGATGCGAAGTTCGGGCTCACCGAGGTGCGGCTCGGCATCCTGCCGGCGCTCATCAGCCCGTACGTGATCCGCCGCATCGGCGACCGGGCCGCGCGCGAGCTGATGCTCACCGGCGAGCGCCTCGGCGCCGCCGAGGCCGCGGCGCGGGGCATCGTGAACCGCGTCGTCCCCGCGGCCGAGCTGGACGCCGCCGTGGACGAGCGGGTCCAGCAACTGCTGCAGGGGGCACCGCACGCCCAGGCGCGGATCAAGACGCTGCTCGAGCTGTGGGCGGATTCGACGTGGGACGAATACCGCGGCGCGCTGCCGCGCACGCTCGCCGAGGTGCGCGCGGGCGACGAGGCGAAGGACGGGCTCGCCGCGTTCTTCGAGAAGCGCAAGCCGAAGTGGACCGAGTGAGCGGCATGTTCCGCTCGGTGCTCATCGCGAATCGCGGCGAGATCGCCTGCCGGATCGCCGCCACGCTCCACGAAGTCGGCGCCCGCGCGATCGCGGTCTACTCAGACGCCGACCGCGGCGCGCTCCACACGCGCCTCGCCGACCACGCCGTGCGCATCGGCCCGGCCGAGCCGCGGCAGTCGTATCTCGACATCGAGGCCGTCGTGCGCGCGGCTCGCGACAGCGGCGCCGAGGCCGTGCACCCGGGCTACGGCTTCCTCGCCGAGAACGCGGAGTTCGCGGCCGCCGTCGAGGCGGCGGGGCTCGTGTTCATCGGCCCGACGCCCGACCAGATTCGCGCCATGGGCGACAAGCGCGCGGCGCGCGGGCTCGCGGCGAAGGCCGGCGTGCCGGTGGTTCCCGGGGCCGAGGGCGAGGACTTGGACGCCCTCGCGCGCGAGGCGAAGCGCATCGGCTTCCCCGTGATCGTGAAGGCGGCGCTCGGCGGTGGCGGCAAGGGCATGCGTGTCGTCGGCGACGCCTCGGTCCTGGCCGAGGCTATAGAGAGCGCGCAGCGCGTCGCCGCGTCGGCGTTCGGCGACGGCACCGTGTACCTCGAGCGCCTCGTCGACCGGCCGCGCCACGTCGAGGTGCAGGTGCTCGGCGATGGTCGCGGCGACGCCGTGCACCTGCTCGAGCGCGAGTGCTCGCTCCAGCGCCGGCACCAGAAGGTGATCGAGGAGTGCCCGTCGCCCGCCGTCGACCCGTCGTTGCGCGTGCGGATGACCGAGGCGGCCGTGGCGCTCTGCCGCGCCGTCCGCTACCGCGGCGCCGGCACCGTCGAGTTCCTGCTCGACCGGGACGGCGGCTTCTACTTCCTCGAGATGAACACGCGGCTCCAGGTCGAGCACCCGGTGACCGAGCTCGTCACGGGCTTCGACCTCGTGCGGGCACAGCTCGAGGTGGCCGCCGGCGCGTCGCTGACGATCGCCCCGGCCGACGTGGCCCCGCGTGGCGTCGCGATCGAGGCGCGTGTCTACGCCGAGGACGCCGCGGCCGGCTTCCTGCCGCAGTCGGGGACGCTCGAGCGAGTGCGCTGGCCGGCCGGGCCGCTGCTGCGCGTGGACCGCGGCTTCGAGAGCGGCGACACCGTGGGCATACACTACGATCCGTTGCTCGCCAAGATCGTCGCGTTCGGGCGCGACCGCGCCGCCACGATCGCGCGCCTGACCGCCGCACTGGACGCGACGCGCGTCCACGGCGTCGTCACGAACCTGCCGTTTCTGAGAGCGCTCACGCGCTCGCGCAATGTGCGTGCGGCGGCGTTCGACACCGAGTGGATCGAGCGCGAGTTCCTCGCCGGGTTCACCGCCGTGGCCCAGGCGCCCGCGCCGGAGTTGGCGCTCGCCGCCGCCGCCCTGGCCGAGACGATGGCGGGCACGGGTCCCGCGAAGCGAGGCGAGGCCGGCCGCGCCGCGGCGACCGATCCGTTCGAGACGCTCGGCCGCTGGCGTCCGCCGGGACTCGATTGATGCGCAGCCACTGGAAGGACGGCGGGCGCACGCGCGCCGTCGACGTCGAGGCACTCGGCGGCGGGCGATTCCGCGTCACGGTGGACGGCGTTGCCCTCGAGGTGGCGGCGGAGGCACTCGGCGACGGCCGGCTGCGCATCGAGTCCGATGGCACGTCGACCCTCGCCGAAGTGACGCCCGCGGCGGCGCGGCGCTTCGTGCGGCTGGGCGCCATGGACTTCGTGTTCGAGCGCGTCGAGGGCTCGCGGCGCGGCGCGGAGGCGGCGGCCGGGGGGGAGATGGAGTCGCCCATGCCCGGCGTGGTCACCCGCGTCTTGGTCGCCGCCGGGGAGACCGTTCGGAAGGGTCAGCCCCTGGTCGCCGTCGAGGCCATGAAGATGGAGCACCTGGTCCGCGCCCCGCGCGATGGCATGGTGCGGGCGGTTCGGGTCGCGGCGGGGGAGATGGTGGCCGGAGGCGCGGCACTCGTGGAACTCATGGAGCCCCGTGAGCCCGGGGAGTCAGTGGAGTCCTAAGCCGCTGCCCCGGATCAATTTGCATCGACAGGACGCAGTATTCGCTTGATTACGCGGGGCCGACAGCCGATACTCTTTGCGTCATCTAGGCGTTTGTGGACCTCGTCAGAAGTCGATCGATTCGAGTTCAAATCCGCCCAGGACACCCGAGGCGGGTTTTTTGTTGGGGCCCCGTCTCACGGGCCCGTAATGGGGTTCCCGACCCCCTTCGCGCGCTCTCCGCAGCGCCCCCCCGCCATGACGCGGCACACCGCCCGTCCCATCCGGAGCCATCCGGCGACATCGCCGGCAGGGGCTCAAATCACGATTCACCCAGGAGTACACATGCCGTTCGCATCACTCGGCCTGCCCGACGCGGTCACGCGTGGGGTTCGGGCCGCGGGCTACACCGAGCCCACCCCCGTTCAGATCGGTGCCATCCCTCTCATCCTCCCCGGCCACGACCTCGTGGCCGCCGCCCAGACCGGAACCGGCAAGACGGCGGCGTTCATCCTCCCGATTCTCGCCCGGTTGCTCGAAGGCGAACGCGCGCTGCGCGCCCTCGTCCTCGTTCCCACGCGTGAGCTGGCGGCGCAGGTCGAAGACGCCGCGCGCACCTATGCGAAGCACACGGGCGTGCGCGTCGGTTGCGTCTATGGTGGCGTGCCGATCGGCCCGCAGGAGCGGATGCTCCGGCACCAGGGCGTCGAATTGCTCGTCGCGACCCCGGGCCGGCTGCTCGACCTGAATGGCCGCCAGAGCGTCAGCCTCGAGGACATCGAGGTGCTCGTGCTCGACGAGGCCGACCGCATGGTCGACATGGGGTTCGCCCCCGACCTGCGCCGCATCCTCAAGCTGCTGCCCACGAAGCGGCAGACGCTGATGTTCAGCGCCACGATGCCGGCCGAGCTCAACAAGGTGGCGGCTGAGGCGCTCAAGAACCCCCGCCGGCTCGATCTGGCGCCCCCGACCCGCCCGACGTCCCAGGTGGAACAGACCGTCTGCGAGGTGCCGAGAGCGCGGAAGACCGCGTTGCTCGAGGCCCTGCTCGACCGACTGGACGACCACACGGCGATCGTGTTCGTGCGCACCAAGCACGGCGCCGACCGCCTGGCTCGCCGGCTCAGCCAGTCCGGCAACCGCGTGGCCGCCATCCACGGCGACCGCTCGCAGGGCCAGCGCGAGCGCGCGCTGCGCGATTTCAAGAACGGACGTGTCCACGTGCTCGTCGCGACGGACATCGCATCGCGCGGGATCGACGTGGACGACATCACGCACGTCATCAACTTCGACGTGCCGCGCGCGGCGGAAGACTACGTCCACCGCGTGGGGCGCACCGGCCGCATGCAGGCGACCGGTTCGGCGATCACACTCGTGTCGCCCGAAGAACTCAAGGATTTCACGGCCATCGAACGCGCCATCGGGACGAAGGTGCCCAGGGCGCGCGTCGCGGGCTTCGATCTGAAGGCGAAGGACGGCGAAGGCGGCGAACACGAAGGTTCCCGCCATCGCAACCCTCGCAATCGCGAACGGCACTCGGGCTTCGTCGAGGGTCGTTCGTCGCGGGAGCCCGCCGCGGGACGAAATGGGCACGGCCGGCCTTCTTCAGGGCCGGCGAACGGAGCCGCGGGACGGGGCGGGCACGCCCGGCCGTCCTCGGCGCCCGCGAGCGGTGCGGCAGGCCGGACCGGGCACGCCCGGCCGGCCTCCACATCCGCGGACGGGATGGCGGCGGACGCCAACCACGGCCGCCGGCCGCGGTCGGGCGCGTCGGACCGCCGCAGCCGAAAGCGGATGTAGTCGAATCGGGTTCGGCAGCCGGGTGGAGTACTTCGGCCCGGCTGCCGATACTCCCCGCGACGCCCCCACATAGGGGGGACCGTCGGGGCCTGAATCGCATCCAAGTGTCGAGAACGGCGCGGGTTTCGCGCCGGCTGATCGCATCCGTCCCCAAAGCGTTGAAACGGATTTTCGGGCTGTGATACGGTCGCGCGGCTGTTGGATTCGCGGGGGAATCCCCCGGATCCAGGGCGCCCCACACGAGGCAAGGAAGGCTACGGACACGACTCGACGCAGCTCTGAACGCTCAACACCGCTCCGCAATGCCACGCTCTTGGCCTGGCCCCGTCGTGGGCCGATCCGGCCGAGAGCTTCGTGTTTTTCCGCACCTAGAGGTGTGACGTGATCGTTCGCAAGTTCCCCATCGAGCATCTCGACCCGCTCATGCTGCTCGGCCAGAACGACCGCAACCTGCGGCACATCGAGAAGACGCTCCCGGTGCGCATCACGCTCCGGGACGGCTCGATCACCGTGGCCGGTGACGAGGACGCCGTGACGTCCGCGTCGCGGGCGATCAAGGAGCTGGTCCAGCTCGCCGAGAGCGGTCGCAACGTCGAGGAAGCCGACGTCGAGACGGCGCTCGGGCTCGGGCGGCGGAACGGCAATGGCACGGCGCGGCTCGCCGAGACGTACGAGTCGGCGCCCGGCTACGTGTTCGACCGCAAGGCCGTGCGGCCGCGCACGCCGACGCAGGCGGCCTACCTGAAGGAGTTGGAGGAGCACGACGTCGTGTTCGCGATCGGGCCGGCGGGCACGGGCAAGACCTACCTCGCCGTCGCGGCCGCGGTGCACGCGCTGCGGCAGAAGAAGGTCGACCGCATCATCCTCGTGCGCCCCGCGGTCGAGGCGGGCGAGAACCTGGGCTTCCTGCCCGGCGACATGCAGGAGAAGGTGGATCCGTACCTGCGCCCCATGTACGACGCGCTCGCGGATCTCATGTCGTACGACAAGATGCGGCGCTACCTCGAGCTGGGCGTGATCGAGATCGCTCCGCTCGCGTTCATGCGCGGCCGCACGCTCCACAGCTCGTTCGTGATCCTCGACGAGGCGCAGAACACGACCGTGCGGCAGATGAAGATGTTCCTCACCCGCATGGGCGTGAACTCGCGCGCCGTGATCACCGGCGACGTGACGCAGATCGACCTCAAGGACCCGGCGTCGTCGGGCCTCGTCAAGATCCAGTCGATCCTGGGCGGCGTGCCCGACATACAGTTCGTCTACTTCCATCCGGAAGACGTCGTCCGGCACCGCCTCGTGCGCGACATCATCCGGGCGTTCGACGACTACCATGCGCGCCTGAACGGTGACGCCGACGACGGCGTCGGCGATTCGCTCGAGGGCGCGGCGGACGGCGCGTCCCGCGCACCCGCGGCGCCGGCCGAGCCGTCCCGCGACCGGGCCGCCTCCTAGGCCCCCCGCAAAGAGCCCCAAAGAAGTTCGAAAGACCCGCAGTCCCGAAGTCCCAAACGATCCCCTAGGGGAGCCGCACGACGATGAGCGTCCAGGAAGCCTCGGTCTCGCCGGCGCTGCCCGACCGCGCCCGACCCGTGCGCTGGGGCTACTACGCGGTGCGCGGGCTGCTCGTCGCGGCACTCCTGATCGCGGCCGCGTTCCTGCCGCGCGACCACGGTCCGGCCGATCGCTACCGCTACCGCGAGGGCGACATCGCCCGCGAGCGGATCGTCGCGCCCTACACGTTCCGCATCGAGAAGGACGAGACCACGCTGCGCCGCCAGCAGGAAGCGGCAGCGTCCAACGTGCCGCCCGTGTTCGTCGTCGACGCGCGCGTGTCGGGCGAGATGTTCGAGCGCTTCGCCACGTTCCAGGAGAAGGCGCTCGGCGTCGTGCTCGACCCGTCGATCGGCGCCGCCGACAAGCGTGACCGCGTGCGCGCGCTCGGCGTGCCGCTGAGCGCCGAGGCGGCCACGGCGCTCGCGGCCCCCGGCCGTGCGCGCCGCGCGCTCGAGGGGCTCAACACCTGGCTCCACGAGAGCTACGAGACCGGCATCGTGTCGTCCGAGAAGCACGGCGGACTGGTGCTCAACAACAACCGCCTGACGCTGCGCGACGGCGGCGCCGAGCAGCCACGCGCCGTCGGGCAGCTGCTCGACCGGCGCGAGGCGCTGCAGCGCGTCGACGCCCACGCCCAGGACGCCCTCTCCGGGGATCCGCGCGGCGTCAAGCTCGTCAACGAACTGGCGCTCGCCTTCGTCGAGCCCAATGTCGTCTATGACCGCGCCGAGACCGAATGGCGGCGGGTCCAGGCGCAGGGCGGCGTGCCCGCGCAGATCGGCTTCGTCCAGAAGGACGAGCTGATCGTCGACGCGAACCAGCGCATCACCCGCGACAACCTGCTCAAGCTCCGGTCGCTCGCGAACCTCGAGTCGTCGCGGCGCGTGCGCAGCGATTTTCTGTACCCGCCGGTCGCCCGCATGCTGCTGATGCTGCTGTTTATCGCCGTGTTCTCGGTGTACCTGCGCATCGAGCTGCCTCAGGTGTTCCGCGACAACTCGATGCTCGCGCTGTTCGCGCTGTTGACGGTCGTCGTCATGGCGCTCGGCGAGCTGGGCGTCGGCGTGCTGGGCCTGTCGGAGTTCGCGGTGCCACTGGCCCTGGCGCCGCTCGTCGTCGCCTCGCTCATCGAGAAGCGCCCGGCGCTCATGTTCACCATGCTGCTCACGGTCGTCGCGACGTCGGTGAGCGGGATGCGGGCGCCGTTCGTGCCGGTCGCGGCGATGGGCGGCGTCACTGCCGTCTACTCGGTGTCGCACCTGCGCCACCGCTGGCACTTCGCGCGCGCGTTCCTGACCATCACGCTCGCGAACTTCGCGGCGATCCTCGCATGGGACCTGGCGAGGGTGACGCCGTTCAACGTGCTGCTCGCCGACTCCGCCTGGGGCGCCGTGAACGCGTTCGTCGCCGTGGCGATGGCGTTCCTGCTGCTGCCGCCTATCGAGCAGATGCTCGGCCTCACCTCGGACATCACGCTGCTCGAGCTGTCCGACCTCAACCGCTCGCTGCTCAAGCGGCTCCAGCTCGAGGCACCGGGCACGTATCACCACAGCATGGTCGTCGGCAGCCTCGCCGAGGCCGCCGCCGAGGGCATCGGCGCCAATTCGCTGCTCGTGCGCGTGATGGCCTACTACCACGACATCGGCAAGCTGGCGAAGCCCGAGTACTTCGCCGAGAACGAGCTGGCGGGTCCGCGCAGCCGCCACGACCGGCTGGCGCCCAGCATGAGCGCGCTGATCGTGCGCTCGCACATCACCGGCGGCGTCGAGATGGCGCGCAAGCACCGGCTGCCGCGCGCCGTGGTCGAGGCGATCCCCGAGCACCACGGCACGATGGTGATGGCGTTCTTCTATCACAAGGCGCTCGAGCACGACCCGACGCTCAGGGCCGAGGACTTCAGTTATCCGGGTCCCAAGCCGCGCTCGAAGGAGACCGCGATCCTGATGCTCGCCGACGGCGTCGAGGGCGCCTCGCGCGCGCTCGCGGAGCCGTCCCCAAGCCGCATTCGCGGGCTCATCGCGCGCATCTTCGAGGAGCGCATCCAGCAGGGCCAGCTCGACGACTGCGGGCTCACGCTGCAGGAGCTGGCGAAGATCCGCGAGGCGTTCTTCCCGGTCGTGACGGCGATCTTCCACGTCCGCGCGCCCTATCCCGAGGATCCGCGGCGCCGCCGCGCCGATGCCGACTTCCGTCGCGAGTCACGATAGCGACATCCGGATCTCGAGCGCCTTCAGCGCCGCGCTGGCCGCGGTGGTCCGCGGCACGCTCGCCGGCGAGGACCGGCGCCCGGGCGACGTTGCGATCGTGCTGACGGGCGACGCCGAGCTGCGCGCGCTCAACCGACGCTGGCGCTGCATCGATCGCGCGACGGACGTGCTGTCGTTTCCCTACGCCGACGAGCGCGGCCGCGTCGACGGCGATCTCGTGATCTCGCTCGACCGCCTGCGCGCCCAGGCGCGGCGTTACCGCGTGACGCCGGGGAAGGAGCTCGCGCGCCTGATCGTGCATGGCACCCTGCATCTCGCGGGGCTGGATCACCACCGCGCCGCCGAGCGCGCACACATGCGGCGCCGCGAGGCGGCCGCCCTGCGCGCGGTCGCGACGCGGGTCGCGGCGCTGGATCGCGGGCTCGGCGCCGCGCGGCGCGTGTGACGGCGCTCGTTCGCGCGCTCGCTGGGCGTGACCGCGTGCGTCATCCGGGCTAGAGTGCGCGCGTCCCTCCGACACTCTCAGGCCCCCTCGAGCTCATGACCCCCAGACATTCTCTACCTCACGAACCCGGCGCGGTGGGCAAGCTGCGGAACTGGCTGCTCACGGGGCTGCTCGTGCTCGCGCCGTCGGCGATCACGTTCTACATCTTCTACCGCCTGCTCAACTACGTCGACAACATCCTCGGCCGCTACCTGCGCTTCGCCGCGTTCGACTACCACCGCATTCCCGGACTCGGGCTGCTCGCCACGCTCGCGCTGCTCACGATCGTCGGCGCCATCGCGTCGCGCTTCGGCTCGGGCGCACTCGGCCGCCTGTGGGACCGCCTGCTCACGCGCATCCCCGGCGTGGGCATCCTCTATGGCTCGACCAAGTCGCTCGGCGACGCGTTGCTGTCGCCGCGGCAGCAGCCGTTCCAGAAGGTCGTGCTCGTGCCCTGGCCGTACCCGGGCTGCTGGCGCATCGGATTCATCACCGGAGTGCCGTCGGCGGAAGTCACGGCGAAACTGCCCGTCGAGGTCGAGACGGTGTTCGTGCCGCACACGCCGAACCCGGCCTCGGGCTTCGTGCACTACGTGCCGCGCTCCGAGGTGATCTACCTCGACTGGCCCATCGAGCTGGGGCTGCAGGTCGTCATCTCGGGCGGTGTCGTCCAGCCGCCGGCCGCCGTGGCGACCGCCGCGATCCCGGTCGCGGCGCCGGCCGATCGCGACACGGTCGCCCGCTAGCGCGGGCGTCGCCATGGCGCTCGTTCGCGGCGAGGCCATCGTCCTCAAGACGTATCCCCTCGGCGACACGAGCCGCATCGTCGTCGTCTACACGCGCGACATGGGGGTCGTGCGCCTCGTCGCCAAGGGCGCGCGCAAGGCGCCCGGCCGGTTCGGCTACGCACTCGAGCCGCTGTCGCGCTCGCGACTCGTCTACTATCACAAGCCCGATCGCGATCTGCATCTCGTGTCGCAGGCCGATTGCGTCGATCCGATCGGCAGCCGGCTCGCCGAACTGGATCGCCTCGCGCACGCCCAGGCCGCGACCGAGCTGATCGACCGCCTCGTGTGGGGCGAGGAGCCACATGCCGAGCTGTACGACCTGCTCGCGAAGATGCTCGACCGCGTCTCGCGCGCGCCGACCGCGTCGCTGCCCGCGCTCACCATCGCGTTCGATCTCAAGGTGGCGAGCCTGCTCGGCTATCGCCCGCGGCTCGACGCGTGCGCGGGCTGCGGCGGCCCGCTGTCGTCGCGGCGCCTGTTCTCGCCGGCGCGCGGCGGCCTCGTGTGCGACCGGTGCGCCGCCGAGAGCGGCGCGATCCAGCTCTCGGCCGACGCGCTCGCGGGCCTGGCCCTGCTGCTGACGCGTCCCGTCGAGCAGGCCGGCGAGTTCCTCGAAGTGAAGCGCACCGGCGAGATCCAGCGCGTCGTCGAGGCGTTCCTGATGCACCACTTCCAGCGCTTCAAGGGACTGCGGTCGCTCGAGCTGCTGCGCGCGCTCCCGGCGCCCGGCTCTTCCGACGAGTCCGGCGCCACCGACGACGTCTGAGCGTGCGCGGTCTGAGCTCGGACGGGCGGCCCGCTTGCCACACGCTTGCCGCGCCGCCTGTCATCGCGCCGCTCGCTCCGCTAGATTGGCGCAATGACCCTCACCACCGGGGCTCGTCTCGGCCCCTACGAAATCCTCGGCCCGCTGGGCGCCGGCGGCATGGGTGAGGTGTACCGCGCCCGCGACACTCGTCTCGACCGCAGCGTGGCGGTCAAGGTGCTGCCCGAGCATCTGGCCGCCACGCCGGAACTGCGCACGCGTTTCGAGCGCGAGGCCCGCGCGGTCTCGTCGCTCAACCATCCGAACATCTGCGTACTCCACGATGTCGGCAGCCAGGATGGCGTCGACTACCTCGTCATGGAGCTGGTGGAAGGTGAGACGCTGGGTGCGCGGCTCGAACGCGGCGCGCTCGCCACACCTGACGTGCTGCGTTACGGCATCGAGATCGCCGACGCGCTCGACCGCGCCCACCGGAGCGGCATCGTCCACCGCGACCTGAAGCCGGGCAACGTCATGCTCACGAAGAGCGGGGCCAAGCTCTTGGACTTCGGTCTTGCGCGCGGTTCGGGGCTCGCGGCCACTACCGGGAGTCTCACGAACTCGCCGACCGTCACGCGACCACTCACCACGGAGGGCGCGATCGTCGGCACCTTCCAGTACATGTCGCCGGAACAGCTCGAGGGCAAGGAAGCCGATGCGCGCAGCGACCTGTTCGGCTTCGGCGCCGTGCTGTTCGAGATGGCGACCGGGCGCAGGGCCTTCGAGGGCAAGAGCCAGGCCTCGCTGATCTCCGCGATCATGTCGTCGCAGCCGCCCGCGGTCAGCAGCGTGTCGCCGCTGAGCCCGCCGGGACTCGACCGCATCGTCAGCGCCTGTCTCGCCAAGGATCCCGACGAGCGCATCCAGACCGCGCACGACGTCAAGCTCCAGCTGCAGTGGATCCGCGACGCCGGTTCACAGGCGGGCGTGCCCGCGCCGGTCGTCGCACGGCGGAAGAGCCGCGAGCGTCTCGGCTGGATCCTTGCCGGCGTGGGAATTGCCGCGGCCGCCGCGCTCGCGCTGCCGCGTCTCATCCTGCCACCCGTCGAGGTGCGCCCGGTCCGCTTCGCGGTGCGGGCCCCGGCCGACGTCAGGATCTCGTCCGATCCGCTGGCTTCGGTGCTGTCGCCCGACGGCCGCATGCTGGCGTTCATCGCGGCGGACACGGCGGGAGCCTTCAGGATCTACCTGCGCCCGCTCGAATCACTGGCCGCCCAGCCGCTCGAAGGGACCGACAACGCCTACGCGCCGTTCTGGTCGCCGGACAGTCGCCATCTCGGGTACTTCGCCGATGGCAAGCTCAAGAAGGTGCCCGCATCCGGGGGACTTCCCGAAGTCGTCTGCGACGCGCCCGACGCGCGCGGCGGCAGCTGGAGCAGCAGCGGGACGATCGTGTTCGCTCCCATCGCCGTGGGCCCGCTCGTGGGCGTTTCGGCGGAGGGGGGCGAGCCGGCCGAGATCATCCGGCCCGATTCCACGCAGAATGAAACCGGATTCCGCTGGCCGCAGATGCTGCCGGACGGCAAACACTTCCTGTTCGCGAGCCTGCCTGCGCGGGCGAACGGTTTCGACATCTACGTGGGGGCCGTGGACTCGAAGCAGCGCAAGCGCCTGCTCAGTGCGGCCTCGACCCCCGTGTACTCGGCACCCGGCTACCTGCTGTACGCGCGCAACTCCCGGCTGGTCGCGCAGCGCTTCGATGCCGCTGCGCTGAAGCTGAAGGGCGAACCCGTGAGCCTGGGCGAGGCGCCGGCACTCTCGAACGCTCTCGGTGCTCCGGCGGTGTCGGTATCGCAGACGGGAAACGTAGCCCGCGTGGCGGCGAGCCTCGCCAACACGGAGCTCAGGTGGATGGATCGAAGCGGGCGTGAGACCGGATCGATCCCGGTTCCACCCGGCCGCTACCAGTACCTGGCACTGTCGCCCTCGGGGGACCGGCTGGTCATGGCGAAGCTGACTTCGGCCAGCCAGAGCGACCTCTGGATGATGGACCTGTCCCGTGCACTGATGACGAGGTTCACGTTCGGGACGAGTGGCCAAGTCGAGAATCCCGTGTGGTCCCCGGACGGCAAGTGGGTCGCGTACAACGCGCAACGGAACGGACGCCTGGATCTCTTCCGCAAGCTGGCGAGCGGTGGGGCGGACGAGGAACCCGTCTACGCCTCCGACGTGCTGATCAAGAACCTGTCCCATTGGTCTTCGGACGGGCGCTCGCTCGTGTTCGACCAGCCCGACCCGAAGACGGGCTGGGACGTGTGGACCGTCCCCGTCGAGGGCGACCACACGCCCGTTCCGGTGCTCCACTCACGCTTCAACGAGAAGAGCGGCGAGATCTCGCCCGACGGCCGCTGGATCGCCTACCACACCGACGAGTCGGGGCGGCCCGAAGTCTGCGTCCAGTCCTACCCGAGCACCGGAAGCAAGTACCAGGTTTCGACCAACGGGGGCGCCAACCCATCGTGGTCGAAGGACGGCCGCGAGATCGTGTTCGGCTCGCTCGACGGGGTCGGGATGTCGGCGCAGGTCCTGCCGGGCACCGAGTTCCACACCGGAACACCCCGGGCGTTGTTTCGGCTCCGGTCGGACGTCGTGAGCTTCACCGCATCCGCCGACATGCAGCGGGTGCTGATCTCCGTGCCTGCCGGGCGCGGGGAACCCACCGCGATCGAAGTCGAGCTGAACTGGACGGCGGCGCTGAAGAAGAAGTAGCGCGCCGGGCGCCACGGACGACGCCCAGGCCCGCGCGGTCTGTAACTCTGACCATTGCGCGCGGGTAATCGAGGGCTGCCGCGGTTGTCACTCCTCCAAACGCCCCGGCCCGGCGTCCCGCCAACCTCAAGCGGAACAACGATGACCAACGCGCGGCGCGCGGCCCCGGGCGGTCGGCCCCCAATATGCTTCGTGGTCCAGAGGCGGCCTGTTCAGGGACAGGCCGAATCATCAAGGAGGGGTCATGCGCATCAAGAAATGGTGGACCGCGGCCGCTACGACGCTGACGTCACTCATGTTCGGCGCGCTCGCGTTCGCACAGACGAGCACCGGTGGAGACGTGACAGCGACGACGTCGACGACGACCACGCATTGGTACGGCAACTGGATCATCTGGGTCGGAGT
>JANLWK010000279.1:0-1815 GCA_031364505.1 Candidatus Eiseniibacteriota bacterium | reverse complement strand
GGCCCGGATCGCGCAAGGCAGGGCTTCTTCGAGCCGGCGCAGGCCGAGGCGGTCTTTGCGCACCTGCCGGAATCGATCGCGCAGATGATGCGCTTCTGCCTCCTCACCGGCTGGCGCACCGGCGCGGCTCGCACGCTCGGGTGGCGTGACGTGAACTTCGACCTCGGCGTCGTCCGGCTCGACCCGCGGAACAGCAAGAACAAGACGCCGGTCGTGTTCCCGTTCATTCCGCCGCTCGCGGTCGTGCTGCACGCTGCGCGCGAGGCGACGAGCGCCGTCGAGCGCGCGACGGGCACCATCTGCCCGTGGGTCTTCCATCGCAATGGGAGGCCGATCAAGGACTACCGCGGCGCGTGGGAGATCGCCTGCCGTCGCGCTGGCGTGCCGGGCAAGATTCCGCATGATTTCCGCCGCACGGCGGCGAGGAACATGATCCGCAGCGGCGTGCCTGAGCGCATCGCGATGCAACTCCTCGGGCACCGAACGCGCGCGATCTTCGACCGCTACTGCATCGTCAGCGAGGCTGACCTCAACACCGCCGCGGCACGCCTCGCTACCCAGCACGCCGCAGACGCCGCAAACGCAGCCGCAGACAACACGGGTACCACATCGCTACCAAACGCGGACCTCGGCCCCGCACACCGCACGCATGGCGGCACTGGCGGTCGCGCCTAACCGCTTGCAATCTCCTCGATCACGCATACGCTTGCGGCTCGTGCGAGAGTGGCGGAACTGGCAGACGCGCTGGATTTAGGTTCCAGTGAGGTAACTCGTGGGGGTTCGACTCCCCCCTCTCGCACCAACGCAGCGTCCACCGCCGCGCCGCCGCACTCGAGCGCGGCACCGGAGGCGGTCAAATCGCCCACTCGCCACGGCCGCCCCGGCACGCTTCCCGCATCAGCGCTTCCGTTTGCCTATTCGCGAAACGGCACCTAGGATTGCTTCGAGTCATCTCAAGTGCGCAGCCGCCGGGCCCCGGAGCGGTTTCGGGGCCGTTCTCGTAGACTAGGGTGTCCAGCGACTCATGAATCTTTCGGCAAAAACCACAGGTCCATGGCAGCACACCCTCGACGTCGAGGTTCCGGCGGACGAGGTGGAGCGCCATCTCGAGGAGGCCGCACGGCAGATCCAGCGCCGCGCGACCCTGCCCGGTTTCCGCAAGGGACGCGTGCCGCTCGACCTCGTGCGCCAGCATTTCGCCGACCACGTCGAGGCCGAGTTCCAGGATGCCTTCATCCCGCGACTCGTGAACGAGGCGGTGGACCAGGCGCGGCTGACCCCGGTGATCCCGCCGCTCGTGCGGCTGCCCGGCTTCGTCCCCAAGGCGCCGCTCAAGCTCGAAGTCGTGGTGGACGTGAAGCCCGAGGTCGAGGTCAAGCACTACAAGGGGCTCAAGGCCTCGCGCACCGCCCGCACCATCGACGAGGCCCGCGTGGACGAGGTGCTCGACGGCCTGCGCGAGCAGTCGGCCGTGTTCCTCGACTTGGACCGCCCGGCCGGCCGTGGCGACGTGGTGCTGCTCGATTCGACCCGACTCGACGCCAACGGGCGCCGGATGTCCGGGACGCGTTCCAAGGGGCAGCGGGTGCTGCTCGGGGCGCCGGACCTGATGCCCGATCTCGAAAATGGCCTGCTGGGCGCGACCGCCGGGCAGGAGCGGACGATCGAAGTGCAGTACCCGGAGGGGTACGAGCGCACGGAACTCGCTGGCAAGAAAGCCCGTTACGTCGTCGCCATCCGGAAAATCCAGGAAAAGAAGCTCAGGCCTCTGGACGATAACTTTACGCGAGAGGTGTTCAAGCTCGACTCCGTGGA
>JANLWK010000398.1:0-12844 GCA_031364505.1 Candidatus Eiseniibacteriota bacterium | reverse complement strand
CTCGCGCCTGCTCGCCGCCCTGCGCGCGTAAACCCGCCGCTACTTCGCGCCGCCGCGGTAATGGCGGGCGGGTTTGTACGGCGCGCGCCTGTCGCCGGCCGAGTTGCCGGCCGATCTGCTGCGCGCGAACGACCGGCTCCGGCTCGACCTGCTCAAGGCGGCGAACGACCGCTATCCGGCCCAGTACCGCGCGTACGTCGAGGCCTACCTCAAGTCGCTGAACCAGCAGCGGGCGACGCCCGCCCGATGATCGTCGCCGCGCTCGTGGCACTGCTCGCCGGTGCGCCGGGCGTGCCCGTCGCGCCACGCGCGACCGGAACGCCCGCCTCGACGAGGAACGCCGCCCCCGCCGCGACCCCGGCGCCGCCCCGCGCGGCTCCGGGCACGATCACCGTGCCGGTGCGCGGCGGCGGGACGCTCACGGTGACTCCGCAGTTGCTCCCGTTCGGACTTCCGCCCGTCTCCGAGCCCGAGGTCCTGAGCCAGTATCCGCTGCCGGGGCTCGATCACCCCATCTACAACCGCCTCGAGGCCGTGCGCCTGCAGCGCGAAGCGGGCAGGCTTGAGGCGGCCGCGGACAGCATGCGCGTCGTGCTGTCCGCGGCGCCGCATCACCCGATCCTGCTCGCCGAGATGGCGCGCGTGCTCGAGGCGCGTTTCGACTGGGCCGGCGTCATCCGGCTCGCGACGGCCGAACGCGCCGCCACGCACGACACGCTGCTGCTCGCCCATCCGTACGCGCGCGCGCTCGAGCGCCTGCGCCGCCCGCGCGAGGCCGCGCAGGTGGCGCTCCAGAGCTGGATCGTCGAGCCCGTCGAGGCCGAGTGGGCGTTCCAGACGGTCTCGCGGCTCGCGCCCTCGGATTCCCGCGCCATCCGTGACGCCATGCACAAGGCCGCCCTCGCGCGCCCCGATCGCGTCGACCTCGTCTCGTCCGCGGCACGGCTCGACTGGAAGCTGGGTGACGAGACCGCCGCGCGCCGCGCGCTCGCCGGCTCCGACCGGCCGGGATTCACGCCGCCGCTCCGCTGGCGGTTCGCCGACGACCTGCTCAACGCCCAGAGCGAACGCGATTCGCTCGGTGCGGTCGACGCGCTCATCAGCATGGCGGCCGACCCGCACTACGACGCGACGCTGCGCATGCGCGCCGCGCACCGCGCCTACAACGTCCACCAGGCCCGCGGCACCGTTCCCGCCGGCGCGCCCGAGATCGAGAAAGCGCTGCGCGACGTGCCGCTCGCCCAATGGAACGCCGAGCTGTTGCTCGACGTCGCGCGCGGGCTGCGCCAGGCCGGCCAGACGTCCGCGGCGCGACGGCTGCTGCAGGCGCCCGAGCTCGCCGCCACCGCGCCGCCGCCGCTCAAGCTCGAGCGCGCGCTGAACGACCTGCGCGACGGCCCGCCCGAGTCGAGCCTCGCGGCACTCGAGCCGCTCGCTGTCGTGTCCGACGAGGCGCGGTTCCGTTACGCCGAGGCGCTGTTCTTCTCCGGGCAGGCGGATTCGGCGCTGTCGCAGTACAAGCGCGTGAGCGAGAACCCGGATGCCGAATTCGCGGGCGCCGCACTCGAGCGCCTGTTCCTGATCGAGGACGCCCAGCCGAAGACGGCGCTGCCGGTGATCGGGCGGCTCATGTACATGGAATGGCGCGGCGACGCGCCGACCACGCTGGCGCTCGCGGAATCGCTGTACCGGGCGCTCCCCCGCGGGCCGCTCTGGGCGCGCGTGGCGCTCATGATGTCCGACCGGCTCGATGCGACGGCTCAGTACACGGCGGCACTCGTACCGCTGCTGGCGCTGGCCGACGAGCAGCCGAACGACCGCCTGGCACCCGTCGCCCGGCAGCGTGCCGGCGACATCTACCTGTTGCGCCTGAAGCAGGTGCCCGAGGCGATCGCCCAGTACGAGGCCTGCCTGACGCGGTACCCCAAGGCATGGAATTCGCCCGAGGTCCGCCGGCGGCTCGAGGCGCTGCGGAAGGGCCGATTCTAGGCGCGGCCCCGCCGCATCCAACGATCATGCGCGACCATCCCTCCGCACTCGACGCCCACACGCCCCCGGACGCCCGGCATGCGCCGCACGCCCTCTTCGGCATGTTCGGCGGGCGAGCCGCCCCGTCGCGCCCCCGGCACGGCGGCATCGGCGCGCTGCTCGCGCGGCCGCTCGCGATCATCGGGGCGCTGATTGGCGCGCTGATCATGACGGTGCTGGTGATCGTCACGCTGGGAGTCGCCTTCGTGATGTTCCGCCGCATGACGCAGAAGCACCGCCGTTCGGGGACGAGCCCCAAGCCGCCGCGCGAGTCGCGCGACCGCTCGTACGCCGAGGTCGTCGAGGCGCTGCCGCTCGTGCTGGGCGCCGCATTGCTCGGCGCGGCGTTCGCGGGACCCGCGTCGGCCAAGCTGCTCGTCCCCATGGACGAGGTGCAGGCCGACCACCTCAAGGCGTATGGCCTCGCGTACTGGGCGCTGCAGCACGGGCTCAAGGGTGAGTGGCTGCTCAACTACCGCGGCGGCGCGTTCCTGTTCCCCGACGACGCGACCGTCCAGCGCCAGGCCGACCTCCTCGGCGTCTCGATCGAGCCCATGGGCGGCGGCGACGAATCCACGATGCGCGCGGAGATCGCCGACAACAACATGGAGGCCGTGGCACTCGAGAAGCCGCCGAAGGTGGCCGTCTACATTCCGCCGAACACGCCGCCGTGGGACGACGCCGTGACGCTCGCGCTCCAGTATTCGGGCATCCCGTACACGACGGTGTGGGACGAAGACGTGCTGCGCGGTGACCTGGCGAAGTACGACTGGCTCCACCTGCACCACGAGGACTTCACCGGGCAGCACGGCAAGTTCTACGCCGCGTATCACAGCTTCCCCTGGTACATCGAGGAGGAACGCGTCCAGCTCGCGATGGCGAACCGGCTCGGCTTCGCGAAGATCACGCAGCTCAAGGCGGCCGTGACGCTCGGCATCAAGGACTGGGTGGGCCGCGGCGGCTTCATGTTCGGTATGTGCTCGGCGACCGACACGTACGACATCGCGCTCGCGGCCGCGGGCGTCGACATCGCCGGCGAGGTCTACGACGGCGACGCGAGCGATCCGCAGGCGCAGAAGAAGCTCGACTTCTCGCGCACGCTCGCGTTCAAGGACTTCCGCATCGAGTCCGATCCGTTCCTGTACCGGTTCTCGGACATCGACGTCACCATGGACGCGGCCCAGCGCGGGCCGAACGCCGTGTTCACGCTGTTCGACTTCTCCGCGAAGAACGATCCGGTGCCGACGATGCTGATCCAGGACCACGTGAACGCCGTACCCGAGTTCCTGGGCCAGAGCACCGGCTTCCACAAGGACAAGATCCGGAGCGGCGTGCTGATCCTCGGCGAGGTCGATGGCACCGACGAGGCGAAGTACCTGCACGGCCAGTTCGGCCGCGGCACCTTCACGTTCCTCGGCGGCCACGACCCCGAGGACTACCAGCACATGGTGGGCGATCCGGCCACGGACCTGTCCAAGTTCAAGCACTCACCGGGCTACCGGCTGATCCTGAACAACGTCCTCTTCCCCGCCGCGGAGAAGAAGAAGCAGCGGACGTAACGGTCGAGGCGTACTCCTCGGCTCCTTCCTTGCGCGGCCCCGCCCCTATTGCTGCCAGGCGTAGGAGACCTTCATGAAGGCCTGGCGGCCGTCCTTCTCCATCTGGTCCGTCGCGGTGAGATACGTGCGCTGGTCGCCGTAGCCGAGGAACACCACGGTCTGCCAGTTGAGCTTGTAGGCGAGCAGCGCCGAGGAGCTGAAGTCCGCAACCTTGGGGCGCACCGTGAACGTGTAGAGCGACGCGTCCCGCTTCGTGCGGGTGTACTGGCCGATCAGGCGCACGAACGAGCGGGCGTTGAACGAGTACGTCGCGCGCAGGCGCTCCGCGCCGGACGAGAACAGCCGGCCCTTGTGCCCACCCCCCGCGTCCACGTTGAGCCAGCGGCCGCTGAGATCGTTCACCAGCTCGACGTGATCATTCGGGCGGACCGTGAGGCTCGTCTTGAGCGAGGTGCCGCTGCCCTCGCGGACGTTCGCGAAGTCGATTTCGTCCAGCACGTCGGCTTCGATCGAGAAGAAATTGATCAGCCTGCCCGGGCTCGCCTCGAAGTGGATACGGGGGCGGAATCGCTTGAGGATCTCGGTGCCGACGAGGAAGTCGTCACGGTTCAGCTCGACGCGGATGAAGCTGTTCAGCTTGCCGTCCATGCCGGCGGCGACCGAGGCGCGGCGAGCGAGCGGATCACCATCGGGCTCCATGTCCATGTAGTCGATCGTCAGCAGACGAATACGCGACAGGAACTGGTCCTTCGGCCGAATCGTGTAGCCGGATTCGAAATACAGTTCCTTGTAGCCGACCTGCGGAATGAACCCGTCGTCCGCGCGGAAATCCCCGCCCACGTCCAACCACTGCGTGAACCAGTCGACCTTGCGCGTGCCATGCTGCCAGTACGCCAGGTAGGCGCGATCCTGGAGCGTGCGCCCGTCCCACTCGGGCAGCACGTCCTGTCGGTTCGGCGTCTGCGTGTCGCTCCACAGCAGCTGCCCGGTCACCTGGTCGGTCGGCTTGGGCCGCCACTGGAAGTCGGGGCCGAAGACACGATTGTGGCCACCGCCCTTGATCTCGCGCACCGTGGCGAGCCCGCTCACGAACGACTGTCCGAGATCGTGGCGCGCGCGCACGATGCCGACGTCCGAATCGAAGTCCTGCGCGACATCGTCCGAGCCCTGCGGGCCCGGCAGCACGACGCGGCCGCCGCCCTTGTCCCGCGTGCCGAGCACCGTGAAGCTCGTGTTCGCGACGCGACCGGTCGCCCGCAGGCCGGCGCGCGGTGCCGTGATGGTGCGCGTGTAGACCGCCTGCATCGGCGTCGAGAACAGGTCCACGTTCTCGAGGAAGAACGGCCGCTTCTCGGGCACTGACAGCGCGAACCGCTCGTTCGCGGTGATCAGGGCGGCGTCGGATTCGACCTGCGAGAAATCCGGGTCCACCGTGACGTCGACGCCGAGGCTCGCGAGCGGGCTCCACTTGATGTCGATCCCGGCGTCGGTCTTGACGTCGCCGTGCTCGAGCGGGTTGCCGAGCGTCGTCCCGCGCGGCGCGTCGTTACGCGTCGCGGTCGTGAACGGTGCCGCGACGAAGTGCGACCCGTGCGGCAGCTCCTCCAGGCCCGACATCTTGCTCGAGTTGCACACGAAGCAGCTCACATCGCGCGGCAGCCGCGCCGAGAAGAACTGGTAGCGCCGGTCGCGCGGGTAGTTGCGGTAGAGCAGCATGCCGAACACGGGATGCGGATCGTTCGAGTAGCGCAGCGACGAGAACGGGATGCGCATCTCGAGCGTCCAGCCGGTCGCGGTGATCTTGCCCACCGAGTCCCAGTAGAAATCGGGCGCGCTGTCCTCGCCCGACACGTCGCTCTGCATGGCGTCGTACTGGACGCCGCGCGCGTTGGCGAAGAACTCCTGCGCCGATTTGCCGTCGTTCTTGCTGTCGACGATCACGCCCACGTAGTCGGTCGGCGAGTGTACCGAGTCGTGGTCCCCGATCGGTGCGCGGATCGCGGACGGATCGGGATCCTCGAGGATGAACCCCGCGTAGAGATAGCGGTCGTCGTAGGTGAGGAACGCGAGGTTCCGGACCTGCGGCACGACGTTGTCGCCGACGCGCGTCTCGAACCACGTGGTGATGGAGTCCGCGCCCTGCCAGCCGGCGTCGGTGATGTCGCCATCGAGCACGATGTCGCCCGGGGCGCGGCGGATGGTGAGCGGCGGGCCCGGCTGGGGATCGGCGGCCCATGCCGTGGCGCATGGCGCGGCGATGGCGACCGCGACGGCGAGCGTGAACATGGGGAGCAAGCGGCTTCGAGGCATGGTCAGACCCTGAGACATGGGAGAGAGCGTCAAGGTTGGAGGGAATTACGCGGATGACGCCGCGAGGTTGCGGCCCGTGGCGTGCGAATCTAGCGGGCCGCGCCCCGCGAACAAGAGGGCCGTGCCCAGCGTCGCGTTCCCATCCACGAACGCGGGAATCAGTGACCGGTCGGCGGACCGGTGGCGTCGATCACTCGCGGACCCTGGTGCACGACACGCGGCAGCCGGTCCGCGTAGACGAAGTGGTCCGAGTGATCGGGCGTGTGGCACTGGAGGCACACGGCCTCGGGCACGTCGCGGCGGATCGAGCCGCGCGCGGGTGCGGTGACGTGGCGGCCGCCGGGACCGTGGCAGACCTCGCACTGAACGTTCACCAGCCGCTCCCCCACGGCGCCCATGCGGTAACCGCTCGGGGCGCCGAAGCCCACGACGTGGCACGCGACGCAGCGCGGCTGGAAGTGGCGGTGGGCGTCGAGCAGCGTCTTCCACGCCTCGGCGTGCGGCGTGGTCTTCCATTGCGCGAACTCGGTGGCGTGGCAGCCGGCGCATCGGTCGGCGCCCACGTAATCGCCGCGCATGCGCTCGGGGTCGGCCGCGAACGGCGGCGACACACTGGCCTGTGCCGCCGCGGTGCGCCCGACCGAGGCGTAGAAGCGCGTGAGCCGGTCGCGGACGCGGCGGTCGTCCGGGATCGAGTCGCCCAGGTAGTGCGCGAATGCGTCGGCCGACGCGATGCGCCTTCTCGAATCGAGCTGGATCACCGCACCGCTCACGCCGTAGGTCGCCATCGACGCGTAGAGCACGAGCGTCTGCCCGATGAAGCCGGAGTCGTCGCTACCCGAGATCCGCCGCGTGTCGTCGTCGCGGATGATCGTGCCGGCCTCGTCATCGCACGACACCACGAGGTCGAGATCGGGGAACACCGAGACGAGCCGGCGGATCGTGGCGGGACTCAGCGAGCCCATGACGGCGACGAGGTCCGCGCGCTTGCGCATCGGGGGCAGCAGCCGCGCGAGCGTCGTCTCGGGATCCGCGAACGCGACGGCGGCGCCCGCGCGGCGTTCGAGCGCATCGCTCGCCCACGGCCCGCGCCCCGGCTCCATCAGCCCGATCACGCCGATCCGGATGCCGCCAGTGGTGACGATTTTCGAGGCCGGCGCGAGCGGCCCGGCGCTGTCCGAGGCGTTCGCGATCACGAACGGAAAGCGCGTCCGCTTCGCCACGTCGCGGAACGCGGCCGGGCCCTGCGCCAGCTCCGCGGGACCGACGGCGCCGATCGAATAGCCCATCGAGCGCATGGTCTCGAGCAGCACCCTCTGCTCCTCGCCCGTCAGGAAGTCGCGCTCGACGTAATGGTCCGCGCGCTCGAGCGCGTTCCCGGCGTCGATCACGAGCAACGGGTTCTGGGCGCGCAGCCGGCCGAGCATCGTCGCGCGGCGCGCGAGCCCGCCGGCCTGGCCGGCGACGCATCCGCAGTTCTCGAGGTAGCCGTACGTGTTCCCCGTGACGGCGATCGCGAGCTTGTGCACGGGCTCGCCGCGGGCCGGGCTGGGGTATTCCGCGGGCGCCTGCTGCGCGAAGATCGGATCGTCGATGAATCCGGCCTCACCGCGCACGTAGCGCGCGCGCAGCCGCTCCCAGCGCAGGTCGCCCGGCTGCGGCAGGGCGTTCCACAGCGATCCGGCCACGGGCTTCGCGAACACGCGGTGGAGCACGTCGGAAAGCCCCTCGCGTCCGCCCGAGGCGAGGCGCGCCTGCAGCTCGATGCGCAGCAGCGCCAGCGGCGCCAGCACCTCGCGCGCGAGCGTCGGGTCCTTGTCGGTGGACGCGAGGCGCTCCAGGTTCCACTCGATGTCGGTCGAGTCGCTCTCCTCGGCGTCGCGCGCGTAGTCGGTGGCGAGGCGGCGCGTATAGTCCTCGGGTCCCGACATGCCGGCGCGCTCGAGCGCGCGCCACGGCAGCAGACGCATGAGCGCCCCGGCGAGCCAGCGCTCCTTCGGCTCTCGCACGACGCTGCGCGTTGGCGCGTCGGCGAGGTACGCCTCGACGAGCCCCTGCGCCTGGCCGAACGCCCGCGCGGTCGTGAGCGGCGCGAACGTGCCGCCGGCGCCGGTCGCCCAGCCCTGCCGTATGAGCTGGTCGCCGCCCGGCACTTCGGGCATCACGACGGTGAGGTAGCGCGCGCCGAGTCCGCGGCCGAACGCATCAGTGACCGACGCGGCGAGCGAGTCTAGTGCCGCGAGCACGGAGTCGCGCGTCGCGGGCGGAATACTCGACTCGACGGCGTACTCGAACCGCGTGCCGTGTCGCGCGACCTCGCTCGTCTCGAACTGGCCGAACCCGATCCCGGCGCGCAGCAGGCCGTCGATCGCGCGTCCGCCGCGCACCTCCGGCTTCCAGCCCGCGCCAGCGGGCTCCCAAGGTGCCCGCACGGTCCAGTCCTCCGGCAGATCGAACATCACGTCGATCTCGCCGACGGCACTGCGGTCGCGCGGCACCATGAACAGCACGCTGCCGGGCGCGAACGCGTAGCCGGCGCCGGCCACACTCGCGCGCTCGCCCGTGAAGCCGGTATGCGCGTTGCCTTCGCGCGCGCCGAGAGCGACGCGATAGGTCACGGTGAACGACGCGGGCAGCGGGCCGGCGACACGCACGCGCGCGCAGTCGATGGCGCTTTCGTCGCCGTCGCGCCGCACGGTCGACACGGTCGCCGCCAGTTCCCCGCCGCCGGGTGCCACGGCCGTGACGCCGGAGATCGGGGCGCGCGCGATCGGCGCATCGGATTCCAGCGCGAACGAGTCGCGCGGCGCGCCGTCGACGCGCACGGTCACGAGCACGCCGGCCGCGAGGTCGCGCAAATCGGCGCGGTAGTGGAGGGATGGCGGGCGGGCGCAACCGGCCGCGAGCGCGAGGCCCGCGGCCAGCACGACGAGAAGGCGAGATTTCACGATGTCATCCCGCGGCCGCGGGGAGACGGCATGTCGATGGGCGACGGCGCCCGCGCGGACGTTCGCGCCCGCGCGGACCCCGCTGCGCGTGGTGCCCCGCTGCGCGTGGTGCGCCTACTTGGCGCCCAGCCGTCGCTTGCCGCCGGACTGGACGAGCGCGTTCATGTTCAGCACGGTCAGCTCGATGCGCCGGTTGAGCGCGCGAGCCTGCTCGGTGTCGTTCGACACCACCGGCCGCGTGCCGCCGAAGCCCTTCGCCACGAGCTGCTCGGGCTTGATCGACGGATACTTCTGCAGCAGCCACGCCCGCGCCGCCTCGGCGCGCGCCTGGCTCAGCTTGAGATTCGCCGCCGCCTTGCCCTCATCGTCGGTGTGCCCGCCGACCTGGAAGTTGAGCTCCGGCCACTTGGCGATGATCTGCCCTGCCGCGTCGAGATTCGCGAAATCTCCGGACTTGAGAGTGGCGGTTCCCGACAAGAACTCGACGCCCGTCAGGCGCAGCCGGCCCGTGTCGAGCAGGTCGCCTTCCATCGTCGAGGCCTTGGTCTCGCAGCCCTTGTCGTCGACCTGGGCTCCCGCCGGCGTATCCGCGCACGTGTCCAGCGCGTCGCACACGCCGTCCTTGTCCGCGTCCTTGATGCAGCCGTTGTCGTCGATCGTGCAACCCTTCGGCGTGTCCGGGCACTGATCCAATCCGTCGAAGACGCCGTCGCCGTCGGAGTCGATCGGGCAGCCGTGGTCGTCGACCTTGGCGCCCTTCGGCGTGGTGGCGCAGGAATCCACGCCGTCGCAGACGCCGTCACCGTCGGTATCGATCAAGCAGCCCTTCTTGTCGACCTTGCAGCCCTTCGGCGTGTCCGCGCAGGTGTCGAGGCCGTCGAGCACGCCGTCGCCGTCCGAGTCCTTCGGGCATCCGGTGGCATCCACGGCGGCGCCGGGCGGCGTGTCCGGGCAGCTGTCGAGCCAGTCGCGGACCTTGTCGGTGTCCTGGTCGCGGAAGCGGCCGCCGAACACGTAGTGGATGCCGGCGGTGGTCGCGATGTGGTGACTGACCTCATACGCCAGGCGCTCCTTGAACATCACGTCGCGCACCTGCACGCGGGCGTACCAGCGCGAGCGGCCCATCAGGTTGAACAGTGCGCCGAAGCCGAGGCTCGGCGTGCCGCGCGCGAGCTTCAGCGGGTCCGCGCCGGCGACGTTGCTGCGCCCGTAGCCCCAGCCGGTCAGGACGAACGGGACGACGCGGCTCTCGCCGGGACGCAGGTTCCAGCGCGCGTCGGCCGAGACGAGCAGCAGGCTGCCCTTGGGCTCCGGGAACGTGTCGGCGTACGCGCGACCGAACGTGCCGCCCAGCTCGGCCGTGAACCATGGAGCGACCCGCCAGCCGGCCGAACCTTGGAGCGAGTACGCGTCACGGAAGCGGGCGCGTGTGTCGTAGTTGAGCGCGCCGAGGCCGGCGGAGAACTCGTAGGGACGGCCGGTGATCTGGGCGAAGGCTGGAGAAGTCAGCAGGCAGAGCAACGCGACGGCCGGAAGCGCACGCTTCAACCACGTCATTCGGTCACGACCTCCATCCAATCGACGTCTGACCCGGATCGTTCAGCGAGAAGAGTCCGCGCCCGGAGGCGTTTGCGATACCGAGGGGCGGCCGGGCAAGCGCGGATGAGCCGGCGCCTCCCGGTGCGCCGGTCACAGAGTCGGTAAGTGCTACCATCCGAACGTCATCCGGTCAACGCGCCGGGCCGCTGTCGAGCGCTTCGAACGGAGTTCGTCGTCCGGAAGCACGCCGGCGTGGCGGCCATGAATTGGCCGATTTCGCCCTCGTCCCCACGGGAGACCCGCCCCCCATGAGCCCAATGACGCGAGAAGAGCGGCAACGCCTCATCGACCAGTACGCCGAGGGCCCCGCCGAGGTGGTCCGGAGCCTCGAAGGCTTCCCGGCCGCGCGGCTCACCGACCGGCCGTTCCCCGGCAAGTGGACCGCGGCCGAGATCGTCCACCACCTGTCGGACAGCGAAACCATCTCCGGCATCCGCGTGCGCCGGCTCGTGGCCGAGGATCACGCCGTGATCCAGGGCTACGACCAGGAGCGCTACGCCCGCGACCTCCGCTACAACCAGCGCGACATCGGCCCGGCGCTCGAGAATTTCCGCGCCGTGCGCGCCGCGACGACCCAGTTCCTGCGCCAGCTCACGGACGACGAGTGGGCGCGCGCCGGCTGGCACAACGAGATGGGCGCCTACTCTCCGGAGATCTGGCTGGGGATATACGCCGTCCACGCGCACGGCCACGCGGAGCAGATCCGTCGCCTGCGCGACGCGGCATCGAAGTCGACTCAGTCGTCGAAATCATGATCTGGCGCTGCCGCCACCGCACCTTCGACCTCACGCGCCGCGTGCTGGTGATGGGCATCGTGAACGTGACGCCCGATTCGTTCTCGGACGGCGGCCGCTTCCAGGAGCCCGAGGCCGCGATCGCACACGGCCGCGCCCTGCTGAGCGAGGGCGCCGACCTGCTCGACCTGGGCGGCGAGAGCACGCGCCCCGGCTCGGCCCCGGTGCCCGCCGATGAGCAGCTCCGGCGGCTGATGCCCGTGATCGAGCCGCTCGTCGAGGGCGGCGCGTGCGTGTCGATCGACACCTCGAACGCCGCGGTCGCCGAGGCCGCACTCGCCGCGGGCGCCGAGATCGTGAACGACGTCACGGCACTCTCGGACCCCGCCATGACCGGCGTCGTCGCCGCGGCCGGCGCGGGTCTCGTGCTCATGCACATGCAGGGCAACCCGCGGACGATGCAGAAGGACCCGCGCTACGAGGACGCCGCCCGAGAGGTGCGCGAGTTTCTTCAGACGCGCCTGCGCGGCGCGATGGCGGCCGGTGTCCTGGAGGAGCGCATCGCCGTCGATCCCGGCATCGGCTTCGGCAAGAAGGTCGAGCACAGCCTCGAGCTGATCGCCCGCATCGACGAGGTGGCCACACTCGGCCGGCCCGTCGTCCTCGGGGCGTCGCGCAAGAGCTTCATCGGCAGGCTGATCGAGGCCGACGTGCACGAGCGCCTGGAGGGCGGCCTCGCCGCCGCGGCGATCGCCGTGTTCCTCGGCGCCCGAGTGATTCGCACGCACGACGTGGCCGAGACCGTGAAGGCCGCGAAAATCGCCGAAATCGTCGCGAGGGCACGGCGTGTCTGATAAAGTCGTGTCGGACCCCAACCCAAGACACGCATGAACATGACGCCCGTCCACTCCCTCTGGCTTCTCGACGTCCTCGACATCCTGCTCGTGGCGGTGCTGTTCTATCGCCTGCTCATCCTGGTCAAGGGCACGCGATCCGCGCAGATGTACGTGGGGCTGCTCGTCATCGTGCTGGTGGGCATCATCGCCCGCGAGTTCGACCTGATCGCCGTCAAGTGGATCACCGACAGCCTGAAGACCGTATGGCTGATCGCGTTCGTTATCCTGTTCCAGCCCGAGCTGCGCCACGCCCTCGCCCTGTTCGGCCGCACGCGCTACTTCCGCTCGTTCCTGCGGACCGACCACTACGGCTACCTCGGCGAGATCGTGCGCGCCACCGAGACGCTCGCCGGCCGCCGCCACGGCGCCCTGATCGTGATCGAGCGCAACACCGGCCTGCGCGACTACGTGGAAACCGGCACGCGCATCGACGCCAAGGTGTCCGCCGAACTGCTCGTGACCCTGTTCAGCCCCGGCTCCCCACTCCATGACGGCGCGGTGATCGTCCGCGAGGACACCGTGATCGCCGCCAGCTGCATCCTCCCGCTCTCGAGCAATCCCCAGACCCCCGAAGCCCTAGGCACCCGCCACCGCGCCACCCTCGGCCTCAGCGAAGAGACGGATGCCGCCGTCATCGCGGTGAGCGAGCAGACCGGCGCGATCTCCGTAGCCTTCCGAGGCCGCATGCGCCAGGGCCTGGACGAAGGCGAACTGCGGTCCGAGCTGTCGCGGATTCTGCGCGTGCGGCCGGAGGAAGAGGAAGAGATGGC
>JANLWK010000273.1:0-4555 GCA_031364505.1 Candidatus Eiseniibacteriota bacterium | reverse complement strand
GGCGCGCACGACCAGCCGGCCGATGCGGCCGAATCCATTGATTGCCACCTTGATCGCCATATGAAGCCTTTCGTTGTGATGAACGGAACGGCTTTTCACCGGCCCGGGACCTTGCTTCAGCCGAAAAAAACCTTCGCGACTTTCAGGATCGCGGGGTCCACGGCGCGTGGCCCCGCGAGCACATCGGACAGCGGCACCGAATCGATGGCGCCGCCCGTGAGGCACACCATCCGGCCGGTGCGGCCCTCGGCGACCAGGTCGACCGCCGCCACACCCATACGCGAGGCGAGCAGGCGGTCGAACGCCGTGGGCGTACCCCCGCGCTGAACGTAACCGAGCGTGACGGTGCGCGTCTCGACGTGGAGCCGCGCCTCCAGCTCGCGCGCGAGCGCGTCGCCCACGCCGCCGTACGCCGGCCGGCCGAACTCGTCGAGCCGCGTGGGCACCTCGGGGCAGCGTCCGTCCGGATCCGGGCGGAACCGCACGCCCTCAGCCACGGCGACGATGCTGAAGTCGCGGCCGCGCGCCTTGCGCGAACGCAGCACCGCGCAGATGTCGGCGACGCACAGGTCCGCCTCGGGCGTGACGATCATGTCGGCGCCGCCCGCGATGCCGGCGCACGCGGCGATCCAGCCGACGCTCCGCCCCATCACCTCGACCACGATGATCCGGTCGTGCGACTCGGCATGGCACTGGAGCGCGTCGAGCGCGCGCGTCACGGTCTCGACGGCGGTGTCGAAGCCGATCGCGTGGTCGGTGCCCGGGATGTCGTTGTCGATCGTCTTCGGGATGCCGACGAGCGGCAGCCCCGCCTCGGACAGCCGCGACGCCGCCGCCAGCGTGCCCTCGCCGCCGCACACGATGGCGCCGCTCAGGCGGTGGCGCTCGAGCGTCGCGCGGGCGGCGTCGACGCCGCCGGGCTCGCGGAACGGATCCACGCGCGAGGTGCCGAGCACCGTGCCTCCGCGGGTCAGCAGGCCGGCAACGGACTTGAGGTCCAGCTCGCGGGCCTCGTCGCGGATCAGGCCGCGCCAGCCGCCGGAGAAGCCGACGACCGAGGCGTCATGCGTGCGGATGGCGTGGACGACGGCGGAGCGGATCGCGGCGTTGAGCCCCGGGCAATCGCCGCCCCCGGTCAGGATCCCGAGCCGCATGCGACCAGTGTTCCTCCCGGCACGTCGAGGGATGAAGCGCCCCGGAACCACCCCACGGGGCTACCCGGGCACTATGACGCAGCCGCCGGAAGCCGGTCAAACACGGTGGGTTACCCGCCGTCGCGAGTGCGGCGTCACTCGTTCGAGTAGCGCAGGCGGTAGTCGCCGAGCCCGTGCTCGTCGACGAACAGGAACACGAGCCGTTTGCGGCGCACGCCGTGATCCGTGCGCGGATCGGCGTCGGGCGGGAGCCCGATGTCGCCGTCGTAGACCCACAGCTCGAACGGGCGCATGTCGCCGCCGATGCCGCCCGACGCCAGGTCGCCGAACGAGCGGCCCTCGCTGATCGACAGTTCCTGGATCATCTGCTGCAGCGTCGCGCTCCCGGCGGGCATGACTTCCTTCATGACCTCGCCCGGGTCGCCGTAGCGGATGTAGACGCGGCCCATGTCGGAGTACATGCCGGAGCCGATGCTCGCGCGCGTGTAACGGCGGTTCGCCGCCTCGACGCGGTCCATGAACTGCTCGCGGAACTCGTTCCGCGGCGTGTCGGGAGACGGATCGCGCCGCATCCAGAAGTCGCTGAGCCAGCGCTCCTGTTCCCCCGGGTTGAGCGTCAGGAATCGCTCCTCGTCGGCCGCGGTGAGCAGGAAGTGGACGAGATCCTGCGCCGACGAGGCGTCGCGGAACCAGGTCTCGGGCTCCCATGCGACACCGAAGCGCGCCCGCCGGACGAGCGGATGCGCGTCGCCCTCTTGCGACGCCGTGACCTCCACGTCGTAGCCGCCGGCCGGCACGTGCGACACGTCGAAGCGCGTGCCCGCCTCGAGCCCGCGGGACACCGGGCCAACGCTGTCGCGCTGGGCCACCACGGAGTCGCGCGCGTCGAGCAGCCGCACGCGCCAGCGCCACGCGAGTGAGTCGGTGGCGCCGCGGGCGGTGAAGGCGACTTCGAACCGGTCGTCGAGCAGGCCGTAGAGCCGTGCGGGGTTCGGGATCACGAGCCGGTCACCGCGCCGGAACACCTCGCCGGCCGTGCTGTCCTGCGAGGACCACACGAACGTCGGGTCCGACAGCTCGCGTCCCTGCTGGGGCGGCGGAATGTCGAACTCGCCGGACACCTCCCCGCCCTCGCGCGCCGGGCGGCCGAGATAGAGGATGCCCACCTTGTGCGACCGGGCGTCCTCGAGCCGGACCTTGAGCCGCTGTGTGCCGGGACGCGTGTGGAACCGCAGCAGCACGACCTTGCCGTAGCCGCCGGTCGTGTCCGCCGGCGCGAGGAGCACCTGCTGCTCGACCGGCTGCCGGCGCGCGCCATAGGCACTGCGCAGCTCGGCCGCGATGTGGAGCTCGGTCTGCCCGCCCGCGTCCGCTTCGAGCCGCCGGATCGTCGACGGCGGCACGCGCACGTAGACCTCGAGCAGCGTGCCGGCGGAATCGGGGCGCGACGCGGCATCCACGGTGAACGACACGCGGCCGTTGGCATGCCACGGTAGCGGGCCCTCGTTCGAGATCCCACGCGCCGCCGCGGCGTGCGGCCAGACCCAGGCTGCCACGACTGCAAGTGCGGCCATGGTGGCCGCGCGGGCGAGGCGCGCGGTCAAAACCAAACGCGCCCCCGGCAAGGGGCGCGCTGGACCGCTCCGACATGCGAGGAGCAGGGACGTATCGACCTCAGAACGTGAACTTGAGCGCGAAGCGATGGACGCTGCCCAGGTCACCCATGTCCGTGAACGAATAGTCGGCGTCGGCCATGCCGAGCACGGAGACCGGGAACTTGAGACCGAGTCCGCCGGCGAGGCCCTCGACGTCGTAGTTGATGTTGTAGCCGCCGCGCAGGAACACGTACTTCTTGAACGAGTACTCGGCGCCCACGTTCAGCCGCTCGGAGTTGTCCGGCGGGTGCGAGAACTCGAACGCGCCGATCAGCCGCTGATCCGCCGTCTGGAGCAGCGACGCCGACGTGCCGACGCGGAAGATCGCCGGAATGCGCGCGTCGCGGTCGATGAAGCGGATCTGCGAGCCGATGTTCGAGATCGCCATGCCGATCTTCATACCCGCGACACCCACGTCGTACAGCGTGCCGATGTCGAATGTGAACGCCTGCTGGTTCAGGTCCGCCAGGCCCTCGTGCACGAAGTTGCCCGTGACACCGGCGCTGAACTTGTCGGTGAACGAGCGCGAATACGTGAGTCCGGCCGTCAGCATGCCGGCGTCGAACGTGTTGCCCGTGCCCTGGTTCGGATCGGGCTGGTACGCGGTCGTCTCGACCATCGGGTCCATGCTCAGCGAGCGCGCATGCACGGCGAACGCGCCGGGAATGCGCTTCGTGTGGAACACGTAGGCGATATGGTCGAAGCGGAGATCCGCGGGCCAGTTCGCGTGGTTGAACTCGAGCTCGGACTTGTCGCCGTCGATGCGCGCCACGCCGGCCGCGTTCCAGAACACGGAGCTCGCGTCGTCCGCCACCGCCACGAACGCGCCGCCCATGCCCGTGGCGCGCGCGCCCACCGCGATCTTGAGGAACTGTCCGTCGAAGGTGCCGACCTTTTCGAAGATATTGGCGGCGTCGCTCACGCGGGGCGACAACACCCCCGCGATCACCATCACCGCGAGCATTCGTCTCACGTGCGTTCCTCCCTCGAGCGCCCTCATCGGATGACCACGAACTTACCGCGCTGCGTCCCCTCGGACGAGTCGACGGTGAACAGATAGATGCCGCTCACGATGTCCTGTCCGTTGCGCGAGATGAGATTCCAGCGCGCCTGTCCGTCGGACGGGCTGTCCTGCTGCCGGTTGTACCCGGCGTAACTCTGGCCGTTGATCGTCGCGGGCTGGCGGATCGATTCATTGACGGCGTCCGTCGAGTGCAGCTCCTGGACGAGGTCGCCCGACACCGTGTAGATGCGAATCGTCCATTGCCCCGACGGCAGGCCCATGAAGTCGAGATGCGTCCCGGTGGGATCGCTCGCGTTCGGCGTCAGGTCCCACGACGACGGCCGCGCGCCGAGCTGCGAGTAACCGCGATACGGGTTCGGCACCACCCACGCGCCCTGCTTGCCGGCCGCGTTCGCACGCGCCTCGGGAACGACGCCGTCGGACTCCACCGCGGAGCGGCGGCCGCCGAGCTCGGTCGTGACGCTGTTGTCCCGGGTCGAGTCGAACGCCGTCACCGAGTAGAAGTACACGAAGCCGTTCTTCACTTCGCGATCCAGGTACTGGTACCGGCCGACCGGGAACCGAACGCGCCGCTCGTGGTTCAGGGGATTGCTGCGATCCTCACGCTGGACGATCACCGCGTCCTCGAGCTGGCAATGGCGGTCACTCTGCAGCGCGTGGTTCGCGTCGCTCTGGTTGTAGAAGCGCACGCGGCCGCCGGGCCGCACGAACACGGTGCCCGA
>JANLWK010000258.1:0-2096 GCA_031364505.1 Candidatus Eiseniibacteriota bacterium | reverse complement strand
GCGCCTCGACCTCCTCGAGCGTCACGTCCGGATGGTACCGGATCCCGCCCTTGGCGGGGCCGCGCACGATCGAGTGCTGCACGCGGTAGCCGGTGAAGATGCGGAACTTGCCGTCGTCCATCTGGAGCGGCAGCGACACGATCGAGACGCGGCGCGGGCGCTTGATGATCTCCTTGATGCCCTCCGGAAGGTTGAGCAGCGAGGCCGCCTCGTCGAACTGGCGTTCCGCGCTCACCAGCGGGTTGAGTTCATTCTGGATGCTTCTGCCTTCCTCGGACATGGAGCCTCCTCCAGCGGGGCGCGTGCGCGCGGATCGACGTATTGGGAATGACGATGGCGCAGTATATCGGCGGCCCGACGCCGCCGCTATTCGCGGAACCGCCTGAACAGCGTTCCCCACGTGAACCCAGACCCGCCGGCCGAGGCGGCCACGGGTGCGACCGGTGCGTGCAGGGCCTGCCCCGGCGACGTGAGCAGGCCCCCGCGACCGTCCCGGGTCCCGGCCGTGGCACCCCGCGCGCGGGCACGCGCCTCGGCCAGGGCGAGCGCGCGGAGCGTGGCGACGACGCGCGAGCCGCCGCCGGTCTTGTCCTCCCAGCGCTGGATGTACCAGCGGCCGGGGTCGGGCTTGAGGCGGGGCTGAAGCTCCAGCGGAATCTGCGCCGAGTCGCCGCGCACGAGGAAGAAATTGACGTCGCCGTCGATCTGGATCGGCGTCGGTTCCGCCAGCTCGACGGTGAGCCGCACGCGGGTCTGCACGAGCTTGTACCAGGGATCGGGCCGGTCGGGCCGCGTGTCGGGGATCGGGATCAGCGGCTGGTTCACGAACGTCATCTCGATGCGCTTCGCGCGCGGCTCGCTCGCCCCGCCGTCGACGAAGATACGCCGCGCGATGGCGATCTCCTCGTCCCGCAGGATCGGCGGGTTGTCCACGGCCTCGATGTCCGAGAACACGAAGCGGAAGTCCTCGGTGAACAGATCCTCGTACTCGGTGATCGAGCGGTTCTCCCAGCACCAGCGGAACAGGTTCATCAGCCCCGTGGGCGAGTTGGGCCGCGGCGGCGGCTCCGTGGCGACGGGGGCGTAGCCGATGCGCGGCTTGAACGGGTTGTCGCAGCCCGCGGTGGGGAGGAGGGCGGCGGTGAGCAGCAGGGCCGGGAGGGCGCGGTGCCAGAATCGAACGAGTCGCATGATCATTGCTCCGTGCTGTCGATGCGCAGGCGGCTGAACGAGCGGAAGCCGGCGTTGTCGCCTTGCGGTGCGGGCCCGTAGGCGGGGTCGGTCGTATCTTCCCAGCGCGTGATCGCCCAGCGGGTTCCGGATGCGTTGCGCTCCATGACGATGCGGGCGTGACCGTAGGCCAGCTGGGCCACGCTGCCGTCCGAGATGGTCGCCGTGAGGTGGTAGAGCCGGTAGAGGGTCGCCACCCCGCTGTCGAGATTGATGTCGTCCGAGGCGATCTCGGGCGTCCAGCTCAACACGTAGTCGGCGTCCGTGTAGAGCGCGGGATTCTGTACGAGCAGGACCTGCTGCCGGAACAGGTAGGGATAGAACGTTCGTTCATATGCCCGGTTCCAGTTGGGAATCGCCTTGCTGGCCCGGATGCGATCCTCGACGACGCCCGGATCGAACACCTGGACGTAGCCGGTGTCGGAGAACGCGCCGATGTACGCCGCCGCTCCGTCGCTCTGGTTCCTCGCGAATACGGCATCCCGGATCGTCGTCAGCACGCCCTCCGGAGTGGCGTAGTCGGTCCGAACGGGTACGGCAGCCTCGACCGGCGGCTGCGGTTCGGACGGCGCGAACGGGTTGCGGCAGCCGGCCAGCGCGAGCGCGACGACCGCCGCGGCGAACGCGGTCCGCGGCCACGCGGCGCACGAGCGTCGCGGCGTGTGACCGGCGTCGCGGCGCGGGGGCCCGGGTCTCATCGGGGGTCTCACAGGTTCCACGTGAACTGGAGCGAACCGTTCCAGAAGTCGTATGCCGTGCGCGGCAGGTAGCCCGGCACGCCGCCCGAGTACGAGACGTCGCGCCGCGAGTCGAAGCTGCGGTTGATCGAGCCCGTCACGCGCGCGTGCTTGCCGATCCCGCTGTTC
>JANLWK010000240.1:0-35208 GCA_031364505.1 Candidatus Eiseniibacteriota bacterium | reverse complement strand
CGTCCCGCTGTTCTCCGTCGACGTCGCGGCCGAGCATCTGTACGAGCTGGACCTGGACGACCGCGTGCGCGACGACCGCTACGCGCCCGCGCCACCGCAGGCGCCGCTCGAGATCTGGCACCGCGTGCGGCTCACGAATTCGGGCACCGTACCGTGGACCACCGCGCCGGCGATGGCGACGCGCGGCGGCGCGATCGTCGCGCAGGACGAGCTGCCCTACTCGGCGCCCGGCGGCACTTCGACGCTGCGCATCACGCGCGTCGGCGACCTGCACGCCGAGGCCGACGAGTTCGAGGTCGAGCGCAAGGGCCGCGCGCTCGAGATGTACGGCCACACGTACGACGAGATCACCGTGCGCGGCGTCGCCGAGGTGACGAGCCTGCGCGACGAAGACGTCACGGTCACCGTGACCAAGTCGCTGACGGGCGAGGTGCTGGCGACGACACCGGCCGGTAAGGTCGACAAGACCACCGTGCGGCTGCTCGCCGTGAACCCGAACTCCGTCATCCGATGGGCCCTGCCGCTCAAGGCGCGCGGCAAGGTGAAGGTGGAATACCGGTACAAAGTACTGATTCAGGTGTAATACGAGCGTGACCTCTCCATCGCAACCTCCTCGCGTGTCACCGGCGATGCTGCCGTGGTTTCTGCGCGTCGGCGTCGCGATGGAGTTCGTCGGCCACGGCGCCATGGCCCTGTTCCAGAAGCCGGGCTTCGCCGACTACCTCGGCGTCGTGGGCCTGCGCGAGCACGCGCCGCTGCTCCGCCCGCTCGTCGGCCTGCACGACCAGCTGCTCGCGCTGATCGTGCTGTTCGCCCCGGTACGCGCCGTGCTGCTGTGGGCCACGGCGTGGGGGCTGTGGACGGCGCTGCTCCGGCCGCTCGCGGGCGAGCCCGCGTGGGAGTTCTTCGAGCGGTGGTGCAACTTCGGCGGCCCGCTCGCGCTGTTGCTGCTGGCGGACACGCGATCGTGGTGGACGCCGGTACGGGCGTGGCGATCGCCGCCGCTGGCGTTCGCGACGCTGCTGCGCCTCGCCGTCGCCTCGATGCTGATCGGCCACGGCGGCCTCGCCGCGATCGTGCAGAAGCCCATGTTCGAGCAGCAGTGGAGCGCCATCGGCGTTACGCAGATGCCGTTCGGGCTCGGCGCCGTGTCGGTCGTCCAGGGATGGCTCGAACTGGTCGCGGGCCTCGGAGTGCTGCTCGTACCGTCGGTGCCGCTGCTGGTCGCCATCGCGCTCTGGAAGGTGGGCACCGAGGCGCTCGCTCCGCTGACGGGAGTGCCGCCGTTCCACCCGTGGTTCGAGTTCATCGAACACGGGGCCGCCTACGCGTGCCCGCTCGCGCTCGCGGTATGGGTGGCGAGGCGGAGGCCAGAGACTTCAGGGCTCGCGAAGGTCGCCGTGCCGGTGCCCCGCTGAACGCTCGTACTATTCCACGATCTTCCGGAACGTGAGCGGGCGCTGCAGGCGCTCGAAGCCGCTGCGCGAGGGCTCGTCCATCTGGGCGATCACGCGCTCGAGCCCGCGCATCATGTTGATCGCGGCGACCGCGTCGATCGACGGCGGCGGTCCGGGCACGATGACGATGATGCGCGCGGGGATGCTCAGGTAGTTCCAGATGTCGACCATGGCGCGGTTCTCCGGCCAGCCCGAGAGCACGACGGTCATCTCGACGCCGTCGGGCGCCTGGTCGAGCGTGCGCAGCGACGCGTAGTCGCGCGGCCACTCCTCGAGCGTGAGGACGATGCGCGCGAGCCCGGGCAGCTGGATCAGGTCGTGCACTTCGGACGGCGTCGGGATGCGCCGGTACTGCACCGTGGTGCCGATGCGCAACTCGCCGCGGTCGACGACGAGGGGTGTTCCGACCGACACCGCACCCGACCTTGCGTCGCTGAACGGGCTGCCGAGCGGCGATCCGTCGGTCCCGGCCCGGGGCGCCGGGGCCGCGGGGGAGGCGGGAGCCTCGGGGGGCAGGGGCGTGCAGCCCCCCAGCAGGGCAGCCAGCATCAGGGCCGCGATGGGAGCCGCCATCGGAGACGCTTGGGGGGCCCGTCGCGCGGGCGGAGTCGTCGTCGCAATCATGTGGCGCATCTTGACATGTCCGCCCCGGGCATGCTACAAACGCACGCTTCCAGTTGTCAGGTTCGGGTCCCCGCGACCCACCGCCTCGGGCTGCAGGGTCTGGCCGCCCGCCTCGGCGAACGCTTCCGGAGAAATATCCGCATGTACGCGATCGTGAACATCAACGGGATCCAGACGCGCGTGGCTCCCGACGAGGTCGTCATCGTCCCCCGCCTGTCGGGTGACCCGGGCGCCTCGCTCGTGTTCGACCAGGTCCTGCTCGTCGGTGACGGCGACACGATCTCGGTCGGCAAGCCGTACGTCCAGGGTGCGACGGCCACGTTCGAGGTGCTCGAGCACCTGCGCGGCCCGAAGCTCAAGATCTTCAAATTCAAGCGGCGTCGCGCATATCGCCGCCGCCGGGGTCACCGCGACGAGCAGACGCGCCTGCGCGTGACCGCGGTCTCCGTCTAGCGAGCATTAGGGAGCATTCATGGCGCACAAAAAAGGCCAGTCATCGACCAAGAACGGCCGCGAATCCAACGCGCAACGCCTGGGCGTCAAACGCTTCGGCGGCGAGCGCGTGCGCGCCGGCAGCATCCTCGTTCGCCAGCGCGGGACCCGGTTCTTCCCGGGCCAGAACGTCGGGCTGGGCAAGGACGATACGCTGTTCGCGATGATCGACGGGATCGTGCACTTCTCGGGCTACAGCAACACGCGGCGCAAGGTTCACGTGCTTCCGCCGGTGTCGGCCGAGACGAACTAGTCGGCTTCGAGATTCAACGCGCCTCGCCTCGCCCGGTTCCACCGGGCGCCGGGGCGCGTTTTCGTTGGGTGGGTCCACTCGAACGCATGACGGCCGCGCGCGGCCGGGGGAGAACGGCATGAATCGCAAGGTGACGGTGATCGGGGCGGGGAACGTCGGCGCGTCGGCGGCGCTGTTCGTCGCCGAGCGCGGGCTCGCGGACGTGACGCTGATCGACATCCTCGAGGGCGTCCCGCAGGGCAAGGCGCTCGATATGCGCCAGGCGACGCCGCTGTGGCACAAGGGCGGCGCGATCGAGGGTTCGAACGACCCGGCCGCCGTCGCGGGCTCGGACGTCGTGATCATGACGGCCGGCTTCCCGCGGAAGCCCGGCATGTCGCGCACCGACCTGCTCAAGGCGAACGCCGACATCATCCGCCCCGCCGCCGAGGCGGTGAAGGCGCACGCGCCGAACGCGTACGTCGTCGTCGTGACGAACCCGCTCGATGTCATGGCGCACCTGTTCTGGAAGGTCACCGGCTTCCCGAAGCACCGGGTGATGGGCATGGCCGGCATCCTCGATTCCGCGCGCTTCCGCGCGTTCATCGGCATGGAACTGGGCGTGTCGCCGTCCGACGTGCACGCGATGGTGCTCGGTGGCCACGGCGATTCGATGGTGCCGTTGCCGCGTTACACGACCGTGGGTGGCATCGCGGTGAGCGAGCTGATCCCGGCCGACCGGCTCGCCGCGATCATCCAGCGCACGCGCGACGGCGGCGCCGAGATCGTGAAGCTGCTCAAGACCGGCTCGGCCTACTACGCGCCGGCCATGTCGGCCGTCGAGATGGCCGAGGCGATCCTCACGGACCAGAAGCGGCTCGTGCCGTGCTCGGTGCTCCTCGAGGGCCAGTACGGACTTCGCGATTTGTTCATCGGCGTCCCCATCGTCATCGGCGGCAAGGGCGTCGAGAAGGTGATCGAGCTCAAGCTGTCGCCCGAGGAGACCGCGGCGCTCCAGAAGTCCGGCAAGGACGTCGCCGACATGATCGCGGAGCTGTCGGTCGGCGTCTGACCGCGGCGCGTTTCACGCGCGGCGATGGTGCATGCGAGCCGCTCGGGGCGACCCGGGCGGCTCGCATGCGTTCGAGCGTCATCGAACACGAATGCAACGAGTTCGAGCGAGTCCCTCGACCGAGTTCTCAGCCTGCCCGGGGGCAGGCCGGGTGTGAACGGCGGTGACACTTCGTCCACGGTATGACCACGGACTTGCGCCGGCGCAAGTCGCGGCGGGCTCAGCTGGGACCGACCGACTCCGCGCTCCGGTGGATCCAGTTCTCGCGCAGGTAGCTCAGCGTGTAGCCGTGGCGGAGTTGGTTCCGGTAGGACGGCGCGTCGCGCGTCGCGCTGTCCTCGGCGGTCTCCGTGACCACGTGCGTCAATCCGAGTTCCGCGGCGTCGGCGAGACGGCGGGCGATGAGCGCTCCCTGCACACCGCGGCCGCGCATCGGCGCGAGCGTGGCGGCGTGACACATCGAGCCGAGTCCCTCGGCCATGAACAGCGCGGCACATCCTGCGACCTCGCTGTCGACGCTCGCGAGGTAGTGATGCCACCCCGGGCGCTCCACGAGTGCCGCCTCCCACGCGCGCATGTACTCCGGCATTTCGAATCCCTCCGCCATCACGCGCCCGATCTCGTCCGCGCGATCGCGGCCGATGCAATCGACCCGCACGCCGTTTGGAATCGCGGGGAGATCCGTGAGCGGGCGGGCGAGCTTCGCCCAGCGGTTGTAGCGCGCGTAGCCGCGCGACTCGAGCAGCGCGGGCAGCGTGTCGGGACGCGCGCCGGGGGCGGGTTGGACGAACCAGCGCGGGATGCGCTCGCGCTCGAGCCGTTCGCCGATCGCGTCCAGTTCCTCGGACGTCGCGGGCGAGGCCTGCCCGATGCAGAACGCGCGGTTGTACATCAACACGTCGAGCTTCGACGCCCAGATGACGAGCGAGCCGCCGATCCACTCCCAGCCGAGCCCCATCGCGTCGGAGACCTCGGGCGGAGCGGCCTCGGTCTCGGCGACGGCGGTGAGCGCCTCGATGCGCTCGAGGCGCGCGGGTTCCGGCATCGCGGCGGTCATGACGGGGAGGCTAGCGCGGCGGCTCGGCGCGGGCGAGCAACTCGTACGCCACGTCGTCGCCGAATGCGGCGGCACGACGCAGCCCCGGCGACGCGTCGGCCCGGGCGCGGATGCGCGCGGCGGTCGCGGCATCCCAGTCGGCGTAATGGACGACGATCAGCCGCGTGCCGAAGCGAGCCGCTTCGGCAAGCGACGAGTCCGACGGGAAGCCCTGCATGACCTGGCGCAGGCGGCGGTGCGGCAGCGGCACGAACCCCGTGACGCCGTCGACGAGCGGCTTCCGGTGGTAGATCGCGTGGATCTGGCGCGTGACGTCGCGGAATCCCTCGTCCTCCTCGCGCGCGGGCACCGGCAGGTTGAGCACCGGCGGCTCGCCCGGCTGGCGCTCGAGCCACGCGACCACGGGCGGCAGCTCGTCGCGCTGCGGGAACGGCACCATCGGCCACGGCACCGACCACGCGAGCAGCGTCGTGAGTGCGAGCGTCGCCGGGAACATCCACCGCTCGCGGCCGGCCGCCGCGAGGCGTCGGCGCACCACCTCGTAGCCGAGTGCGGCAAGCGCCGCGGTCGCGAGCAGCACCAGCACGCTGTACCGCCCCGACGCCCGCATGCTCTGGAAGCCCGGCACCACGTACCACAGCGCCGCGTAGGGGAGTGGAATCCAGATCCGGTGCCCGGCGACGCGCAGGATGGGGCCGAGCGAGAGGACGAACCCCGTCGCGCCGATCAGCAGGACGCAGGCCGCGTCGCCCATCTCGCGCCATCGCGCCAGGACCCCGCGAACGTGGCGTGGCCACACGGTGCGCAACGCGATCACCGCCAGCACGACCGCGACGAGCCCGGGGAAATACGGCTGCTCGCCGGTGAGCCACCGGATGCGCCCGATCGTCGCGTTCTCAGGATTCGTCTTCAGGTAATCGAGCAGGTCGGCGGACCAGTACGACGCCATGCCCAGCGTGCGCTCGAAGCCCGGCGTGTGGGCGCGCTCGTGGAGGTACGGCAGGACGCCCGGCGCGACGAGGATCCCGGTCAGCGCGGCGGTCGCGAGCCACGGCGGCGAGACAAGATCGCGCCAGCGCAGCCGGCGCATGACGAGCGCGTGCACCGCGACGAGCGCGAGCGCCGTCGCGAGGTAGAAGGTGTAGTACCAGCTGAAGTAGGAGAGCGCCGCGAGCGTGAGCCCGGTCCAGACGAGGTGGCGCGTTCGCCGGGTTCGCGCGTAGCGCAGCGCGAAGGTGATGCCGAGCGGGATGAAGTAGGTGTGCAGCAGGTTCAGGTTCGCCATGTTGCAATAGCGGTACGGGCTGAACGCGAACAGCAGCCCGGCGATGAAGGCGCCGTCGCGGCCGGCGCCGAGCACGCGCGCGAGCCGGTACATGGCCCACGCCGAGGCGACGCAGGTGAACAGCACGATCACGTTGTAGGGAACCGCCGTGTTGTCGGTGAACCACGTCACGGGGGTGACGAGCACGGCCTCGCCGAGGTGGTGATCGGTGTACGTCAGCGTGTTCCGCTCGGGGTGGAATAGCGGCGCGTCGAACACGCGGCCGGGGTGCGTCCACAGGGTGCGCAGGTCCCAGTGGAGCAGGAACGCCTGGAGCAGCGAGTCCCACAGCGGCTCCACCGTGGGCACGAAGCGGCGCATGTCGCGCGCGAGCGGCCACGTGAAGGCGAGCGCCGCGGCGACGTACGCGGGCACCACGAGCAGGCTGCCCGGGTGCCATGCCCTGCGGCGCGGGGCGGGCTGCGTGAGTGGGGCGTCCGGCATCGGCGGCGCACGTTACCCCATGCGGCACGGATCCGTCGCGTCTGCTAGCGTCACGACATGTCCGTCGCAACGTCCTCCGACGGCGCCGCCCTCGGCGTCATCCCGGCGCGCTTCGGCGCCCAGCGCTTCCCCGGCAAGCCGCTCGCCCCGCTGTGGGGCAAGCCGCTCGTCCAGCACGTGTGGGAGCGGGCCCGCGCCGCCCGCGGGCTCGGACGGCTGGTGATCGCCACCGACGACGAGCGCATCGCCGCCGCGGCGCGCCGTTTCGGGGCCGAGGTCGAGATGACGCCGGTGGATTGCCCGAGCGGCACCGACCGCGTGGCGCGCATCGCGTGGGGGCACCCCGAGGCGTCGATCGTCGTGAACCTCCAGGGCGACGAGCCCGAGCTGGATGCCGACGCGGTGTCGGATCTCGTCGACGCCATGCGCGCCGACGCGCACGTATTGATGGCGACGATCGCCCATCGCGAGGCGGACCCGGCCGTGCTCGTTTCCGAGGACGTGGTCAAGGTCGAGTGCGACGCCGACGGGCGCGCGCTCTACTTCACGCGCCACTGGCCCGCGCCGGAGTGGGCTGGCGGCGAGGTGCTGCGCCACATCGGCGTCTACGGCTTCCGGCGGCCGTTCCTGATCGAGTTCGCCTCGTGGCCGCCGGGCGCCCGCGAACGCGTCGAGCGCCTCGAGCAGCTGCGCGCCGTCGAGCGCGGCGTGCGCATCCGCGTCGTCGAGAGCGCCCGCGTCTCGGCCGGCATCGACACGCCCGAGCAGCTCGCTGCACTCGAGGCCCGCGGCCCGCGGAGCTGACCGCGCGACGACGTCGGTCGCGCGCCCCCGAACGCGTTCGGGGTGGAATTTTCACTGACGTCCCACACCCCCGGACGCCATTCGATTCGACCTGCCGGCTGTGCTAGCCTGCAATTCCGTGCTGGCGCACGGACCTTGAACGCCGTTCTGGGTGCCGAGGCACCCCGGGCGGCGTGACGCGTTTCGGCGCCAGGGTCGAACGAACCGGCTGTTTGATTCCCCCCATCAACCGGCGAACGGAGCGGACCATGGCCAGGATGGTTGTCGTCACGGGAGGCGTGGTGTCGTCGCTCGGCAAGGGCATCGCCGCGGCGTCGCTCGGGCTGCTGCTCAAGGCGCGTGGATTGCGCGTCACGCTCCAGAAGCTCGATCCCTACCTGAACATCGATCCCGGCACGATGAGCCCGTTCCAGCACGGCGAGGTGTTCGTCACCGACGACGGCGCCGAGACCGACCTGGACCTCGGGCACTACGAGCGGTTCACCGGCGTGTCGGTCACGCGCAGCCACAACGTGACGGCGGGGCAGGTGTACGACTCGATCCTGTCCAAGGAGCGCCGCGGCGACTACCTGGGCCGCACCGTGCAGGTCATTCCGCACGTCACCGACGAGATCAAGCGCCGCATCATGTCGCTCGGCCTCGCCACCCAGGCCGACGTCCACATCATCGAGATCGGCGGCACGGTGGGCGACATCGAATCGCTGCCGTTCCTCGAAGCGGTGCGCCAGCTGCGGCTCGAGCACCGGCGCGAGACGCTGTTCGTGCACGTGACGCTCGTGCCGTACATCCGCGCGGCCGGTGAGCTCAAGACCAAGCCCACCCAGCACAGCGTGAAGGAGCTGCTCGAGATCGGCATCCAGCCCGACGTGCTGCTGTGCCGCAGCGAGGTGCCGCTGTCGAGCGAGCTGCGCGAGAAGATCGCGCTGTTCTGCAACTGCCCGACCGAGGCGGTGATCGGCGCCACCGACGTCGAGTCGATCTACGAGGTGCCGGGCGTGTTCCACGCCGGCGGGCTCGACGCGCTGATCGTGCGCGAGCTGGGACTCGACGCGGGCGATCCCGATCTCAAGTCGTGGACGCAGTACGTCGAGCGCGTGACGCGGCCGGAGCACACCTGCACGATCGCCGTCGTCGGCAAGTACACCCACGTGCGCGACGCCTACAAGAGCATCATCGAGTCGTTCGTCCACGCCGGGGCGGCGAACCGCGCGCGGGTCCAGCTGCGCTGGATCGAGAGCAGCGACCTGGAGCAGCGCCCGCCGGCCGAGCTGCTCGGCGACGTCGACGGCGTGCTCGTGCCGGGCGGCTTCGGCGAGCGCGGCACCGAGGGGATGATCGAGGCCGTGCGGTTCGCGCGCGAGCGCAGCGTGCCGTACTTCGGCATCTGCCTCGGCATGCAGATCGCCACGATCGAGTTCGCGCGCAACGTCGTCGGCTGGGCCGAGGCGAACTCGAGCGAGTTCGACCCAGGCGCCTCGCACAAGGTGATCGACCTGCTGCCCGACCAGGCCAACATCTCCGAGAAGGGCGGCACGATGCGGCTCGGCTCGTACCGCTGCGCGCTGCGCGAGGGGAGCCTCGCCGCCCGCGCCTACGGCCGCACCGAGGTCGAGGAGCGTCATCGCCACCGCTACGAGTTCAACAACAAGTACGTGGCGCCGCTCCAGTCGCGCGGGCTCGTGCTGTCGGGCCGCTGCGTCGGGCGCGAACTCGTCGAGATCCTCGAGCTGCCGGATCATCCGTGGTTCCTCGCCGTCCAGTTTCACCCCGAGCTCAAGTCGCGGCCTCACGAGCCGCACCCGCTGTTCGTGGATTTCGTCCGCGCCTCGCTCGAGCGGCGCCGCGTGCGGCTCGGCGACGACCGCTTCGACGCGGCCGCGGCGCCCCCCGCCTCTCGCGCCGAGCATCCGGTGCACCGCGAGGCGGGTGCTCAGTGAAGCCGTTCCACATCGGCGAGGCGCAGATCGGGGGCGCGCGCCCGTTCATCCTCGCCGGGCCGTGTGTCGTGGAATCCGAGGAGCTGTGCCTCACCGTGGCGAAGCGGCTGAAGGCGCTGTGCGCCGAGCGTGACCTGCCGTTCGTGTTCAAGGCGTCCTACCGCAAGGCCAACCGGTCGAGCGCCGGTTCGTTCGAGGGCCTGCCGGCCGCGCTGGCGCTGGCGGTCCTGGAACGGGTGCGGCGCGAGGTCGGCGTGCCGGTGATCACGGACGTGCACGAGGTGGCCGAGGTCGCGGCCGCCGCGGCCGTCGTGGACGCGCTGCAAATCCCGGCGTTCCTGTCGCGCCAGACGGCGCTGATCCAGGCCGCCGCCGCGAGCGGCGCGGCCGTGAACATCAAGAAGGGCCAGTTCCTGGCGCCGTCCGACATGGCGCGTGCCGTCGAGAAGGCGGTGGCGGCGGGCGGGCGCCGCGTGATGCTCACCGAGCGCGGCACGACGTTCGGCTACGGTGACCTGGTCGTCGACTTCCGCGGCATCGTTCGCATGCGCGACTTCGGCTGGCCGGTGGTGTTCGACTGCACGCACAGCCTGCAGCGGCCCGGCGGCGACACGACGGGCGGCGACCGCCGATACGCCGCGCCGCTCATGCGCGCGGCCGTCGCGTGCGGCGTGGACGGCCTGTTCTTCGAGACCCATCCCGAGCCCGAGCGCGCGCTGTCGGACGCCGCGACCCAGCTGCCGCTCGACGAGGTGGCCGAGTTCCTCGACGACGCCGTACGCGTGCACCGCGCGGTGTCGGAGCGCACGCATGCCTGAGCCGGCGCCGGTGCGCATCCTGTTCCTCGACGTCGACGGCACGCTCACCGACGGCGTCATCGCGTTCACGAAGGACGGCGACAGCCGGAACTTCTGGGTCCGCGACGGACTGGCGCTCGAATGGGCGCGCGACCTTGGGCTGCTGCCCGTCGTGATCTCGGGCCGCGCCTCGGCCGCCGTGGAGGCGCGGATGCGCGACCTCGGCCTCGAGCACTACCTCGGCGCGAAGGACAAGGTCTCCGTCGCGGAGGCGGTGCTCGCGCGCGAGGGTGTGCGCTGGGAGGATTGCGCGATGGTCGGGGACGACCTGCCGGATCTGCCGATGCTCAAGCGCGTCGGATGGCCGATCGCCGTCGCCGGTAGCCAGCCCGAGTTGCTGCGCGTGGCGCGCACCGTGACCAGTGCCAGGCCCGGCTTCGGCGCCGTGCGCGAGGTCGTCGAGCAGCTGCTGCGCCACAACGGCACCTGGGACCGCGTGCTCGCGCGCTACGAGGCGACGTGAGCGCCGTGACCGGGGTCCGCGACCTGCTCGAGCGGGCGCGTGAAGTGGTGCGCATCGAGGCCGCCGCCGTGGCCGGGCTCGAGCAGCGGCTCGACGACGGGTTCGTCCGCGCCGTCGAGCTGCTCGCCACCTGCCGCGGCAAGGTGATCGTGTCGGGCGTGGGCAAGTCCGGGCTGCTCGCGCACAAGCTGGCCGCGACGCTCACCAGCACCGGCACGCCCGCCGTATTCCTGCATCCGGCCGACGCGCTGCACGGCGACGCCGGATTGTTCATGCCGGGCGACGCGGCGCTGTTCATCTCCAAGAGCGGCGCCAGCGACGAGCTGCTGGCGCTGCTGCCGTACCTCGACCGCCACGCCATCCCGCTCGTCAGCATCGTCGCCACGCCGGGCTCTGCGCTCACCGCGCGCAGCCAGGCCGCGGTCGTCACCGGCCCGGTGCGCGAGGCGTGCCCGATGGACCTGACGCCGACGACGAGCATCACGCTGGCGCAGGTCGTCGGCGACTGCCTGGCCGTCGCGCTGCTCGAGCGGCGCGGGTTCCAGCCGGAGGACTTCCGCTTCCTGCATCCCGGCGGCGTGATCGGCCGCGCGGCGTCGCGGCGCGTCGGCGAGCTGATGCACGCGGGGGACGGGCTGCCGCGCGTCGCCGAGACGGCGGGCCTGCGCGACACGATGCTCGAGATCATGGGCAAGCGACTCGGCATCACGACCGTCGTGGACGCGCAGGGCCGCTTCACGGGCGTCATCACGGACGGGGACTTCAAGCGCATCCTGCTGCGGCACGCCGACCCGTGGTCGCTGACCGCCGCCGAGGTGATGACGCCGAACGCGGCGACGATCGACCGCGATGCGCTGGTCGCCGCCGCGGTCCGCGTGATGGAGGAGCGGCCCACCGGCGCGATCACCGCGCTCGTCGTGCTCGACGGCGCGGGGCGGCCCGAGGGCGTGCTCCACCTGCACGACTGCCTGCGCGCCGGATGACGACCCCGATGAGCAAGGGCCGGCTCGAGGCGTTCAGCGACGGCGTGCTCGCGATCATCATCACGATCATGGTGCTCGAGCTGCGCATCCCGCACGCCGCCGATCTCGCGGCACTCCAGCCACTCGTGCCCAAGCTGCTGAGCTACGCGATGAGCTACGTGTTCCTCGGCATCTACTGGAGCAACCACCACCACATGCTGCAGGCCGTCAAGCACGTGGATGGCCGCGTGATGTGGGCGAACCTCCACCTGCTGTTCTGGCTGTCGCTCACGCCGTTCGTCACGGCCTGGATGGGGGAGAACGACTTCGCCGCATCGCCGGTCGCCGTCTACGGCGTCGTGATGGTGCTCGCGTCCGTGGCGTACGCCGTGCTCGCGAGGACGCTCGTCCGGCTGCACGGCAGTGACTCGACGCTGGGCCGCGCGCTCGGTGCGGACTTCAAGGGCAAGATCTCCATCGTCCTGTACGTCGCCGCCGTCGCCGCGGCGTTCGCGAACCGCTGGATCTCCGTCGCGCTCTACTTGCTCGTGTCGATCATGTGGCTCGTCCCCGACCGCCGGATCGAGCGGAGCCTCGCGCATGAGTGAACGCCCCGCGGATGCCGGCACGACGTTCACGCGGGTCCATTCCGCCGTCCGCGTTCCCTCAGGCGGGCACCTCAGCCCATCCCCGGCCGCCCGCGACCCGGCGTGGACGCCGTCGCGTGAAGATCGGTTGGCGCACGGCCGATAACTCATTCGAAATCAGGCCGCGTAACCCGCTGGCACAGGCCGTGCTTGTGGGTGCCAACCCCATTTGTTAGCGTGAGCCTCGAGGTCGCCGATCAGGGCTCTGGACAGACTGGGTACCCATGAGACGCTCCGCCTCTCGGATTTCGATCCTGCTACTCCTGCCCGCCCTGCTGGCGGGGTTCACGGGGTGTTCCCAGCGGCGCGCCGTGGGACCGGCCGGCACGGCGGGGGCACTGCCCGACCAGGAGATCAAGGACTTCGCCCTCACCGAGACGGACGCCGGTCGCCCGCTGTGGAAGCTCTACGCCCGCTACGCCGCGGAATTCAGCGGCCGCAACCTCTACCAGGCCCGGACGCTCAAAGTGGACTTCTTCGACGACGCCGGAGCGCGATCCTCGGTGCTGACGGCTCGCGAGGGCGAGATCAACGGTCGCACGCGCGACATGCTGGCGCGCGGGCACGTCGTGCTCCAGACCACCGAAGGGACGCGCCTGACCACCGAGGAGCTGCGGTTCATGAACCGCGATCAGAAGATTCTCGTGCCCGAGACGCAGGCGGTGCGCGTCGAACGCGGCTCCGACGTCCTGACGGGGTATGGTTTCGAGAGCGACCCGGATCTCAAGCACTACGAGTTCAAGCGGCGCGTCCAGGCGACGGTGCACAGCAAGGTGCCGCTGCGCGAGGAGGGCGGCCGGTGAGCGAGGCTGCGCGGGCGATCGAGCCCGCCGACGATCGCGAGGGGCTGACGGCCGAGGGGCTCGTGCGCGACTACGGGCGGTTCCGCGTCGTCAGCGAGGTGACGATCCGCGTGCGCCGCGGCGAAGTCGTGGGCCTGCTGGGCCCGAACGGCGCCGGCAAGACGACGAGCTTCTACATGATCGTGGGGCTGCTGCGGCCGACCCACGGCCGGATCATGCTCGACGGCGAGGACATCACGACCGAGCCGGTCTACCTGAGGGCACGCCGCGGGCTCGGCTACCTCGCGCAGGAGCCCAGCGTGTTCCGCCGGCTCACGGTGCGCGAGAACGTGCTCGCGGTGCTGCAGACGATGAAGATGTCGAACGCGCGGCGCCGGGACCGGCTCGCCGAGCTGCTCGAGGACCTCAATCTCACGAGCCTGGCCGACCGCCAGGCGCAGAAGCTGTCGGGCGGCGAGCGGCGCCGCGTCGAAATCACGCGTGCTCTGGCGCGCGAACCGTCGTATATGTTGCTCGACGAACCGTTCGTGGGCATCGACCCCATCGCGGTCGCCGAGATTCAGGACATCGTCGCCCGGCTCCGCGATCGCGGACTGGGCGTGTTGATCACCGATCACAACGTCCGCGAGACCCTGCGGATCACGGATCGCGCCTACGTGATGTACGAAGGACGCATCCTGCTGCAGGGGACCGCGGAGGAGCTCGCGAACGACTCGCGAGCTCGAGAGATCTACCTGGGCGAACGCTTCACGCTCTAACGGACCGGAACCGCGCCATGGAAATGAAACCTTCGCTGAACCTGTCGCTGCGCCCGGCGCTCATCATGACGCCGCGCCTCCAGCAGGCCCTCAAGTTGCTCCAGGTACCCACGCTCGAGCTGCAGCAGATCCTGAAGCAGGAAATCATGCAGAACCCGCTGCTCGAGGAGGTCGACGAGGTCACCGAGCAGGAGGATCTCGACCGCGAGGACTCGCCCGAAGAAGCGGCGAACCAGGAGGCCGAGGACCCCGCCGAGGAAGACCCGATCGACTGGTCGGAATACATGCAGGACGGCGCGCTCGACCGCACCTACGTGCCGCAGAGCGAGCAGTCGATCGAGTTCCTCGAGAAGGTGCCGGTGACGCGGACGACGCTCGCCGAGAGCCTGCTCGAACAGCTCCATTTCCTGAACCTGCCGCCCGGGCCGATGACGACCGCCGAGTTCCTCGTCGGCTCGCTCGACGACAACGGCTGGCTCGCGACCCCGCTCGACGACGTCTCGCAGGCGCTGGGCCGCCCGCTCGAGGATTGCGAGCACGCGCTCCAGCTCGTGCAGGCGCTCGAGCCCGCCGGCGTGGGTGCCCGCAACCTGCGCGAGTGCCTGCTCATCCAGATGGACGCGCGCGGCGACAAGGACTCGATGCCCTGGCGCATCGTTCACGACCACTTCGACCACCTCGTCAACCGGCGTTTCCCCGAGATCGCGCGCCAGCTTCGCTGCACGCTCGAGGACGTCCAGGCCGCGGCCGACTCGATCGCGACGCTGAACCCGCGTCCGGGCCTGCAGGTGTCGGCCGAGGACCCCAAGTACGTCGTGCCCGACCTGCTCGTCGAGCGCGTCGACGAGGACTACGTCGTGCTGCTCAACGACCGGCACCTGCCGCGGCTGCGCATCTCGACCGCGTACGAAGGGGTGCTGCGCGACAAGAAGAAGTCCGAGATGAACCCCGACGAGCAGAAGACGCGCGAGTACATCCATGGCAAGTTGAACTCGGCGCGCTGGCTCATCCAGACGATCGAGCAGCGCCGCAAGACGATGATCAAGGTGATGAGCTGCATCATCCGCGAGCAGCGGGAGTTCTTCGACAAGGGCATCGCGTTCCTGCGGCCGCTGACCCTGCAGCAGGTGGCGCGGCAGATCGAGATGCACGAGTCGACCGTGAGCCGCGTCTGCAGCGGCAAGTACGTCCAGACCCCGCGGGGCGTGTTCGAGCTCAAGTTCTTCTTCTCGAGCGGACTCGAGACCGAGGACGGGGAGGACGTCTCGGCGCGCACCGCCAAGAACATCATCAAGACCCTCATCGACGAGGAGAACAAGAAGGACCCGTTGTCCGACCAGCGCATCGCCGAGTTGCTCCACGAACAGGGCCTGCGCATCGCGCGGCGCACCGTGGCGAAGTACCGCGAGCAGATGAACGTCCTGCCCGCCCGCTTCCGCCGCCGCGTCGCCTGAGCGCGCCCGCATCCCCGCTGCGAGGAACGACATGAACATCAACACCACGGCCCGTCATTTCGATCTCGCGAAGGACGATCGCGACTTCGCCCACACGCGCATGGAGAAGTTTCAGCGGTTCGCGAAGGACATCCATGAGATCCATCTCGTCGTGACGGCCGAGCGCTACCTGCACGTCGCGGAGTTCACGCTGCGGCTCAAGCAGCGTGAACTCGTCGTGCGCGAAGAGGCGCCCGAGCCGCGCCGCGCGATCGACCTCGCGGCCGACCGCGTCGATCAGCAGTTGCGCCGTCTGCACGATCGCCGCGTTGACCATGGGCACGACGTCCTGCCCCCGGTGGACGGCCAGGCTGGCGCGTCCGGCGCGTCCAAGCCGGAGGGCGAGGACGACTCGGTCGGGGACTCGCGGGAGGCGTGAGCACCAAGGTGCAATCCGTCAGCGTCGCACGGCTGTTCGAGGACCAGCGGGAGGAGCTGCAGCTCGAGCAGCTCACCGAGTCCCTGGCGTCCCGGCGGGAGATCACCGTCAGCGACGTGAACCGTCCCGGCATGGCGCTGATGGGCTTCCTCGACAACTTCCTGCCCGAGCGCATCCAGGTGCTGGCGCAGACCGAGCTGAGCTACCTGGCGACGCTGTCGCCCGACAAGGTGCGCGAGGCGATCGACATCCTGTTCCGCTTCGACCTGCCATGCATCGTCGTGTGCAAGGGGCTCGAGGTGCCGTCGCGGCTGATCGAGCAGGCGAACGCATGCCAGGTGCCGGTGCTGCGCACGCCGCAGAGCACGACGCCGTTCATCAACTCGCTGCACCTGTATCTCGACCACATGTTCGCGCCGCGCACGACGGCTCACGGGTCGCTGGTCGACGTGTACGGCGTCGGGCTGCTCGTCACGGGCGCCTCCGGCATCGGCAAGTCCGAATGCGCGCTCGACCTGGTGGAGCGCGGCCACCGGCTCGTCGCCGACGACGTCGTGACGATCACGCGCCGCCACGGCGACGTGCTGATCGGCACCGGCAACCAGCTGCTCAAGCACCACATGGAAATCCGCGGCCTCGGCGTCATCGACGTCCAGTCGATCTTCGGCATCCGCGCGATCCGCCTGCAGAAGCGCGTCGAGGTGCAGTGCGACCTCCAGCAGTGGTCGTCGGAGCTCGACATCGAGCGTATCGGGCTCGACGAGCGCAAGGTCGAGCTGCTCGGCGTCCAGGTGCCGTTCGTCCAGGTGCCGATCACGCCGGGCAAGAACATCACCGTGATCGCCGAGGTCATCGCGCTCAACTACCTGGTCAAGGTGACCGGCGGTTATTCGCCCGCCGAGCGGCTCAACCGCCACCTCATGGAGCTGATGAAGCGCAAGGTCGCCGCGCGGACCTGGGTGCGCGAGGACACCGAATGAGCGCGCGTGTGCCCGCCCTGCTCGTCATGCACGCCGATCTCGCGGCCGCGCTGCTGCGCGCCGCCGAGCGCGTCTACGGCCCCGTCGAGGGCGTCGACACGCTGTCGGGCGAGGGGCTGTCGCGCGACGGGCTCGTCGACGCCGTGTGCCAGCGCGTGAGCCGCTGGGCCGAGGGCGGCATCGTGCTCACCGACTTCTGGGGCGGCTCCTGCCACACGTCCGGCGCCACGGCCGTCAAGGGGCGCGGCGGCGTCTACATCATCACTGGCTGCAACCTGCCGATGCTCCTGGATTTCCTCCACAACCGCGACCAGCACGGGCCGGAGGCGCTCGCCGAGCGCCTCCAGAAGAAGGGGCAGGACAGCATCCGCGTCCAGCGGAGCGCGGCGTGAGTTGGGCGCTGCACCGCGTGGATGACCGGCTGATTCACGGACAGGTCGTGATCGCCTGGGGCCACCGGTTCCACCCGAAGCGCATCTGGGTGGCCGACGATGCCGCGGCCTCGAGCCCGCTCGAGCGCGAGGTGTTCGAAGGGGCCGCCGAAGGCGTGACGGTGCGGGTCGTGGCCGTCGCCGCCGCCGCCGAGGCCTATGCCGCCGAGCGCCAGCAGTCGGGGCACGCGTTCCTGCTCGTGCGCGACCTCGCGTCGGCGCTGCGGCTCGTCGAGGCGGGCGCGGCCGTGCCGCGCTGGAACCTGGGCGGGCTCCACTTCGCGCCGGGCAAGCAAAAGGTGAACGAATACGTGTACCTCGACGACGCCGATCGCGCGGCCGCGCGCGCGCTGCTCGCCCGCGGCATCGCGCTCGAGGTGCAGGACGTGCCGGCCTCGCGCGCGACGGGGCTCGCCGAGCTCGACCCCGGAGTGCGGCCGGCGTGATCCCGAACGCGCTGGCCACGGTGCTGCTCGGCGGCATCGCGGCGCTCGACGCCACGCCCGTGGCGCAGACCCTGCTCTCGCAGCCGCTCGTCTCGGCCACGCTGCTCGCACTCGTGTGGGGCGACTGGGCCGTCGCGCTCAAGGTCGGCGTCGTGCTGCAGGTGTTCGCCGCCGGCACGTCGCCCATCGGCGCCCGCACGCCCGAGGACTACGCCACCGGCGGCGTGATCGGCGCCGGCACCGCCCTGATGCTCGCCTCGAACGCGCACTTCTCGGTGATGCAGGACGCGTCCGTGCTCGTGGGCTGCGTCGCCGGCATGGTCGCGGCGGTCGCGGGCGTGCCGCTCATCAAGTGGCAGCGGCGGCGCAACGAGGGGCTCAGCCGCTGGTGCGAGACCGCGATCCGCGCCGGCGACACCTCGGCGCTGGGGCGGGCGCACGCCGCGGCGGTTGTCCTCGCCTTCGGCCTCGGGTTAGTGTTCTGCGCCGTTTTTCTCGCGGCCTCGGCCCGGTGGCTGCCGCCGCTCGTGCAGCACCACTCGATCCGGCTCGCGCGCGTCTGGGAGGTCTGCCAGCCGCTGTGGCTGGGGCTCGGGCTCGCGCACTTGCTCAACGCGTTCGTCCAGCGGCGATTCCTGCGCGCCGCCCTGTTCGGTCTCGGCCTCGTCGTCGGCTGGGTCCTGCTGTTCGTGGAGGGATGACGGTGCCGCCGCTCGGGACCCGCGAATTCAACGCCATGGCGCTGAGGCTGCAGCTGCTGCAGGCGACGTGGAACTACGAGCGCCAACAGGGCGTCGGCTGGGCGTGGGCGATGGCGCCCGCGCTCGAGCGGCTGGTGTCCGACCCGGCCGAGCGCGCGGCACGGCTCGCGGACCACACCGCGTACTTCAACACCCAGCCGACGCTCGCCTCGGTGGCGCTCGGCGCGGTGGCGCGGCTCGAGTCCGACCGCGCCGCCGACACCGACGCGACCGTGATTCCGCGGATGAAGAGCCTGCTCGGCTCCTCGCTCGCGGCCCTCGGCGACCGGCTGTTCTGGTTCACGCTGCGGCCGTTCGCGGCGTGCCTCGGCATCCTGCTCGTGCTGCTCGACCATCGCTGGGGAGCGCTCGCGCTGTGGCTCGGGTACAACGCCGTGCACCAGTGGGTGCGCTGGTTCGGCGTGCGCTGGGGGTACGCCGAGGGTCCGGCGATCGCCTCGGGTCCGCTGCGCGGCCGGCTCGAAGGGCTGATCGGCGCCCTGTCGCGCTCCGGAGCACTGCTCGTCGGCGCCGTGATGGCGTGCCTGATGGTGCCGAACGGCGTGCCGCGATCGGCCACGTTCCAGCTGCTGCTCGCCGGCGGACTCGCGGTCGGGCTCGCGGGCGCCCAACGCGGCCGTCCGTCGCCGACGGAATGGGCGCTCGGTGTCGTCGCGCTCGCGTTGTTGTGGATCCTGTGGCATTGAGCGGGGAGGCGTAGGACGTGGTCCAGGCCAGCATGCTGATCCGCAACCAGCTCGGGCTCCACGCCCGGGCGTGCGCGCTGTTCGTCAAGGCCGCGGCGCGATTCCAGTCCGAAGTCTACGTCGCCCGCGACGACCTCGAAGTGAACGGCAAGAGCATCATGGGCGTCATGATGCTCGCCGCCGAAGAGGGCAGCACGATCCAGGTGCGCGCCGAGGGCGCCGACGAGGTTGCGGCCGTCGCGGCACTCCAGGAGCTGGTCGACGGCAAGTTCGGGGGCGAGCCGTGAAACTGACCGGCATCGCCGCTTCGCCGGGCATCGGGGTCGGGCCGATCGTCCGCTACGAGCGCGAGGACTACGCGTTGCGTGACGCGCCGATCGCCGCCGACCAGGCCGATCGCGAGCTGGCGACCTTCCGCGCGTCGGTCGACGCCTCGCGCGAGGAGTTGCGCCGCATCCGCGACGACATCGCCGCCGAGCTGGGCGAAGAGGAGGCGCGCATCTACGACACGCACCTGCTCATCCTCGACGATCCGGAGCTGTGGAAGGCGATCGAGCACGGCGCGCGCGAGGAACGGCGGAGCCCGGCGGCGACGTTCCACCAGCACCTGTCGCGCCTCGCCGCGCGGCTCGACGAGGCCGGCAGCGAGCTGATCCGCGAGCGCCGCTCGGACGTCGTCGACGTCGAGCGCCGCGTCATGCGCCACGTGTTCGGCGACTCGAGCCGCGCCCTCGCCGCGCTGCCCGAGCCGTCGATCATCGTCGCGCACGACCTGGGGCCCAGCGAGGTCGCACTGCTCGACCGCGCGCTCGTGCTCGGGTTCGTCACCGAGCTCGGCGGGCGCACGTCGCACAGCGCGATCGTGGCCCGCGGCCGCGGCATCCCCGCGGTGGTGAGCGCCCGCGGCGTCATGCAGCACGCGCGCTCGGGCGACACCGGCGCCGTCGACGGCTACGCCGGCGAGGTCGAGCTGAACCCCGACGGCGCGAGCGAGGCCCACTTCCGCGCGCGGCGGACGCTGGTGGACGAAGAGACGGCGACCCTGGAGGCGATCCGCCACGAACCCGCGGTGACGCTCGACGGCCGCGCGATCGAACTGGGCGTCAACATCGAGCTGCCCGGCGAGGCCGAGCACGTGTTCGGGGCGGGCGCCGACGGCGTGGGCCTGTTCCGCACCGAGTTCTTCTACCTCAACCGCCCCGCGCTGCCGACCGAGGAGGAGCAGTACCGCGCCTATCGCGACGTCGCGGAGCGGGTGGCCCCGCGTCCGGTCATCTTCCGCACGATGGACCTCGGTGGCGACAAGGTGGCCTCCTACCTGGGCGTCACCCACGAGGCCAACCCGTTCCTCGGCTGGCGCGGCATTCGCTTCGCGCTCAACCACCCCGAGATGTTCCGCACCCAGCTGCGCGCGCTCTACCGCGCGAGCGTCCACGGGCGGGCGCGCATCATGTTCCCGATGGTGTCGAGCGAGGACGAGCTGCTGCGCGCCCAGGCGCAATGCCGCGAGGCGACGGCCGATCTCACGCGCCACGGCACGCCGTTCGACGCCGACATCGAGATGGGCGTGATGATCGAGACCCCGAGCTCGGTGTGGATGGCGGACGCGCTGGCGCGCCACGTGAAGTTCCTGTCGATCGGCTCCAATGACCTGACCCAGTACACGCTGGCGATCGACCGCGACAACACGCGGCTCGCCCACCTGTACGAGCCGTTGGACCCCTCGGTACTGCGCAGCATCCATCACACCGTCGAGGCGGGACACGCCGCCGGCTGCTGGGTCGGCATCTGTGGCGAGATGGCGGGCGATCCGAGCACCGCCGTGCTGCTCGTCGGCATGGGCGTGGACGAGCTGAGCATGTCGAGTTTCGACCTGCCGCGGGTCAAGGCCGCGATCCGCAACGTCCGGTTCGCCGACGCCGCCGCGATCGCGACCGAGGCGCTGCGGCAGTCCTCAGCCGACGGCGTGAAGCGGCTGCTGCGCGACCGCGCCGAGAGCATGCTGCCGGCCTTCCTGCTGGCGCGCCGGGACGCGTCGTCATGACGAACGCACCGTCGCGCGCGCTCGACGCCTCGAACATGGGGCGGCTGATCGAAGGCGCGGGCGACCAGATCCGCCAGGCGCTCGATCGCGAGGGATGGGGACCGCCCGCGGGCATGCCGGCGCCGGCCTCGCCCGACCTGCTCGCCGTCGGCGCCATGGGCGGTTCGGCGATCGCGGCCGATCTCACGTGGGCGCTCGTCCGGTCGCAGTGCCCGCGGCCCATCGTCGTCGTGCGCGACTACAGGCTGCCGGCCTGCGTGACGCCGGCCTCGCTGCTGCTGCTCGCGTCGCATTCGGGCCACACCGAGGAGACGCTGTCGCTCGCGGCCGACGCGCGTGAGCGCGGCATTCCATGGGTCGCGCTGACCACGGGCGGACGCCTCGGCGAGCTCGCCGCCGAAGCCGGTGTCACGCGCCGCGCGCTGCCGGGGGGCGCGCCGCCGCGCGCGGTGCTGTACGCGTCGTGGGTCGCGGTGACGCGTCTCGTCGCGGCGCTCGGATGGATCCCCGATCCGGCGGACGCCTGGCGCGAGGCCGCCGCGGCGCTGGACGCGCGAGTGCGGGAGTGGGGACGCGACGCGGACGCCGCGTCGAACGACGCGCGACACATCGCCGATGCGCTCTCGGGACGCCTGGTCATCGTGTACGCCGAGCAGCGGCTCGAGGCGATGGCGACGCGATGGCGGCAGCAGGTGAACGAAAATGCTAAGCTGCTCGCCCATTCCGCCGTGGTACCCGAGTTGAACCACAACGAAGTCGTGGGATGGGAACGGCCGGGCGCGATCGCACACGGCGCCGCGGCGGTGCTGTTGCGCGACGGGTTCGAGTCGCCCGCGAACGAAACGCGGCTCGCGCTCACCGCCGAGTACGTCGGACGGCAGGGCGTCCGCGTCGTCGAGCCGGCCGCCCCTTCGGGCGGCGCGATCGCGCGCGCGGCGAGCCTCGCGCTGCTGGGAGATTTCGTCAGCTACTACCTGGCGATGGCGAACGGCGTCGATCCGACGCCGATCGTCTCGCTCGATGAGTTCATGCGGCGCCTGGCCGAACGCCGGGCGCCGGGAGGGGCGGCGAATCCTTGACCCGCCCGGAGCCGCGCACGACGCGCGAGGAGCCACGATGAGCGAGCGGCACCTGTTCACCTCGGAGTCCGTCACCGAAGGCCACCCCGACAAGATCGCCGACCAGATCTCCGATTCGGTGCTCGATGCCCTGCTCGCGCAGGACCGCACGAGCCGCGTCGCCTGCGAGACGCTGGTGACGACCGGCCTCGCCGTCGTCGCCGGCGAGATCTCGAGCCGCGCCTACGTCGAGATCCCGGACCTGGTGCGCAAGGTCATCGGCGAGATCGGCTACGACAGCGCCGAGTACGGCTTCGACAGCCACACGTGCGCCGTGATGACCACGATCGACAACCAGTCGCCCGACATCGCGATGGGCGTCGACCGCGGCGGCGCCGGCGACCAGGGCCTGATGTTCGGCTTCGCCTGCCGCGAGACGCCGCAGCTCATGCCATTGCCGATCATGCTCGCCCACGCGATCACGCGGCGACTGGCCCTCGTCCGCCGCAAGGGCATCGTTCCGTACCTGCGGCCCGACGGAAAGTCCCAGGTCACGGTCGAGTACGAGGGGCAGCGTCCCATGCGTGTCGACACGGTCGTCGTGTCGAGCCAGCATGCGGCGGGCATCACGCACAAGCAGATCGAGCGCGACCTGATCAAGCACGTCGTCATGCCGGTGATCCCGAAGCGCTACCTGAAGGGCAAGGTGCGCTTCCACATCAACCCGACGGGCAGCTTCATCAAAGGCGGCCCGATGGCCGACACCGGGCTCACCGGGCGCAAGATCATCGTCGACACCTACGGCGGCGTCGGCAGCCATGGCGGCGGCGCGTTCTCGGGCAAGGACCCGAGCAAGGTCGACCGCTCGGCGAGCTACGGCGCGCGCTACGTCGCGAAGAATCTCGTGGCGAGCGGCCTGTGTGATCGCGTCGAGGTGCAAATTGCCTACGCCATCGGCATCGCCGAGCCCGTGAGCGTGATGGTCGACACCCTGGGCACGGGTGCCGTCAGCGACCGCAAGCTCACCGATCTGGTGCGCCGGAACTTCGACCTGACGCCCCAGGGGCTGATCCATCACCTGAAGCTGCGCCGGCCGATCTACCGGTCGACCGCCGCCTACGGCCACTTCGGCCGCCGCGAGGCGAGCTTCACCTGGGAGAAGACCGACAAGGCCCGCACGCTCGCGCGCAGCGCCTGAAAACGTGCCGGAGGTCCCCGTGATTCCGCATCCCTGCCGTACCCCGTCCCGGCGCGCCCTCGCGCTGCTCGCCGTCGTTGCCGCTTCCGTCGTCGCCGCGCGCGCCCGCGCCGACGTGGCGATTCCGTTCCGCGAGGACTGGGCCGGCACGTCCGTGCAGGGCTGGGGCGGCGGGGCGACCGTCGCGAATCCGGGCACCGGTGGCGCCGACGGCGCCGCGGACGGATACCTCAAGATCTCGCGCACGTTCCCCGGGAATCTCGGCGCCCGTACGACCGGCAGTGCGTACATCGGCGACTGGATCGCGGCGGGCGTCACGCGGCTGCGCCTGGCACTCAGCGACGTCGGCAGCTTCGACCCCGGGCTCCAGATCCACGTCTCGGTCGGAAGCCAGTCGGAGTTGTGGCAGTACAACCTGGCTTTCGTGCCGCCCGCCGGCGAGTGGGAGACGTTCGAGGTCGACCTCACGAACGCGTCCCGGTTCACGCGCATCATCGGCTCGGCCACGTTCGCGGGGGCCCTGCAGAACGCCGACCGTGTGCTCATCCGTCACGACGCCCCGGCGTTCGTGAAGGATCCCGACGACAAGGCCGGGGATTTCGGCGTCGACCGGCTGGAGCTGCTCGGCGACGAGACGCCCACGCGCCCCGCCAGCTTCGGCTCGCTGAAGGCGATCTACCGGGACCGCTCGAGCCGGCGGTAGCGCCGCGCCGGCGGCCCGCCCGGCTTCCACGGCTCGCCATGCAGCGGGTCGACGACGGTGAGGAAGCCGAAGCGCCGCATCGACACGTCGGCGCTCAGCAGCTCGCGCACGCCGTGCTCGCGCAACACCGCCGCCACCGCGAGCCCGCGCGGGGGGCGCCCCGGGCCACCGGCCCCTGCCCGAGATCCGCCCGCCGCCTGGAGCAGCTCGGCGCACGCGGCCGCGTGGCGCGGCGTGGGGCCGATCGGCTCGACCGACGGGCTCTCCAGCAGTGACGTGATGTAGCCCATCGCATCGAGAGCGCCGAGCGGGCGCGGCGCCGCGTGGGGATGCGTCACCAGCTCCAGGAACTCGTGCACGACCGGCCACGGCAGCGCCCAGGCGCGCTCGCCGTGGACGAGCAGGTCGACCACCGCCGCGGCGCGCGGATGCTCCGGCGCGTGCCGGTTCACGGCGTAGGCGAGCAGGCTCACGTCGACGGCGATCATCGCTCGCGCTCGGTGGGCGCGGCCTGGAGACGTCCCCATGCGGCGCGGTCCGCGGGACTCTCGGCATACGGACCGAGGTCGTAGGAGGGCAGCGTGATTCGCGTGCGGCGGGCGCCCGAGGCCGCGCGCAGGCCGGCCCGCAGCACCTGCTCGATCGTCTCGGTGAGCGTGCGCTGCTCCGTGGCGGCGCGGCGGCGCAGTTCGGCATACAGCGTGGCGTCGATGAGCAGCGTCGTTCGTTTCATATGTATAAGCATATCATATGTGCATGACGTCGTTCACCTGTGCAATTCTCCGCTTGTGCCGGAACGCATGATGGCCGACAATCCCACGCGCGCAATTCCCCGCGGCCCGCTGGGCCGCTCACGCCCTCGTCTTCATGTTCGGGAGATCTCATGGCAGCTCGACGTCGCACGACCCACGCCGGCAACGGCGTCTCCAATGGCCACGTCTCCGGTGACGTCCGCGATCTCGGGCTGGCCGCCGAGGGTCGGCGCCGCATCGAATGGGCCGAGCGCAACATGCCGGTGCTGCGCTCGATCCGGGCGCGGTTCACGCGTGAGCGCCCGCTGCGCGGTGTTCGCATCGCGGCGTGCCTGCACGTCACCACCGAGACGGCGAACCTCGCGCGCACGCTCAAGGCCGCCGGCGCCGAGGTGCTGCTGTGCGGGTCCAACCCGCTGAGCACCCAGGACGACGTCGCCGCGGCGCTCGTCGCCCACTACGGGATCGCGACGTACGCGATCAAGGGCGAGGACCACAAGACGTACTACTCGCACATCGTGTCGTGCATCGAGGCGCGGCCGCACCTGACCATGGACGACGGCTGTGACCTCGTCACCGTCCTGCACACGAAGATGAAGCCGTATTTGCGCGGCGTGTTCGCCGGCACCGAGGAGACGTCGACGGGCGTCACCCGGTTGCGCGCGATGGCGGCGAGCAAGGTGCTGCGCTACCCGGTGATCGCGATCAACGACGCCGACACCAAGCACCTGTTCGACAACCGGTACGGCACCGGCCAGAGCACGATGGACGGCGTCATCCGCGCCACGAACATGCTGATCGCGGGCTCCACGGTGGTCGTCGCGGGCTACGGCATGTGCGGGCGTGGTGTGGCGTCGCGCGCGAAGGGGCACGGCGCCACGGTGCTCGTCACGGAGATCAATCCCGTGCGGGCGCTGGAGGCGGCGATGGACGGATTCCAGGTCGTGTCGATGGAGGCGGCCGCGCCCCGGGGTGACCTGTTCATCACCGTGACCGGCAACAAGTCGGTGCTCCGTCGCGAGCACTTCGCCGCGATGAAGGACGGCGCGATCGTCGCGAACAGCGGGCACTTCAACGTCGAGATCGACATCCCCGCGCTCGAGCGGATGGCCGTGCGCCGCCGCGCCGTGCGCACGTTCGTCGACGAGTACCGCCTGCGCGGCGGCCGCCGCGTGCACCTGCTCGGCGAGGGCCGGCTCATCAACCTCGCCGCGGCGGAGGGCCATCCGGCGATGGTGATGGACATGTCGTTCGCGAACCAGGCGCTGAGCGTGGAATACCTGAAGAAGAAGGGGAGCACGCTCAAGAAGGACGTCTACGTCGTGCCGGCGGCGATCGATCGCGAAGTGGCCCGCCTCAAGCTCGCCACGATGCGCATCGGCATCGACACGCCGACGCAGGAGCAGGAGCGCTATATGCGCACGTGGAGCGAAGGCACGTAGTCCCGCCGCCGCCCGCCGCACCGGAAGCCCGCCCGCTCACGCGCGGCGGGCTTCCACGTAGAAGTAGGATCCGCGCGTCCAGCCCGCCCGATGGAGCGGCCCGTCCCAGCGGCGGGCGAGCGCGATGAGGCCCCGCTGCCAGCGGGCGGGGATCCGCAGCTTGGGCACGGCGTGATACCAGTACGGGCAGAACGTGAACGTCTCGACGATCTCGAATCGCGCGCGGATCGCCTCCGCGATCGAGGCCTGCGAGATCGATTCGAACGGCGAGGCGTCGTGGAGCCCCGACTCGGCGCCGCGCTCCAGCGCGTCACGCTTCTCGCGCTCCGAGGCGAGCAGGGCGCGCAGCCGGCCGCGCAGCCGCCACTTCGCGGCGTACGGCTGACGCGTCGGCAGCGCCGCGACGAGGCCCGCCGTCAGCAGCTTCTCGAGGCGCGAGGCGCCGCGGAAATCGCTCACCAGCAGCGTGCCCCCCGGCGTGAGCGCGTCGCGGACGCGATCGAGCAGCGTGTCGATCGCCAGCACGTGATGCAGCGCGTCGTGCGCGACGACGCACGCGTACGCGGACTTCGGAAGCGCGACGGCGTTCAAATCGGCGACGTCGAAGCGCGCCCGGACCTCGAGCCCGGCGGTGCGCGCGCGTGCGCGCGCGTGTTCGACCCGCGGCGGGCTCAGGTCGAGCCCTGTGATCTCCACGCCGCGCCCGGCCAGCTCCAGCGCCAGGTCGCCCCAGCCCGAGCCCAGCTCGAGCGCGGGTCCGCCGGCCGCGGCCGCGCGGTCGGCGAGCCGGCGATACGGCCCGGCGAGCACGAGCCGATCCAGCTCCGGGTCGTCCCACAGCTGCGGGTTGTCGGGATCGCGCTCGATCGCCCCCCAGTGCCGCGCCTCGCGTTCGATGAGCTCGGCGTAGCGCGGGTCTCCGGGTTCGGGCAGATGGGCATCGGGCGTCACGCGGGCTCCGCTCAGAAGTGCGCCGTCACGCTCGGGACCCAGCGCGAGCGGGAATGGTACCGCTGCCGCTGGTCGATCAGCTGGCCGTCGACGGCGTAGCCTCGGTACCACTCGAGCGCCACGATCCACTCGGGGCCGGTGCGGCGGCCGCCGAGCATGATGCCGTTCCGTGACGTGATCGACGTGCCGAGCATCGCGTGCCACGACGCGGCGTGGTGGCGGAACTCGCGGCCGTACGGGCTCGCGGTCCACAGCCGCGGCGTCCACACCTCGGTCTCGCCGTCCGGGTTGTCGGCCGAGGCGAAGTTGTACGGCTTCGCCCAGCGCACGTCCGCCGCGGCGAGCCACTCGGCCTCGAAGCGCGGCGACCGGGTCACGCGCTGGAGCAGCCTCGACACCACCGACGGCGGCGGGTGCGGCACGTCGCCGGCGGAGCGGAACTCGAGGCCCGCGCGCGCCGACGGCGAGCGGAAGTTGGCCGGCCGGTTGGCGCCGATGTTCCAGCGCGGCGGCAGCGCGAGCCGCGTCTCGCCGCCGGCGTAGGCGCGGAGCGATGCCGGCAGGGCGCCGTTGCCGCGCTCGACCGACACGACGAGCGACACCGCCTCGTAGGAGAGATCCATCCGCTTGACCGGCGGATGCCCGAGCCCGACGCCCTGGTAGGGCGGCGAGGTCTGGTTGCGGCCGAACGATCCCTGCGCGAACACCTCGTCGCCGAGATGCGAGCTGCGATGGACCACCTGGAGCCTCGACGTCCACACGGCCGGCCGGAACGACATGATGCCCGCCGCCGCGTCGTACGTGCCGCGCCACAGCACGTCCAGGCTCACGCCGAACTGGTAGTCCGTGTTGATCAGCGAGCCCGAGCCGTCGAACCGCGAGAACATGCCCGCCGGCACGCCGAGCTGGTAGCGCACCCACGGACCGCGAAACCCGGCCAGCCGCTCGAGCGGGATCCAGCGGAACACGTCGCCCGCCGCCGCCTCCCACGCGATGCCCTCGCGGTCATCGACCACGCCGCCCCGGGACGTCGAGTCCGTGACGTCGGTGCCGTAGCGCCAGTCCTCGACGTACGACACCATCTTCCAGTGTGACTGGTTCTCGCGCGGATCGGCGGTGAGCGGCCTGAACAGCCGGGGTTCGGAGGCGGCGCGTGTCGGCTCGAGGCTGGCCGCCAGCGCGGCGACGAGCACGAGGCACGCGGCGCCACGCACGGGGGAATGCCACACGGGTCGGATCATCGAGCGCGCATCATCCACGATGCCCGGCACGAATGCTATCGTGCGTCGCATGTTCTCCGGCCGCGTGCCCGACGACACGGCGCCGAACCCGTGGACCGAGCGCCTCGAGGCGCGCCGTGCCGCGGGCGCGGTGCTGTTCGATCTCAACGGCCAGAACCCGACACGCACCGGCCTCGCCGCGCTGAGCGACGTCGCGCGCGAGGCGCTCGCCGCGGGCGCGGCGGCGCCATACGAGCCCGATCCGCTCGGACTGCCGGCGGCGCGCGAGGCGATCGCCCGTTACTACGCATCGCGCGGCATCGCCGTCGAGCCCGGCGACATCGTGCTCACCTCGGGCACGAGCGAGAGTTATGCGCACCTGTTCCGCGCGACGTGTGACGCGGGCGACCGCGCGCTGGTCCCGGCCCCGGGATACCCGCTGATCGGCCCGCTCGCCGCACTCGAATCCGTCGAGGCGGCGGCGTATCCGCTGCGGTTCGAGGCGCGCTGGCGGCTCGACCGCGATGCGCTCGCGCGAGAGCACGATCCCTCCGTGAAGGCGCTGATCGTGATCCAGCCGAACCATCCGACCGGCTCCTGCCTCGACGACGACGAGGCCCGGTTCGTCGCGCGGCACTGCGCCGAGCGGTCGCGCCTGCTTGTCTCGGACGAGGTGTTCGGCGACTTCATGTACGGCATCGATCCCCCCGCCGCACGGCCGAGCATGCTCGCGCACACGGAGGGGCCCGTCGCCGCGCTGCACGGACTGTCCAAGCTGTGCGGCATGCCGCAGCTCAAACTGGGCTGGATCGTCCTCGCCGGCCCTGCGCCGGAGCGGCGGCGGATGCGCGAAGCCCTGGCGTGGATCGCCGACGCGTTCCTGTCGGTCGCGGCACCGGTGCAGCACGCGCTGCCCGTGCTGCTCGAGGCACGGCACGAGTTCCGCCACCGGACCATGGAGCGCATCCGCGCGCATCGTGCCGCCCTCGCGGCGGCGCTCGACGCAACCGGCGCGACGGTGCTGCCCGCCGACGGCGGATGGGTGGCGATGGTTCGGCTGCCCGCGGGCACGGGGGCCGAGGCGCTCGCGCTGGCGCTGCTGGACCGCGACGTGGTGGTGCACCCGGGCCACTTCTACGACGTGCCCGGCGATCGGCACCTCGTGGTGAGCCTGATCCCGGAGCCCGGCGTCTTCGCCGAGGGCGCCGCACGACTCGCGGAGGTCTTGGGGATCGGGTAGCGAGCGAAACCGAAGATGCGCGAACACTCTGAATCCCGTCGCCGTCGACCAACGGTTCTCGTTACATTCGATTACGCCAAGACACTCAACCACAAGCTCAACTTGCGCCGGCGCAAGTTCGTTTAGTGCGCTGAATTCTACCCGTCCCGGGGCAGGTTGATGGTTCACCGCACCGGCAACGATGTGCACACGAGGTGTCTGCGCAGACACCTCTGCACGTTCGCCTGTCAGTCCGTCCGCAGCCCCGTCGGTCACGCTCTCCGCGCGAGGTGCTTGAGCAGGTTGATCTGCGCGCGCTGGCCGGCCTCGTGCTCGATCAGGTGGTAGAACACCCACGCCACATTGAACACGCGCTCGCTTCCGACCACGCCTTCGCGTGGTGCCCGCCGCGCGCGCACGACCTCGCGCGCGAGATCCGCGTTGCCGAGCCGCGACGCCGTCTCGCGCAGCCTTGCGCGCGCGCGCGCCAGCATGTCCTCGTAGTCGGCGAGCGGCCAGCCGCGGAGGGCGGGCGAGGGCGGCGCGTCCGGCGCCAGCGGGAGTCCTTCCTCCTCCTCGCTCAGGCCGATCACGGACGTCGTGTCGCTCGTCGCGCGGCCCTCGAGGCCGACCTGAGTCAGGTGGCTCTCGGCGTAGGCGATGTGGCCGAGGAGCATGGCGATCGTGTTCATGCCGCGCCGAGGCTGCCAGTCGAGTGCGGCGACGTCGAGTCCCGCGACGTCGGCGAGCAGGGAGGCACGCTGCGCCTCGAGCTGCCACATGAAGCGCGCGACGCCGTCCGACGGGAACCCCGCGAGTCCGCGGAGCAGCGTCTCGTGGCGCGCCGGCACGGCGTCCCTAGGCGCGCGGGCGCGCGCGGTAGAGGTGCCGCAGCAGCAGGACCTGCCCGAAGTGCCCCGACAGGTGCTCGGCCACGTGGTAGAGGATCCAGCGGCCGTTGAGGACCAGGGTTCGGTCCCGCCGTCGCTGCTCGATCTCGCGCGTGAGCGCCGTGTCGTCGAGCGCCGTGAGCGCCGCGAGCGTGTACTCCCGCGCCTTCATGAGCAGGCCGTTGTAGTAGGAGAGTGGCTTGCCGGCCAGGTTCGCCGGCGGGGCGGCGCCCTCGGGCAGCGGCATGCCGTCGTCGTCGCCGCCGATGCCGATCACCTGCTCGCACAGGAACGCCTTCTCCATCAGCGACGAGATCCAGAACACCTCGACGATGGCGAGGTGCGCGAGCAGCATACCGATCGTGTTCGTGCCCGGCGCGGGCTGCCATTCGAGCTCGGCAGGATCGGCGCCCTCCAGGCCCTTCCACAGGAGCCGGGTCTGGTCCTCGAGGTGCCCGAACCACACCGACACCTCGGACGATTCGAACTCGGGCAGCGTCTTGAGCAGGCGGTTCTCGACGTCAGGCATGGCGGATTCCGGGTGGGGGATCGGGTGGCGCGCGAGAGGCAGCAAACTGGAAGCCGGCCGCCGCGTCAACTCGCCGTTTGCGCCGCCCGGCATGAGGCTGGCGCGGGCTTGGCCCCACAGGCGGTAGACTGGCGCCGGGATGTTTCCAGGGAGGTACTCCATGACCGATCTTTTGAGTGCGAGTTGTGAGCCGTGCCGCGGCGGCGTGCCGCCCCTCGATCCTTCGCAGGTTGCCGAACTGTTGCCCGAGGTGCCCGGGTGGGCCGTCCACGACGCGAACGGCATTCCGCGGCTCGAGCGCGAGTACACGTTTCCCGACTTCAAGAGCGCGATGGCATTCGCCGTTCGCGTCGGCGATTTGGCCGAGGAGCAGGGGCATCATCCGGATCTCCACGTCGCGTGGGGCCGCGTGCGCGTCGAGACGTGGACGCACAAGATCCGCGGACTCCATCGCAATGATTTCGTGCTCGCGGCGAAGATCGACGCGCTGACGCGCTGACGCCACGGGGCGGCCGGTCGGCGACGGCGCCGGCCATCGGCCGCCCCGGCTCGGAACCGATCGGCGACGCGACGCGACCGTTCACCCCCGACGTTCGACCGTTCACGCCCGTGGTGCTTGCGCCTCCGGTTCGAACCGCGTACAAGCAACGCATGTCGATCGTCATCGAGGACGTCGAGAAGGTTTACGGCGATCAGCGTGCGCTGAAGGGCGTGTCGTTGCGGATCGAAACCGGCGGCATCGTCGGGCTGCTGGGGCCGAACGGCGCCGGCAAGACGACGCTCGTCGAGACCCTCGAGGGGCTGCGCGAGCCGACCCGCGGGCACGTCTCCGTGCTGGGCCTGAATCCGTTCCGCGAGGCGCACCGGCTCAAGCTGCGGCTCGGCGCCCAGCTCCAGTCGACCGCGATCCCGCCGGACCTCTCGACCGTCGAAGTGCTGCGCCTCTACGGGGCGTTCTACCCGCGCCCGCGCCCCGTGCGCGAGGTGATCGACCGCGTCGGGCTGACCGGCATGGAGTCGGCCGTGGTGCGCAACCTGTCGGGCGGCCAGCGCCAGCGGCTGGCACTCGGCATGGCGCTCGTGCACGCGCCCGAGCTGCTGATCCTCGACGAGCCCACCACGGGTCTCGATCCCGTCGCTCGCCGCTCGCTGCACGAGCTGGTTCGCGCGCTGCGGGCCGAGGGGTGCTCGATCATCCTCACGACGCACTACATCGAGGAAGCCGAGCAGCTGTGCGACCGCGTCATCGTGCTGCGCGCGGGCGAGGTGGTGGCCGACGGCTCGCCGTTCGAGCTGATCCAGCGCGCGGGTGGCGTCTCGACGTTGTGGATCGCCTGCTCGGGCCCGTTCGACCCGTCCGCGCTGGTCGCCGCCGGCGCGACGCCGCAGGGGCGCGAGGGAGAGCACCACCGTTTCCTCACCCACGACACCGCGGCCGCGATCACGGCGCTCGCGGCCATGCTGCGCGACCAGGAGCTGACGCTCACCGACCTGCGCATGAAGCGCCCGACGCTCGAGGACGTCTATCTCGAGCTCGTGGGGGCGGATGCCGCGGGCCATGACGCCGTGGGGCCGGACCCCGCGGTGGGTCTGCTGATGGGGGCCGCGCGATGACCGGCCTGCTGCGCGCCACGTGGGCGCTGTACGTGGCACACCTCGCGACGTTCCGGCGCTCGCGCACGGCGGTCTACTGGACGCTCGCCTTCCCGCTGTTCTTCCTGCTCATGTTCGGCGTGGTGCTCGGTCACGGCAACCGCGAGGCGTTCAACCAGCTGATGCCCGGCCTGTTCACGATCACGCTCATCTCGGGCAGCCTGTTCGGCGTGTCGCTGCGCATGGTGACCGAGCGCGAGACGGGGATCCTGAGGCGTCACCACCTGACCCCCGTGCATCCGGTCGCCATCGTGCTCGCCCATGGCGGGATCGCGTTGACGACGCTCGCGCTGTCGGTGTTGATCCAGACGCTTGTCGCCGCCTCGGCGTTCGGCTTCCGCGTCCACGGTTCGCCCTTCACGCTCATCTTCGTGCTGCTGCTCGGGGGCGTGGCGCTCATTCCGTTCGGCCTCGTCGTCGGCAGCGTGGCGCGGGACAGCAAGGTCGCGCCCGCGATGACCAACTTCCTGTTCTTCCCGCTCATGTTCCTGTCCGGTGCCGCGCTTCCGTTCTCGTTCTTCCCGGAGTGGTTGCAGCGGGTCGCCCGGCTGGTGCCGACGACCTACGTGGTCGAGGCGCTGCAGGGCGTGATCGTGCGGGGCACCGGCCCGCTCGAGCTCGGCGTCCCGGTCAGCATGCTGCTGCTGACGTCGATCATCGGCATCACGGCGAACGGGCTGCTGTTCCGCTGGGAGAGCACGGAGCCGGTGCGCGCGCGGCGCCTGGTCGTGGCGATCGTTGTGCTCGCGATCATCTACGCGGTCGCGTTCGCGCTCGACCCGCACCTGCACATCGCCGACCCTCGATAGAGGCCGCCCGTAAAAGACGCGGGCCCCCGTCGCGCTGCGGCGGGGGCCCGTCGGTCGTTCGGTGCCGGGAACGGCTACTTGCCGTCGCCCTTCGTCGCGATGCGCATGCCGTAGAACGAGCGGTAGATGAACACCAGCGCGATCAGCATGAACACGATCGAGACGGGCATGCGGATCGACGGATTGGCGACCGCCATCTCCACCGCCAGCAGCCCGAACAGCGTCGTGAACTTGATGATCGGGTTCAGCGCCACGGAGGACGTGTCCTTGAACGGATCGCCGACCGTGTCGCCCACGACCGTCGCCGCGTGCAGGTCGGTGCCCTTCGCGTTCAATTCGACCTCGACCACCTTCTTGGCGTTGTCCCACGCGCCGCCGGCGTTCGCCATGAACACGGCCTGGAACAGGCCGACGACCGCGATGGACACGAGGTAGGCGATGAAGAACACCTCGTTGAAGAACGAGTAGGCGATGGTCAGGGAGAAGATCACGATGAAGATGTTGAACATGCCGTCCTGCGCGTACTTCGTGCAGATCTCGACGACCGTGCGCGACGTCTCGATGCTCGCCGCCTCGGCCGAGTCGAGCTTGATGTTGCGCTTGATGTACTCGACCGCCCGGTAGGCGCCCGTCGTCACGGCCTGCATCGACGCGCCGGTGAACCAGTACACCGTGCCGCCGCCCATGAGCAGGCCGAGCAGCACGTACGGATTCAGCAGGTCGAGCGAGAACGACTGGCCCAGCTCCTTGTAGTGCTCGGTGAGCACCAAGATGATCGAGAACAGCATCGTCGTCGCGCCGGCGACCGCCGTCGCGATCAGCACGGGCTTGGCGGTGGCCTTGAACGTGTTGCCGGCGCCGTCGTTGTCCTCGAGGTAGTGCTTGCCCCTCTCGAAGTCGGGCTTGAAGCCGAACTGCTGCTCGATCTCCTGCGCGGCGCCGGGGCGCGACTCGATCTGCGACAGCTCGAAGATCGACTGCGCGTTGTCGGTCACCGGTCCGTAGGAATCGACCGCGATCGTGACGGGTCCCATGCCGAGCAGGCCGAACGCCACGAGCCCGAACGCGAACACCGCCGGGTAGGCCATGTACTCGGACAGGCCGTGCTGGGAGAACACGAACGAGATGAACAGCAGCACCGCGAGCGTCAGCGCCTTCCAGAACACGGAGAAGTTGCCGGCGACGAGGCCCGACAGGATGTTCAGCGACGCGCCGCCTTCCTTGGAGGCCGCGACGACCTCGGCGACGTGGCGCGAGTGCGAGCTCGTGAACACCTTGGTGAGCTCGGGGATCACCGCCGCGGCGAGCGTGCCGCAGGAGATGATCATCGACAGCGTGAACCACACGTTGCCGCCGAGCGGGCCGAGCAGCCACTTCGACGCGATGAAGGTGACCGCGATCGACAGCAGCGAGCAGACCCACACGAGGCTCGTGAGCGGCGCCTCGAAGTCGATCTTCGTCTTGCCGGCGTTCCGCGAGCGCGCCACCGCGCCGTTCGCGACGTACGAGACGATCGAAGTGATGATCATCAGCACGCGCATGACGAAGATCCACACGAGGAACATCGCCTTGTGCTCGGGCATCACCGCCAGCGCGATGAACGAGATCAGCGCCACGCCGGTGACGCCGTA
>JANLWK010000235.1:0-3087 GCA_031364505.1 Candidatus Eiseniibacteriota bacterium | reverse complement strand
CCGGTTCGGCCCCCGCACCGACCCGATGGACCGCCAGGTCACGACGACGCTCGAGGCCACGCTCTCCCAGCCATGACGGGCTCGTCCGCGCCCCCTGGTAGCCCTTCGTAGCCTTCCTGGTCGCTGGGCGAGAGCGCGGATTGTCGCTCCGAAGCCGCTGGGCTACGCTGTTGGTCACTCGAGCCGTACGGGAGCACGCATGACCCTCGACCCCGAAGATCCGCGCCAGACGCTGCAGCGCAGCGTCGAGCGGCTGCTGCGGAATCTCGTCTACCAGCGCCATCCGGCCAGCCATTTCTCGGATCCCGAGTGGGCGCCGCCGGTGGATCTCGTCGTGTCCGAGCACTCGGCGCGCGTGATCATCGAGCTGGCGGGGGTGCCGCGCGAGCAGGTCCGCGTGCAGCTCAATGACCGCGTGCTCGAGATCTCCGGCTGCAGGGACCAGCCGCACGAGCTGGGTGAGGCCCACTACCATCTCGCCGAAATCCTGTTCGGAGAATTCCGCCGCGCGGTGGAGCTGCCGTGGCCGGCCGATGCCGACAAGGTCGAGGCCGTCTATCGCGACGGCATGCTCGAGATCCACCTGGTCCCCGCTCCCGCGCCGCGACGCAAGCACGTTCCCGTCGTCTCCCACAAATCCTAGGCCGCCGTGACTCGTCCGCGTAAAACATCCGCCCGCCCGAGCGGGACTCGATCCGCCGCATCGCGGAGCCGCGCCGCCGCCGCGCCGCGCCGCAAGCCGACGGCATCGCGCCGCAAGCCGCCCGTGCCGAGCCGAAGCCGTGCGCGCAGCGGCTCCAAAGGCGGCGCCAAACCCGCAGCGCCGCGCATGGTTTCCATCGCGACCGCGACCCGCCGCGACGACGAGCATCTCGGCATCACCGCGGGCGCCGAGCCGCCGCGGCCGCGACCGCTCAAGCCGGGCGACCGGCGCATCGTTCCCGTGTTGCCCGTCCGGCACACGGTGCTGTTCCCGTACGCCATCCTGCCCATGAACGTGGGGCGACCGAGCAGCGTCCAGCTCATCCACCACTGCATGTCCACCGACCGCATGCTCGCGGTGGTGGGCCAGCTGGACGCCTCGAACGAGACCCCGGGACCGAAGGATCTGCAGTCGATCGGCACCCTCGCCGTGATCCTGCGCATGCTGCGCACCGGCGACAACCAGTTCACCGTGCTCGTCCAGGGCATCGACCGCCTGCGCCCGGTGCGCTTCAACCAGACCGAGCCGTTTCTCTCGGCCGAGGTCGAGGGCGTGGAGCAACTGGTGCCCACGGATCTCCAGACCGAGGCCCTCGCGAAGACCGTCGTCGGGCTGTTCGAGCGCGTCGTCGCGCTGTCGCCCACGATTCCCGACGAGACGGTGCAGGCCGCCCGCGACCAGAGCCACCCCGGGCGCCTGTGCGACTTCATCGCCTCGCTGCTCGACTTCCAAACCGAGGACAAGCAGCGGCTGCTCGAGACGCTCGACGTGCCGAAGCGGCTGCAGAGCCTGGCCGAGACGCTGCAGCGCGAGCTGCAGGTGATGGAAGTCGGCCAGCAGATCCAGCAGTCCGTCCGCGAGTCGGTCGACCAGCACCAGAAGGAATTCATCCTCCGCCAGCAGATGGACGCGATCCGCAAGGAGCTGGGCGAGACCGACGACTCGGGCCGCGAGCTGGACGAGCTGCGCGACAAGATCGAGAAGGCGAACATGCCGCCCGAGGTGCGCAAGGAGGCCGACCGCGAGCTGACGCGGCTCGGCCGCATTCCGGCGCAGGCGGCCGAATACACCGTGTCGCGGACGTACCTCGAGTGGCTGTGCGAGATGCCGTGGGCGGTGACGACCGAGGACAACTTGGACCTCGTGAACGCGCGCCAGGTGCTGGACATCGACCATTACGGCCTCGACAAGATCAAGGAGCGCATCCTCGAGTACCTCGTCGTGCGCCGCTACAAGAAGGACGCGCGCACGCCGATCCTCTGCTTCGCCGGGCCCCCGGGCACCGGCAAGACGTCGCTCGGCCGGTCGATCGCGAAGGCGCTCGGCCGCAAGTTCGCGCGCATCTCGCTCGGCGGCGTGCGGGACGAAGCGGAGATCCGCGGGCATCGACGCACCTACATCGGCGCGCTCCCCGGCAACGTCATCCAGGCCATCCGCCGCGCCGGCACGCGCAATCCGCTGATGATGCTGGATGAGATCGACAAGCTGGGGATGGACTTCCGCGGCGACCCGTCGAGCGCGCTGCTCGAAGTGCTCGACCCCGAGCAGAACATGAGCTTCGTCGATCACTATCTCGACGTGCCGTTCGACCTGTCGCAGGTGATGTTCATCACCACGGCGAACTACCTGGACCCCGTGCCGCCGGCGCTGCGTGACCGCATGGAGGTCATCGAGCTCGCCGGCTACACCGATCTCGAGAAGATCGCGATCGCCAAGCGCCACCTGATCCCGAAGGTGACCGCCGAAAACGGGCTCGAGGAGCTGGCCATCACGATCGCCGACGACTCGCTGTTGCGCGTGATCCGCGAGTACACCGCCGAGGCGGGCCTGCGGAATCTCGAGCGCGAGATCGCGAATCTCCTGCGGCGGACGGCGAAGAAGGTCGCGGAGGGCAAGGAGGCCGAGCGCCTGATCCGCCCGGAGACGGTGCGTGACCTGCTCGGGCCCCCGCGGTTCGAGGACGAGAAGTCGCCGCTGCTCGACCAGCCGGGCGCCGCGCTCGGGCTCGCGTGGACGCCCGTCGGCGGCGAGGTACTGACGATCGAGGCGACGGCGATGCCGGGCGAGCGCGGCCTGATCCTGACCGGCCAGCTCGGCGACGTGATGAAGGAGTCCGCGCAGGCGGCACTTTCGTACATCCGCTCGCACGCCTCGTCGCTCGGCATCGACGCGAGCGTGTTCCAGCAGGCCGACCTGCACGTCCACCTGCCGGCCGGCGCGATTCCGAAGGACGGCCCGTCGGCGGGCGTCGCGCTCACGGTGGCGATGGTGAGCCTGCTCACGTGGCGCAAGGCGCGGCCGCACATCGCCATGACCGGCGAGATCACGCTGCGCGGCATGGTGCTCAAGGTCGGCGGCATCAAGGAGAAGGTGCTCGGCGCCCA
>JANLWK010000212.1:0-3663 GCA_031364505.1 Candidatus Eiseniibacteriota bacterium | reverse complement strand
CCGCCGCGCGTGGTCGACGAGGACGCTGCGCATCGCGCGCGCGGCGACGCCGAGGAAGTGCCCGCGGCCCTGCCACGCGATGCGCTGGCCGACGAGTCGCAGGTAGGCCTCGTGCGCGAGCGCCGTGGGCTGGAGCGTGTGGCCGCCGCGCTCGTCCCGGAGGTACCCGGCAGCGAGTTGCCGCAGCTCCTGGTAGACGACCGGCAGCAGCCGCTCAAGGGCGTTTTCGTCGCCCTCGGCCACGCCCCGCAGAGTCTCGGCCAGCGCTTCGGCGTCCATGTGGCTCCGGTTGTGGTGCGCAGCCTGTTGTTTCGGCGGCTAAGACCATCCCACCTAGTATCTTAGGGCAGTCCGGACAGGATCGGCTCCATTTCGTGGAATGGCAAGGACTTTGGCCCGCCCAACAACAGGCTCCACCGCACAATGATCCGTTTCGGCCGCGAATTACGCCCTATCTGCCGGCGGGCTCCCACTGACGCGGTGCCCTTCGAACGCAACCCATTCGCTGGAGGCCGAACGTCATGCGATCCCATCTCGCGTGGACCCTGCTCGCTGCATCGCTGCTCCTCGGTTCGACCCCCGCTCTCGCCGCGTGGCCGCACAACGCCGGCATCAACACGCCGGTCGTCACGGCGACGAACAACAACGCCCAGGCCGTCTCAGTCACCTCGGACGGTGCCGGCGGCACCATCGTCACGTGGTCCGATCAGCGCGGCACCGGGGGACTGGGCGACATCTACGTTCACCACCTCACCGCGTCCGGCGGCGTCGACGCGGCGTGGCCGGTGAACGGCCGCGGCGTGTGCACGGCGGCCAACTACCAGGTGACTCCGGTGATCGTCTCCGACGGCTCCGGCGGCGCGATCATCGCGTGGGTGGACTACCGGCCCGGTGCCACGTCCGACATCTACGCGCACCACGTACTCGCCTCGGGCGTCGTCGATCCCGCGTGGCCCGTCGATGGCCGCGCGGTGTGCGCCGCCACGGGCGACCAGCTCCGCGCGCAGATCGCCTCGGACGGCGCGGGGGGCGCGATCGTGGCCTGGGACGACCAGCGCTCGGGCGGCTTCCTCGATACCTACGCGCATCACGTGCTCTCGACGGGAGCGGTCGACCCCGCGTGGCCCGTCAACGGGCTCGCCGTGTGCACCGCGGCCAACGACCAGAACTTCGTGGCGCTCGTCTCCGACGGCGCGGGCGGCGCGGTGGTGTCGTGGATGGACGCGCGCACGTCACCGTTCGACATCTACGCGCAGCACGTTCGCGCCGGCGGCACGGCGGATCCCAACTGGACCGCCAACGGCATCGCGGTCTGCACGGCCGCGAACATCCAGCAGCAACTGGCCATGGTGTCCGACGGGTCGGGCGGCGCCGTGGTCACCTGGGCCGACTTCCGCACCGGCGGCAACAACGACATCTACGCTCAGCACGTTCTCGCCGGCGGGACGGTGGACTTCGGGTGGCCCGCCGACGGCCGTGCGCTCTGCACCGCGGCCGGCAACCAGACCGTGCCGGCGATCGTCTCCGACGGAGCGGGCGGCGCCATCGTCGCGTGGGACGACCGGCGCAACGCGGGCATCGGCGACATCTACGCGCAGCACGTCCTCGCGGCGGGCGCCGTCGACGGCGCCTGGCCGGTGGATGGCCGCGCCGTGTGCAGCGCATCCGCCGACCAGACTGTGCCGTCGGTCGCGAGCGACGGCAGCGGCGGTGCAGTCATCGCGTGGGCCGACCAACGCAACGGCTCCTCCAACATCGACGTGTTCGCGGCACACGTGTCGGGCGCGGGTGCGCTCGACACCGCGTGGCCGGCGAACGGCGCTGCCGTCAGCACCGCGACCGGCAACCAGCAGGTGCCGGCGATCGTGTCGGACGCGGCGGGCGGCGGCATCGTGACGTTCGTGGACATGCGCGCCGGGCTATTCGCGCTCTACGCGCAACGCGTCGCGCGCTACGGCGTGCTCGGCACGCCCGAGCCGGTGATCGCGAGCGTCAAGGACGTGCCCGGCGACCAGGGCGGCAGGGTGAAGCTGTCGTGGGACGCGAGCTGGCTCGACACGGATCCGAGCCCGGTCGTCGATCACTATTGGATCTTCCGCTCGGTGCCGCCCGCGGCGGTTGCCGCGGCGATCAGGAACGGAGTGGCTGTCAGACTGGTGTCGGCCGCGGTCCGGGCAGTATCCGAGGATCCGCTCGGCGCCACCTCGGGCTGGCACGTCACTCCGTCTCTGTTCGCCACGCAGTACGCAACGGGAACGGTGTACTGGGAGTACCTCGCGAGCCAGAACGCCCTGCACATCGTGAGCGGGTACAGCTATCTCGCCACGACCACCGGCGATTCGACCGGCGCGTACAACCCGTCGACGCAGTTCATGGTCGTCGCCTGGAACGCCGGCGGCACGCAGTACTGGTCGTCGCCCGCCGCGGGCGGCTACTCGGTCGACAACCTGCCGCCGTTCACGCCGTCGATGCTGATCGGGAACTTCCAGCCGAACGCCACGCACCTGCACTGGCAGCCGAACGGTGAGGCCGACTTCGCGAACTACCGGCTGTATCGCGGCACGAGCCCGGGTTTCACGCCGTCGCCGGGGAACCTGGTCTCGTCGCCCCCCGACACGGGCTACGCCGACGCCGGAGCGATCGGTTTCTACTACAAGCTCTCGGCGGTGGACGCGCATGGCAACGAGAGTGGCTTCGCGCTGCTGACGCCCGCGAGCACGGCCGAGGTCTCCGGCGCCACACTCGCGCTCGCGCTGGCGGCGCCCGCGCCGAACCCGGCTTCAGGCAGCGTGATGCTGCGCATCACGCTGCCGACCACTGATCGGGCCGACCTGGCGATCCACGATGTGTCCGGGCGGCGCGTGCGCACGGTCCTCACCGGAGTGCATGGGCCCGGCGAGCACGCCGTCCGCTGGGACGGCCGCGACGACGCCGGCCACGCGCTCGCTCCGGGCCTCTACTTCGTCAGGCTCGAGACCGCGGGTCGCGTACTGACCCAGCGGATCGCGCGACTGGAATAGGCGCGGCTACGGCCGCCGCCAGACCGATTCCCAGCGAGGATGGTGGGCGCCCCACAGGGCGCCCAATCCGGCGCCCACGGGGATCAGGCCGAGCGGTACGAGGAAGTCGTTGTCGTCCTCGTGGCTCGAATGGTGCGTCGCCTGACGGATGATCACATAAACGGTCGGCACGATCAGCGCTCCCACCCACGCGGCCCTGGCGGTGCCGGAACGCTGCACCTCGATGCGCTCGATGATTCTCCACGCCAGCGGCAGCGAGGGCGGCGCGATGCGCATCTCCTCGTCGCCGACCCACACCGCGTAACCCTCGATCTCCGCGTCCTCGGCGCCGAGACCGACTTCGGCGACGGGCGGATTCCGAAGCGAGAATCCGTGCCCGTTGACGGTGACGCGCACGTACCGCCCGGTGACGGCTCGCTCGATCGAGGCGCGCTGAGCGGCGTCAGGCGTGCCGGCGCCGCTCGTGTCGGCGGGCGGCTCGGTCGTGTCGTCAACAGCGTGTGCGAGCGAGGCCGCGAGCAGCAGGGGCAGGCAAAGCATCATGATCGGACGCATGACCTACAATCCTACGCGTTCGCGTGCACGCCGCAAGCGCTCATTGTCAATCCTCGAGCAGCAATTCCTCGAGGCGCGCCTCCAGCTC
>JANLWK010000205.1:0-3216 GCA_031364505.1 Candidatus Eiseniibacteriota bacterium | reverse complement strand
CACCGGCGCCGCGGTCGCCCGGCGGCCGCCTGAGAGGATGACCGTGGCCCAGGGATTGGCGAACCGCATCCTCACGTTTCCGCTCACGCGGCTCGTGCTCGCGATCCTGTTCGTCGTCGCGCCCGTGACCATGGTGCAGGCGCCCCTCCGCGCCGGGCACCTCGAGCGCTCGTCGTGGGCGCTCCCGGCCGCGATCCTCGCCTCGCTCGTCGCCTATGCGGCGTACCGCGTGTACGTCGCGACGATCGAACGGCGCGAGGCGTCGGAGTTCCAGGGTCCCGGGGCCGGGCGCGAACTCGGGCTGGGCATGCTGCTCGGCGCCGGACTGTTCTGCGCGACCCTGGGGATCATCGCCGCCGCGGGCGCCTACGCCATGGGGCCGCGGAATCCCGTCGGCGTCGTGCTGGTGCCGCTCGGCGGCTCCATCGTGTCGGCGGTCGTCGAGGAGATCCTGTTCCGAGCCGTGCTGTTCCGGATCGTCGAGGCGAGCCTCGGCTCATGGCTCGCACTGCTCGTCTCGGCCGTGGTGTTCGGGCTCGCGCACCTCGCCAATCCCGGCTCGGGGCTGATTCCCGCGACGTCCATCGTGGTCGAGGCCGGCATCCTGCTCGCCGCGGCGTACATGCTCACGCGCCGGCTGTGGCTGCCGATCGGGCTCCACTTCGCGTGGAATCTCACCGAAGCGGGCATCTTCGGCGCCGACATCTCGGGCCGGTCGCTGCCGGGACTGTTCATCGCGCGATTCGCCGGGCCGGCCTGGTTGACGGGCGGAAGTTTCGGCCCCGAGGCCTCGGTCGTCGCCGTCGCCATTTGTCTCACCGCCGGCATCGCGATGCTGATCGTGGCCGCGCGCCGCGGCCGTTGGGTGGCCCCCTTCTGGGCGCGGCCACGCGAGGCGGCGGCATCCGCGTCTCCCGCCGGAGAGATCGCGTGAAGCGCGTCACCGGAATCGGCGGCATCTTCTTCAAGGCGCGCGATCCCGAATCACTCCGCGCCTGGTACCAGCGACATCTCGGCATCGACATCCAGACGTGGGGCGGCGCCTCGTTCCGCTGGCGCGACGACGACACCGACACTCGGCCGGGGCAGACGGTGTGGAGCGTCATGAAGGAGTCGACCCGGTACTTCGATCCCAGCACGTCGTCGTTCATGATCAACTACCGCGTCGCGAACCTCGCGCAGGTGCTCGAGGCGCTGCGGGCGGAAGGCTGCGACGTGGATGAGCGCAGCGAGGCGAGCGAGTTCGGCAAGTTCGGCTGGGTGATGGATCCCGAAGGCAATCGCCTGGAGTTGTGGGAACCCCCCGACGAGACGCCGGCGACGTGAGGCCCCCCGCCGTCGCGCGCCACGCGCATCCGTCGGTGTTCATGTTCCTGATCATCCCGTTCGGGGCGCTCGGGGGTTACCTGTCGGTGGCGGTGGCCTACCTGCTGTCCCAGCGCGGTGTCAGCGTGGGGCAGATCGCGGGCCTGGTCGCGCTGGCCATGGGCCCGCACACGTTCAAGTTCCTGTGGGCGCCGATCGCCGACACGACGCTGAGCCGCAAGACGTGGTACCTCATCGGTGCGTTGTTCAGTGCCGCCGGGATTCTCGCGAGCGGTATCGTGCCGCTGACCGGTGCGAATCTCGTGCTGCTCGGGTGGCTCGCGTTCGCCGCGAACGTCGGTTGCACGTTTCTCGGCATGGCGGTCGAGAGCCTGATGGCGTACGGAACGCCCCCCGATCTGAAGGGGCGTGCCGGCGGCTGGTTCCAGGCCGGGAACCTGGGTGGCGGCGGCATCGGCGGCGGCGCCGGCCTGTGGCTCATTCACACGACCCAGTCTCCGCTGCTCGCGGCCTCGATCGTGGCCGGCGTGTGCCTGTTGTGCGGGGTGGCACTCCTGTTCATCGACGAACCCCATGCGGAACATCGCGCGCTCGGCCTCTGGAGGGGCCTGGGCTTCGTCGCGACGGATCTGTGGGCCGTCGCGCGGTCACGCGTCGGATTCCTGGCGCTCGTGTTGTGCTTCCTCCCCATCGGGTCGGGTGCCGCGAGCGCGCTGTGGTCGGCGGTGGCGGGGGACTGGCGCGCGTCCGCCAACACCGTCGCGTTCGTGACCGGCGTCGTCGGCGGGATCGTCGCCGCGGTCGGGTGTCTCGCGGGCGGATGGATCTGCGATCGCATGAATCGCAAGGCCGCCTACGCGCTGTTCGGAGTGATCCAGGCGGCGTGTGCGGTGGCGATGGCGGTCGCACCGCACTCCGAGCGGATGTTCATCGTGTGGACGACGGCGTACGCCTTCGTCACCGGGCTCACCTATGCCGGATTCTCGGCCTTCGTGCTCGAAGCCATGGGGCTCGGTGCCGCCGCGACGAAGTACAACGTGTTCGCGTCGCTGTCGAACATGCCCATCCTCTACATGAGCTTGGTCGACGGCTGGGCCTACACGCGCTGGGGACCGTCGGGCATGCTGTTCACCGAGGCGGTGTGCGGAATGATCGGGCTCGTGCTGCTCACGGTCGTGGTCCGGCTGACCCCGAAGCGTGAGCTCGTCATCGCCCCGGTCGCGAGCCCCTCCGTCTGACGGACGCCGGCGCGTTTCATTGCCCGGCGGGCGCGGCGTGCAGGCAGTCGTCGCCGATGCCGACCTGCTGTCGAACCACCGGGTCCAGAAGTTCACGGCCGGCGGCGCGTTCGTCCGGTCATGGGGCGCGCGCGGAACAGGGCCCGGCGAATTCCAGTACCCGAGCGGCATCGCCGTCGATCCGCTCGGCAACGTCTACGTGGCGGATTCCGGCAACAGCCGACTGCAGCGCTTCACGCGGAACGGGGAATTCGTCCAGGCCTGGGGATCGTTCGGCGCCGCAAACGGGCAGTTCAACCAGCCGAATTTCATCGGCGTCGACGAGGGTGGGCGTGTCGTCGTGGCCGACGAGAACAACCACCGCATCCAACGCTTCACGCGCGACGGCGCGTGGCTCTCGGCGTGGGGTGGCTTCGGCTCGGCGCCCGGCCGAACGTTCGGCGCGCTCAAGCGGCGGTTCCGGCACTGAGCACGAGCGCCCGGTGCGGCGGCGATCGACGCGGTGACGCGTGGCGTGGGGGCCTCCCCCCCCCCCCACGCGCCGCGTCGCGTCAGATACCATCCCAGTCGGTGGGGTCGGGTCCCGCCCCCCAGACGCGATTGTTTTTTACGCCCCGCAGCCGCAGCGACGGCACCCCCAGGCCGACCAACA
>JANLWK010000190.1:0-3688 GCA_031364505.1 Candidatus Eiseniibacteriota bacterium | reverse complement strand
ACGGGCAGCGCCTCGTGGTTCTACGGCACGCCGGCGGAGCGGCTCGATCCGCACACCTGGCGTGTCATGGCGTACCGCGTGTGGCGTGAGGTCGCGACCCCGATCGGCGTGATGCTGCTGCTGAGCGGCCTCGCCACGGCGCCGGCCTCGGCCCGTCGCTTCGGATCGCGGCCGATGCTCGTGCTGTGGACATGGGGGCTCGGGGCGATCGTCTATGTCCTCGTGTTCTACAACCTCAACGTGATCCACGACTACTATCAGCTCCCGCTGCTCGCGATCACCGCCGCGATCATCGCCGCCGGACTCGAGACATTCCGGCGCGAATGGACGGAGCTGGTGCCCTGGGTGGCCACGTTCGCCGTCGTCGTGGCCCTCGGCCTTCTCACCGCGCACTCGCAGATCATCTCGCGGCGCTACTACCAGCTCGATCCGCCCCGCATGCAGGCGGCGGAGGTCATCGAGCGTCACACGCCGGCGCGGTCGCTCCTCGTCGCCGCGACGACGAACACCGATCGCACCGACGATCCGCGCCTGCTCTACCGATCGGACCGCATGGGCTGGTCGGTCAGCACGACCGCGCTCGATACGTCGCTGATCGGGCGGTTGCGGCAGGAGGGCGCGAGCCGGCTCGCCGTGGTGCTGGACGGCGACCCGCCGCCCGGCGTGATGGCCCTCGAGGCCCGTTACCCGGACACGACCTACGCGCTCGCGGACCGGCCCTGGCGGGTCGTGCTGTTCGACCTCGGGGGCACGCCGTGAGCACCCCCCCGATGGCATCGTCGACTTCGTCGCCGGGCACGCCGTCCCGGGCGACGTCGGCGCCCTGGGCGCCTTGGGCGAGGGCGGAGTGGCTCCAGCTCCTCGTGCTCGCGCTGGTGATCGCGCTCCCGAGGCTGTTCGCCCTCGATGCCGACCCGCCGGGCGACCTGCACCTCCACTTCATCACCGACGAGGGCTGGTGGGCGCACAACGCCCGGCAGCACGCGCTGTTCGGCCGCTGGATCATGGACGAGCACAACCCGCCGCTCTACAGCACGCCGCTCTACACGCTGCTGCTGTCGTGGGTGTATGCCCTGCTCGGCGTGGGCTTCTATGCCACGCGGCTGCTGAGCGGCCTCTCGGGCATCGCCACGTGCGCGATCGTGTACGCGTTCATACGCCGCGAGGTGTCGCGCGACGCGGCCTTCGCGTCGGCGCTCGTACTCGGCTGCGGGTACTTCTTCCTCACGAACAACCGGGCGGGATTCGTCGAGTCGCTGCAGCTCGCCTTCGCCACACTCGCGATCCTCGCCGCGATCCGCTCGCGCGAGGCGCCGCGTTGGGGTGCCGTCAGCGCCCTGAGCCTGGTGGCCTCGCTGCTCAGCAAGCCCTCCGCGATTCCCGTCGGCGCGGTGATCGCCGCGATCTACGCGGTCCAGCTCCTCGAGCGCGGCGTCACGCCCGAGGCGCGCCGCATGCGGTGGCAGGCGGCGCTCGCGTTCACGCTCACGTTCGTGGTCGCGTCGGCCGGCATCGCCGTGTCGCTCGTACTGCCCCACTGGGACGGCGTGCGTACGGAATTCGCGAGCAACGTGAAGATCGCGGTCGCGCCCACGAACCGGCTCGGCGGGCTCGGCCGGCTGCTGTGGTTCGGTTTCCGCGACGAGGTTGGGCTGAACCGCCTGATCATGAGCGGGTTCTTCGCCCAGGAGCCCATGCTCGTCATCTCGATCGCGTCGATCGGCATCGCCCGGCTGATGCGCCGCGATCCGCGCCCGAGCCCCGCGCTCGAGCAGGGGTGCTGGGTATGGGCGCTCGTCATGCTCGGCTCGATCGCCGCCCAGTCCTACCAGCCCGACCGCCGCTACCTGCTGCTCGTGCCGCCGCTCGCGATGCTGCTCGGCATCGCCGGGGCGCGCGGCATCGCCCCGGCCGACACCGAGCCCGGCCCGCGCGTCGCCTGGTGGCGCTGGATGCTGGCCGCCGCGGTCGGCGGATTCACGATCGGGCTGTACGCGCGCACGCTGGCCCTGGCACCGCTCCGCGCGGCGACGGCGGGGTGGAAGATCGGCAGCGAGGCCGGGTTCGGCCAGGCGACGCTGCTCGTGATGATCTGGGGCCTGTCCTTCCTCGTGTCGCTCGCGCTCGTGCTGCTGTGGCGGGCGAAGATGCCGCGCACTCGCGTGGCCCCCGCGCTCGGACTCCTCGCCGCGGTGATCGTGCTCGATGTCTGGCATGCGGCGCCGCTCGCCGGGCACCTCACCTACACGCTGCGGGATGCGAGCCGCGATATCGGGCGCGTCGCGGCGGCGCTGCCGGCGGAGCGCCGGGCGGTGGTCGGCAACACGTCGGACACCATGTGCCTCGAGAACGGCGTGTTCGCGTTCCTGATCCGCGTGTGGCCCGAGGTCGACATGTACATGAACCGGGACGGCATCGAGCGCTTCCATCCCGGGCTCGCCGTGATGACCGAGCGGCGCAGTCGCCTCGCCGGCGGCGTGGAGTCGTTCTCGCTCGACACGATGACGCCGGTGCGTGTCTACGAGTGCTGGCCGGACGAGCTGGGCCTGCCGCGCCTGCACACGATCCTCTACGCGTCGAACGACATCGCGGGCCGCGTCCCGCCCGCCACGCCGGCGCCGCGATAGGCGCCCGGAGGAACCACTTCCGCGGACTCGACTCGCGCGTCACTCCGAGTCCATGATCGGGCCGTGAACTACCCCGACCGCTTTCCCGTGCTCGTCACGCCGCGTCTCGCGCTGCGTGAGACCGTGCCATCCGATGTCGAGGCGGTGTTCGCGATGGAAAGCGACCCCGTGGCGATGCGCTACTGGAGCCGTCCGCCGATGCGCGACATCGCGGAGGCGCACGCATCGGTCGAGCGCGCCATGGGGCGCTTCGCGTCGCGTGAAGCCCTGCGCTGGTCGATCACCGAGCTCCCGGACGATCGAATGCTCGGCCAGGTGTCGTTGTTCGACTTCAACGATCAGTGCGGTCGCGCCGAGATCGGCTACGGGCTCAGCCGCGAGCGCTGGGGGCAGGGCCTCATGCACGAGGCGCTCACCGCGGTGATCGACTACGCGTTCGGCCCGCTCGGCCTGCGCCGCCTCGAGGCCGACACCGATCCGCGCAACGAGGCATCGCTGCGTGCGCTCGACCGCCTCGGCTTCGTGCGCGAGGGATTGCTGCGCGAGCGCTGGCAGGTCGGCGACGAGATCTCCGATACGGCACTGCTGGGCCTGCTGGCGCGCCATTGGAGCGCGCGCCGCGCGGGCTGACGGCGGGGTGATCGGCGGGTCTAACGCTTGCCGTGCGCCGCGAGCCAGTCGAGCACGACGGTGGTGGCGCCCACACGCGCGAGTCCCTGCCGTGTCACGACCAGGAAGCGCTGGCCGTCGCGCGTCACCACGTACCGGTTGCGGTTGACCGTCGAAGGGATCATGGCCCCGGCATCGAACAGTTCTTGCGGCAGCGAGAATTTCGGTGTGGCGCCGCGCTCGACCGGGACGGCGAAGATCTGCCGCGCGGGACTCACGTAGAACAGCTCGCGCCCGTCCCCGCGCCAGGCCGGCTCGCGGCCGCCTTCGGTGGAGATCCGCCACTTGCCGCCGGCGCCGGGATAAGTCTGGACGTAAACCTCTTCCTTGCCGGACTCCCACGAGACGTACGCCATCAACGCTCCGTCGGGTGACAGCGAGGCCCCGTACTC
>JANLWK010000186.1:0-8737 GCA_031364505.1 Candidatus Eiseniibacteriota bacterium | reverse complement strand
CCTGCTGACGATTCCGGGTGTGTCGCAGGTGATTGCGATCGGCGGTGGGCTCAAGCAGTACATCGTCGAGCCCGATCCGCAGAAGCTCGCCGCGGTCAACCTGACACTGGACGATGTGGTCAAAGCCATGGAGAACGCCAGCGTCAACACGACCGGCGGATTCGTCAGTCAGTCCGGCCGTGAATTGGTCGTGCGCAACGTTGGGCGCACCACCGATCCGGCCGAGTTTGCGGCCACACCGGTGGGAGCCTTCCCGGGCGGCGTGGCGATTCCGTTGGGCGCCGTGGCCAGCGTCACCGTCGGCGCCGCTCCCAAGCGCGGCGATGCCGGCATTGACGGCAGGCCAGCCGTCATTCTGATGGTGCAGAAGCAACCCGGTACCGACACGGTCAAACTCACGAGCGAAATCGAGACCGCCCTTCACGAGCTTGGACCCTCCTTGCCGCAGGGGACTCGGACCCGCGTGCTCTTCCGCCAGGCGACGTTCATCGAGGCGGCGATCAAGAATGTGGAGGAAGCGCTCCGCGACGGTGCGTTCCTCGTCACCATCGTGTTGTTCCTGTTTCTGCTCAATTTCCGCACTACGGCCATTACCCTGACGGCGATTCCGCTGTCGCTCGTGGTGACTGCCATCGTGATGAAGCTGATGGGGCAGACCATCAACACCATGACGTTGGGTGGCATCGCGATCGCCATGGGCGAGCTGGTGGACGATGCCATCGTGGGGGTCGAGAACGTGCTGCGCCGGTTGCGAGAGAATCGCGCCCTGCCGGCCCCACGCCCTCCGCTCCAGGTGGTCTTCGATGCCTCGTCGGAGGTTCGCAGCTCGATCGTCTACGCCACGATCCTGGTCATCCTGGTGTTCTTGCCCATGTTCGCGCTCGGTGGCATCGAAGGGCGCCTGTTCACTCCGCTCGGGCAGGCGTACGTCATCTCGATTCTCGCCTCGTTCGTCGTGTCCGTGACCGTGACGCCGGCGCTATGCTTGTATTTGCTCCCCCGTGCGAAGGCAACAGCCCATGGCGATGGAGCCTTCGTGCGGTGGCTCAAGCGCCACGATCGGCGGCTGCTCGAGAAGGTGTTGGATCGCCCTTGGCCGGTGGTGGTGACAACGGCCATCGCCGTGCTGGTCGCCGCGGCGATCGTGCCGACGCTGGGGCGCGAGTTCTTGCCTCCATTCAATGAGGGCACCGCCACCATCAACGTGATCGCCAAGCCCGGGACGTCGCTCGAGGAATCGAATCGGATCGGCACGCTGGCCGAAAACCTTCTGCACCATGTACCGGAAGTGATTTCGACCGGGCGGCGAACCGGGCGGGCCGAGCGCGACGAGCATGCGGAAGGTGTCCACTACGCGGAAATCGATGTCGACTTTCGGCGCTCGCACCGCAGCCGTGACGCGATCATGACCGACATCCGCCAGCAACTGGGCGAGATCCCGGGAGTATCGATCAACATCGGGCAGCCCATTTCGCACCGCCTCGATCACCTCCTGTCGGGCGTGCGGGCCCAGATCGCGATCAAGGTCTTCGGAACGGACCTGGCCGTGCTGCGCCAGAAGGCCGCCGAGGTGCAGTCCGCAATCGCCGACGTGGCCGGGTTGGTCGATCTTCAGACCGAACGACAGGTGCTCGTTCCGCAACTCCAGGTTCGCGTGGACCGTGAGCGCGCGAGCTTGTATGGCGTTCAGGCCGGCACACTCAACACGTGGCTCGAGACAGCACTCTCCGGCCGATTGGTCGGTCAGGTGCTGCAGAATCAATTCAGCTATGACCTCGTGGTGAGGTTGCCGGAGTCCATGCGTGCCACTCCTGACGTCGTTCGGGGCCTGCTCGTGGACACGCCATCCGGGATGAAAGTGCCGCTCGAGGCGTTGGCGGACGTGCAAGAAACCTGGGGGCCGAACGAGGTACAGCATGAAAACAGCCAGCGGCGAATTGTGGTGTCGGCGAACGTCGCCGGACGAGATCTGGGGCGCACCGTCGAGGACATCAAGCGGCGGGTAGGTGCAACGGTGCATCTGTCGCAGGGGTACTACATCAGCTACGGCGGCCAGTTCGAAAGCCAGCAGTCCGCGAGCCGCACGCTGGGACTCCTGTCCATCCTCTCGTTCGCTGCCATGTTTACTGTGCTGTTCGCCCACTTCCGCTCGACACGCATCGTGCTCCAGATCCTCATCAATATCCCGATCGCTCTGATCGGGGCGGTGGCTTCCGTGCTGCTCACCGGCGGAACGTTCTCGATCGCTTCGCTGGTGGGTTTCATCACCCTGACGGGGATCGCGAGCCGCAACACGATCCTGATGATTTCCCACTACCTCCACCTCGTACGCGAGGAGGGAGAGACGTTCAACCGCGAGATGATCATTCGCGGGTCTCTCGAGCGGCTCGTACCGGTGTTGATGACGGCTCTGACGGCAGGGCTCGCACTGGTCCCTCTGGTTCTCTCCAAGGGGCAGCCGGGCAAGGAAATCCTGTACCCCGTCGCCACGGTCATTCTCGGCGGGCTCCTGACGACGACCGTGTTGGACATGCTCGTCACGCCCGCCGTGTTCTGGTTGTTCGGCGGGCCGGCGGTGGAGCGTGCACTTCAAGAACGCGGGCAAGAACAGCAGGCGACACGCTCCACATCGATTCCGGTCGTAATGCCTCAGCCACAAGCGTCTGCCGGCCTGGCCGGTACCCAGCCCTGAACGGAGAACACAGATGCGCAGACAACTGACGATCTGGTCCGCTGTCGTAATGGTGATGTGTGGTTCGCGTGGATCCGCGCTGGCGCATGATGCACATGCTCATCCTTCAAGCGCCACCAAGGCCCAGGCAGCGAAGCCGTTTGAACGCGGCTTCTTGAAAGGGATGATCGATCATCACCTTGCTGCAATCGACATGGGAAAGCTTTGTGCGACCCGTGCGACGCACGATGAACTCAAGTCGATGTGTGCGGACATTGGCAGCGCCCAGCGAGCCGAGGTCGACACCATGCAGCGATGGCTGCGGGATTGGTATGGCATGTCGTACCGGGGCCGACCGGCCGCGATGCCGGGAGCCAAGAGTCTGGAGACATTGACGGGATCGCGGTTCGAGATCGCCTTCATGAAGATGATGGTCAAACACCACGCCATGGCCGTCGACATGGCCAGGACGTGTGAAGGCAAGGCCACACACGAAGCGCTGAAGGATCGGTGTCGTCACATGAGGTCGGCGCAGGCGAGTGAAATCGAGCAGATGAATGGCTGGTTGTGCCAGTGGTACCAGAAGTGCCCCTCATCCAGCCGGTCGTCCACCCGCAGCGCCGTGGCCTACACGTGTCCGATGCATCCGGAGGTCGTCCAGGATCGCCCCGGGGTCTGTCCGAAGTGCGGAATGGCCCTGGAACAGAGGAAGCAATAGCCGGACACCCTGCCGATTGTCGGGGCGAGCGCGAGGAGTGATTCCATGAGCGTTGTAATCGTTAACGCGAGAAACATCGCCATCGGTATGGCCATGCTATGCGCGACGGCAGTAGCCGTCGCCCGCCCCGGCAGGACTGCCGCGACGGTACCAGCCGGCACGCCACAGTATTCCAGCGTCGTTCTCGTCGGAGAGATCATCGATCCCCAGTGTTTCTTCATTCATGAGAGTCGAGGGCTCGATCACGCTGACTGTGCCACGAAGTGTGCGAAGGGCGGGCAGGGGTTGGCATTCCTGGAGGAATCGTCGGGGACGATATATCCGCTGCTCGCGCGGAAGCACTACGCAAACCAGAATGAACTGGTGCTTCCCCACGTGGGCAAGCGCGTCCAGGTGAAGGGAATGCTGTATCGACGCAGAGCGAATGTTGCACTCCAAGTGCAATCCGTGGCGGTGCTTCCAGGCGTGAAATGAGCCGAGGCGCTCTTGGCATTTCGGGATTCAGCACGTGGGATGGCCCCCATCAATGGGCATGGCCGCGCACCGCTTCGCGCTCGGTCATTTGATGGCATGCGGCAATTGACATGACGCGTTCCAACGGTCTTCGATCCGCACTTCTGTTGGCCATTGCGGCGACGCTCTTGCCGATCCAGGCGGGGGCCCAGACGGCGTCCGCACTCCCGTCGCCGCTGAGCCTTGCCGACGTGATTCGGGTCGCCAGCGAGCGGAGAGACGAGATACAGGCCGCGCGCGCGCGCACGCGCGCCGGAGAGGCGCGGCCGATCATCGCATCAGCGCTCGAAGACCCGATGATCGCTCCCTCGCTCGACCATAAGCCGTTCATGATGGACGGCGCGGATGTGAGTGTCACACTCGAACAACGATTTCCACTGTCCGGAATCCGCGGGCATCGTCGAGCCTCCGCACGGGCGGATCTCGAGCGACTTCGCGCGGATGCGGGCCGGACGACGCTGGACGTGGGGGTTCAGGCTGTCAATGCCTTCCTGATGCTGCAGGAGCGTCGCCGCACGGCGGCGCTGGTCACCGAACAGATCGTCTTTGCGCGTGACGTCGTGTCGGCTGCAAACGCGCGGTACGCGAGCGGAACGGCCCCGCAAGCCGACGTGCTGCGCGCGGAGGTCGAGGTTGCGCGGTTGGAGGCATTCGCGAAGGCGCTGCCCAGTGACGTGCGCGGCGCCGAAGCGATGCTCAATACGAGCCTGGCCCAGGACGCGGACACGCCTGTCCCGCCGCTGGCGCCCGTCGCGTTGGTGCAGCCGATTCCCTCCTGGCCCGCGATCAAGACTGCGCTGACGTCCCGTCCGGAGCTTGCGGGAGGCCGCGCCGAAGTCGCGCGCGCGGAGGCAGAGGTGCTCGTGATGCGCGACATGTTCCGCCCCATGGCGATGATTCGCACCGGGCCGGCCTACACCATGGCCGAGGGCCGGGGCTGGATGGCGATGGTGGGTGTGAGCTTGCCCATCTGGCGGAACAGGCTGCGCGCCGGGGTCGACGAAGCGAAGGCGATGCGCGCGATGTCCGAAGCGGATCTGCGCGCGATGACCCGGATGATCGAGGGCGATGCGGCGGTTGCCGTGAACCAGCTCCAGGCGGCCCACGATCGGCAGGCGGCGCTCGGCAGCGATGTACTGCCGCGCGCACGAATGGTGATCGAACCCGCCGTCGCGGGCTACGCGTCGGGCCAGTTGCCGCTCGTCAGCGTGATTGAAGCCGTGCAGGCGCTGTGGCAGGTCCAGTCCGACCTGATTGCCGCTGACACCGAACTTGGCCTTGCGTGGGCGCGCCTCGGGCGCGCCATTGGATCGTACGAGGCGATCATCCGATGACCCCTTTCACCCGACTTCACCGACTCGCCGCGCCGATGGCCGCCGCCGTGGGGACTGCCGTGGTGTTCACCGGAGCCCTGTGGGTGCAGCACGCCCGCGAGGCGTGGCCGTTCACGCCTGGCGGAGAGGCGACCGCGGCGAGGGTCGCCCCGACGGCCGTGACCAACACAGACTCCGGGGCTTCGCACGGTCGCGTTCCGGTCATCGTCACGGCGTCGACGCTTCAAGAACTCGGCATCCGCCTCGAGGTGGTCAAGCGCGAATCACTGACTCAGGCGGTTCGTGCTGTCGCCACCGTCGTGCCAGACGAATCGAGGATTTCGCACGTGCACACTCGAGTGGCGGGATGGGTCGAACAACTCAATGTCAACACCACTGGAGAGATGGTTCGGGCGGGTCAGCCGCTCGCACGAGTCTTCTCGCAGGAACTCCTCTCGTCCCAAACGGAATACCTGGCCGCTCGGAAGTCAACGTCGGCCTCGGGGATCACGAGCGTCGTCGTGGCAAGCGGTCGCACGCGGCTGACCGTCCTCGGAATGACGTCGGCGGAAATCGGCGCCATTGAACAGACCGGCGAGCCGAAGCGCCTGGTTACGGTGGTCGCCCCCCGAAGCGGGGTGGTCGTGAACCGAGGCGTCACGGTCGGTACGTCCGTGGATCCGTCGACGACGTTGCTCACGATTGCCGACCTGTCCCGCGTGTGGATTCTCGCCGAAGTGCCGGAGGCAAGCATTCCCGCGATTCGCGTCGGAATGACCGCCCTGCTCGACTTCCCGGCGTCGGGCCGTCCACCGTTCGCGGCACGCGTCGACTTCGTCTATCCGACTCTCACCGAACGCACGCGCACGCTGCGAGTCCGCCTCTCGGCGGCCAATCCCGGCGGCGGGCTCAGGCCGGGCCTCTATGGCACGGTCGCTTTTGAATCGGCCGGACAGGATGTGATCACCGTGCCGCGTGACGCGCTGGTCGACACCGGGACGCAACAACACGTCTTCGTCGCCACCGGTGATCAGTTCGAGCCGCGCGCGGTCACGCTCGGCGTGCAGCTGGCTGATCGCGTCGAAGTTCGCTCCGGTCTCAAGGAAGGCGAACGGATCGCGGCCTCGGGCGTGTTCCTTCTGGACTCGGAGAGTCGGCTCCGCGCCACCGGCGGTGGCGGCGGGCACAGCAGCCACGGGGGGGCGGCGCGTCCTCAGAAGACTCCGGCGACCCCCGTCCCAGACCCGCACTCAGGCCATCGGAAGTAACTCTCATGGTCGAGCGCATCATCGAGCTTTCGGTTCGCCACCGGTGGCTGGTGTTCGGGGTAGTGTTGGTGCTCGCGCTGTGGGCGGTTGATTCGGTCCGCAAGACGCCACTCGATGCCCTACCGGACCTCTCCGATCCGCAAGTCATCGTCTTCACCGAGTGGATGGGCCGCAGCCCCGATCTGGTCGAGGACCAGATCACGTATCCGCTGGTCCGCGCTCTGCAGAGTACGCCGGGCATCAAGACGGTGCGCGGCTATTCGATGTTCGGCATGAGCTTCACGTACGCGATTTTCCGCGACGGCACGGACATCTATTGGGCGCGCACGCGCGTGCTCGAGCAGATGGGGCGCGTGCGGCAATTGCTGCCGCCCGATGTCTCCCCGACACTCGGGCCCGACGCGAGTGGTTTGGGCTGGGTCTACCAGTACGTCTTGAAGGACAGCAGCGGACGGATGGATCTCGCCGAACTTCGGGCCCTGCAGGACTTCACCATCCGTCCCGCGCTGCAGGCGGTTGCTGGCGTGGCGGAAGTCGCCTCGCTCGGCGGATTCGAGCGCCAGTACCAGATCGTGGTCGACCCCGACCGGCTGGTCGGCTTCGGGCTCACGCTGACCGATGTCACGCGATCCGTTCGTGACGCCAACGCTGAAGTGGGCGCACGCGTGCTCGAACTGGCCGGTCGCGAGTACGTCCTCCGCGGGCGCGGCTACGTCAAGGCGCTGGCGGATCTCGAGCAGAGCGTCGTGACGGTCGGCCCCGGCGGCACACCCATCCGGCTCGGTGACGTCGCGAGCGTTCGCTATGGGCCGGAGATTCGTCGCGGTGCCGCCGATTGGAACGGGACCGGAGAAGCGGTGGGAGGCATCGTCGTGATGCGGGTTGGCTCCAACGCGCTGCAGGTCATCCAGGCGCTCGAGGCCGAGATCGTCACGCTGCGCCTTCCCGACGGCGTCCGCCTGATTCCCACCTACAATCGATCGGAGCTGATCCTCGGGTCCGTCAAGACGCTGACGAACACATTGGTCCAGCAGGCCATCATCGTCACGCTCATTTGCCTCATTTTCCTGTTCCACGCGCGATCGGCGGTGGTCGTAATGATCGTGCTGCCGCTCTCCGTGCTGCTCTCATTCATCGCGATCCGGTATCTGGGCCTGTCGTCCAACATCATGTCGCTCGGCGGGATCGCCATCGCCATCGGCGAGTTGGCCGACGCGGTCATCGTGCTGATCGAGAACGCGCATGTGCGGCTCGCGGCCGCAGCGCCGGGGTCCGATCGAAAACAGGTCATCGTCGATGCGTGCAAAGAGGTGGGCAGGCCGATCTTCTTCTCGCTGTTGCTGATCACGATCAGCTTCCTACCCATCTTCACCTTGGCCGGACAGGCGGGGAAGCTCTTCAGGCCGCTCGCGTTCACGAAGACGTTCGCCATGTTCTCAGCCGCCATCCTCTCCATCACGCTCGCGCCGCCGCTGATGGTGCTCCTGTTGAAGGGCAAATTCCGCACCGAGGCGACCAACCCCGTCAGTCGGATTCTCAGCGCACTCTACCGCCCCATCGCGATGCGGGTCGTGCGATTCCGGATCGTCGTGCTCCTTGCCGCAATGGGTCTCCTGCTCGCGACGGTGCCGGTGATGCTGCGACTTGGTTCCGAGTTCATGCCACCGCTCGACGAGGGCTCGCTGCTCGTCATGCCGACCACCTTTCCGGGCATTGCGATCGAGGAGGCCCGGCGGGCGTTGACTGCCCAGGACCGCATCATCATGCGGTTCCCCGAGGTCGCATCCGTGCACGGGAAGGCGGGCCGGGCGGAGACGGCCACCGATCCGGCCCAGCTGGACATGATCGAATCGGTCATCGCGTTGCGCCCGCGCGCCGAGTGGCCGAAGCGCTTCACGCCGCGCTGGTACGGCAAGCGCGCACCCAACTGGACGAAGCCCGTCCTGCGCTGGGTGTGGCCGGAGCAGCAGGCGCGCACGTTGTCGGAACTGTCGCGCGACCTGGATGCCGCGCTGCAAATGCCCGGCTACCAGATCGCGATTGCGCCGCCGATCCGCACGCGGATCGACATGCTCTCGACCGGAGTCCGCACACCGGTGGGGATCAAAGTGTTTGGCGAGGACCTGAACGAGATCGAGCGCATCAGCGTGAACCTCGAGGGCATGCTCCGTCAGGTGCCGGGTACCCGCAGCACGTTCGCCGAACGGCAGACCGGGCGCGAGTACGTCGACATCGTCCCCAATCGCGAGGCCAT
>JANLWK010000166.1:0-4879 GCA_031364505.1 Candidatus Eiseniibacteriota bacterium | reverse complement strand
GCGGGCAGGCATGCTGCTCACCTCGATCCCGGTGGAACATCCCAACCATACCACTTGGCACGCGGGCGAGTAACCGCTTCGATACGTACGTGCCTCCCGCGCTCATGACCTTCGACATCTTCGGCACCGTGCTCGACTGGCACACCGGCCTCGCGCGGGACTGCGCGGACGCGGGCCGACCGCTGGCCGGCGGCGATTTCGACGGCATCGTGGACCGGCAGGCGGAGCTCGAAGACGGCCCCTACATGACGTACGCGGAGATCACGCGCCGGAGCCTGGTCGACGCGATCGGGCTCGATGAGGCGGCCGCCACGCGCATCGGCGACGCCGTGGGCCGCTGGCCGATCTTCGCGGACGCACCGGTCGCGTTGCGCGAGTTGATGCGCACCGTCCCGTGCGCCGCGCTCACGAACAGCGATCACGCGCACGGCGAGCAGGTGCGCGACCAGCTCGGGTTCGCACTCACCGACTGGCTGTGCGCCGAGGAGATGCGGCGCTACAAGCCCGACCCCGCGTGTTGGGACGCGATGGCCGCGCGACGGAGCATCACGCCCGGGCCCGACTGGTGGCACGTGTCGGCCTACGCCGACTACGACCTCGCGGTGGCGAACCGGCTCGGCCTCACGACGGTGTTCGTCGCGCGCCCGCACTCACGCCCGGGGCCTGCGACACACACTGTGCGCGATCTGAGCGAACTCGCGAGCATGGTCGCCCTGCTCGCATGACGCGCGCCCTCCTAGCGGAATCCGGTCGCTCGCGCTAGCGTCGCCCCCATGTCCACCGACACGCGTGCCGCGCGCATCGACGTCCCCACGGTGATTGCGATCTCGGCCCTCGCATACACCGTCGCGAACATCGTGCACGAGGGTCTCGGCCACGGCGGCATGTGCGTCCTCGTGGGCGCCCGCCCGACCGTGCTGAACGCGATCTTCTTCGAGTACGACGACGTGGCCGCGACGCTCGCGCAACAGAAGTGGATCTCCGCCGGCGGCAGCATTGCGAACGTGCTCGTCGGGTTTCCCAGCCTGTGGGCCTCGCGGCGTCCCGGCCTCGCGCCGTCGTGGCGCTACGCGTTGTGGCTGTTCGCCGCCGTCAACCTGCTCACGGCATTCGGCTACCTGGTCTTCTCCGGCATCGGCGGCATTGGCGACTGGGCGCGTGTCGTCGAGGGCTTCGGAACAACATGGATCGTGCGCGGGGGCATGGCGCTGGTTGGCGCAGCGCTCTACTTCGTGGCCGCGCCGCGGCTGCTGATGCCGGCACTCGATCCGTTCCTCGGTACCGATCCCACCACGCGCGCGCAACGGGCCAAATGGCTCGGCCTCGTCCCCTACCTCGCGGGCGGCGTCGCGCTCGTCATCGCGGGAATCCTCAATCCGTACGGCCTGAAGATCGTCCTGATCTCCGCCGTCGCCGCCGGATTCGGCGGCACGTCGCTGCTCGCATGGTACCCGGGCATTCCCCGCGACCCCGCACCCGGCACGCCGGCGGCACCGCTGCCGATCGAGCGGAGCTGGGCATGGATCATCGCCGGCGTCATCGTGCTCGGCATCTTCGTTGCGGTGCTGGGCCCCGGTCTGCGCCTGGGTTAGCGGCGGCCATTCGCGGGCGGGGTCGCGAGGATCATCGGACGAATCATCCCGTCACAGGACGCGCACCACGCGCCGGATGACGTCGAACGAGCCGGATCGCAGCCGGTACAGGTAGACGCCCGGCGACACCGGATCGCCGCCGTCGGTCCTGCCATCCCAGAGGCACTCGTGCCGGCCGGCGGCGTCCTCGCGTGACACCAGCGTGCGGATCGTTCGCCCCGCCAGGTCGACCACGTCGACTCGCACGCGGCCGGCTCGCGGCAACACGTAGACGAGCCGAGTCGACTCGGTGAACGGATTCGGCAGACTGGAAAGCAGCAGCGACCTCGCCGGCTCGTCGCCCGGGACACCGAGGGTCGCCCCTTCCGTGATGACGATTCGCTGGTCGACGCTGGGCGGGGCGATCGCCTGGTGAATCCCGCTGGGCCACGACACGATCACGGAGTCAATGGTCGTCGCCGCCGCGAGGCCGAACTCCGCGGTGATCGAGTTCCCGCTGAGGTACCCCGAGTTCGAGGTGACCTCGCGCATGTACCGCGTGCCGGCCGCCAAGACCTCGATGCGAGCGCCGATGCCGAAGCGATTCGATGTCGTCCCGACCAGGTCGACGTGCAGCCAGTGGTTCGCATGCCCGTCGTTGTGGAACACCACGAGCGCCCCCAGCGTGTCCCCGACGGCGAGATCCAGCTGGCCATCGCCCTCCCGGTCTCCCCACGCGACGCCGCCGTTCGCATCGCCACCCAGCGGCGCTTCGGTCACGTTCGTGAACGTGCCGCCGCCCAGATTCCGCCACAGCCGGTAGCCCCCGGTGTTGCGGGCATACAGATCGACGAGCCCGTCGTTGTCATAGTCGCCCCACGCGCCGGTGGCTCGATCCGCGACGATCCCGCTGGCCGCCGTCACATCGACGAACCCGCCCGCCGTGAGGTTGTCGTTGCGATACAGCCGCGAGGTCGTCCCGCCACCGAAGGTCGTGTTGCCGACGTAGAGATCGAGATCCCCATCGTTGTCGATGTCGACCCACTCCGCGTGGTAGCCCTTGCCGCCCGCGTTCGCGAGCGTCGCCGTCGTGACGTCTACGAGCGTTCCCGCGACGTTGTGGAACAGGTGGCTCGTGCCCGCCGCGCGATTCGGCAGGTAGAGATCCGGCCAGCGATCGTTGTCGTAGTCGCCCCACGCGACACCGATCGCCACGACTCCGAGTGCGACTTCGTTGAAGCTCGTACCGCCGATATTCTCGAACAGCGTTGAGCGCGCTCCGCCTTGCCTCGCCACGCACAAGTCGAGATCACCGTCACGATCGAAGTCCGCCCAGCCGACACCGAAGCACTGGGTCGCCCCAACCCCGAGTTCGTTTCTCTTGTCGAAGAAGAAGCCGCTGTTGTCGCCCCCGTTGTGGAAGATGCATAGGCCGAACAGCGGAAGGCACGCGGCACTGGCGACGTCGAGGAGCCCATCGTCGTCGTAGTCCCCCCAGGCGAGGGACGTCACGCCGCTCTGGGAGGTCTCGAAGACACCGCCGCCTGAAAAGACCCAGCCTTCTCCGCCATCCTTGGTGTATCCCAATTCCGGCAGGTGATCGCCGATGGCATCGCCCCATGCCACTCCATAGGCACCGGTGAATCCCGGTGGGGTCGCGGTGAAGCCGATGACCGCGGCGCCCGCGATGTCGGCCCCTCCGATGATCGCGACCAAGGTTGCGGCACAAACGAAAACGCGGTGCGGTGTCATGGCGGCGACCTCCGAGGGGGGAGCGTGCGTGGACGAGGCATTTGCGATGAGTGCGCGTCAGAGACCCATCACGGGTCGCTACAAAGTGTTCATCCGCACGAGATGCGGGTCAAGACATCTTGGCGCGGGCCCGAGGGGGGAAATGGATTGCGCGGGCCGGCGCCCGGGCGGATTCGAGCGCGTCGAGATGCCCCCGCGTCAAAGGGATACCCCTGCGCCTGCCCGCTCTGGTCGTCCTGGCGGCGTTCGTGATCGCCCCAACCTTCTCGCTGGTGCACTGCCCACGTTTCGTGGTTGCTTGGCTGGGCGGACAACGCGGAGGGGCGTCCGGAATCCGCGGCGCCCTCGACGAGAGGCTCGGAATTCCAGCGCGGGAGATATCGGCATGACCCAGCCGAGCGAGGATCTTCGCCGCGAGTTCGGCGACATCGACATCTACCTCTTCGATCAGCTCCACCGCGGCCGCATCGGCGAGGGAATGACGGTGCTCGACGCCGGCTGCGGCGGTGGCCGCAATCTTGTGTATCTCCATCGCCGCGGATTCGACGTCTGGGGCACGGATGCAGACGAGCGCGCGATCAACGCGGCGCGCGCGCAGGCCGCGGCGCTGGCGCCGTCGCTGCCAGTCGACCGATTCCGCGTCGAACCCGTGGAGCGCCTGTCGTTCGCGGACAAGACCTTCGACGTCGTGATCAGCAGCGCGGTGCTGCACTTTGCCCGCGATGAGAAGCAGTGGGACGCGATGCTGGAAGAGATGTGGCGCGTGCTCAAGCCTGATGGACTCTTCTTCGCCCGGCTGGCCACGGACATCGGACACGAAACGCGCGTCCGCCCGCTGGGGAACCGTCGGTTCGTCATGCCGGACGGCGACGAGCGCTTTCTCGTCGACGAAGCCTACGTGGTGGCCGCGACGGCGCGCATGGGAGGCACGCTCGTCGATCCGCTCAAGACGAGCGTCGTGCAGAACATGCGGTCGATGATGACCTGGGTCGCGAGGCGGTAGGAAGTGGCGCGCCCTGGAGGATTTGAACCCCCAACCTTCTGATCCGTAGACACTAACCGCCGCCAACACGAAGCGATTGTCGCGCAAGACATAAGCAAACACGGCAAGAACTTGAGTCAGGAACGCTTGGGCATCGCAGGGCACTCTAAGGCACGCGAAGGAACGCAAAACGGGACCACCCGTCCCGTTTTCCCAGGCGAAAAGTGCGGCTTAGCTGCGCGGCGCGAATCAGTCTAAGACCGCGACCTTCTGGACCGCGGTGAAGGAGGCAGAACCCAATCGAGCGTTTGGCCTGTCAATGGCCATGGTACCAAGAGCGAGTGGGGTCAGCCCCGAACGAACCGACAAGTGAGGTTAGCTCGGCGGGATCGCACGACTCAGCACTGCGCCCGTTACACGAATCGGGACGACCTTAGCCCCCGACCCACCGCGACGGCGGATTCTCAATAGCCGATGGTCCGCGTCACGTCGCCCCACGAACAAGCCACTGAGGACCGACCATCGACCTGTCCCCGACAGAACGGGGGTCAGAACGAACAATGTCGGGCGGTCG
>JANLWK010000131.1:0-8928 GCA_031364505.1 Candidatus Eiseniibacteriota bacterium | reverse complement strand
CGTGAAGCCCGAGTTCCGGCCCTCGGTGCGGTCGATGACGATGCCCTCCTTGCGCTCCGAGGCGAGCAGCCGCGTGGACCGATCGAGCGTCCCCGTGATCGAGAGCCGCGACGTGTTGGTGGCGAACTGGGTGGCGACCTCCAGCCCGGCCGTCCGCCCGGGGTCGCTCAGCAGGCGCGCCGTGACGACGGTGTCGAACGATCCGCCGGTCGGCACGATCTCCGTAACCGAGCTCGCCCGTTCCGTGCGGTCGCCGCTCAGCGTGTAGGTGACGCTCAGGGTGGCCGGGGAACTGGGGAACAGGTTGGCGTTACCGCGCGCGTTCCACTTGAGATCGCGGGTGCGGAACCTGGCCCGGTCGGGAATCGTGGCGTGACCGATCCGGAGGTTCGTGGTCCCGCGGTTGTCGAACGTGATCCAGCTCGGGCCGGCGAACTGGAGGTGGCCGTCGAACTGCGTCCCGATGCCGCTCTTGGCTCCCGAGCTCAGGCTGTTGCTCGGCTCGTCGAAAGGGCCGCCGAATCCATTCAGCTCGCCGGTCAGGTCCTTGCCCACGCGGAACCGGCTGCGGATCGAGCCCTGGACGTCGGTGTTGCTCGTGACGCGCTGGGAGCCGAGCTGGTCGCTCTCGGTGCGCTGCACGTTGAACCGGGCACCGGCCGACAGGTCGGGCGTGAACCTCCACCCGGTCTCGGTGACGGCGCTCTTGGCCCGGCGAAAATTGTACGTGCTGCCGGTCCGGATCCGGTTGACGGTCACGCTCGTGACGTTGTGAAGCGTGATCGGGCCGCGCACGAGGTCGGCGATCGCGGAGTTCCCCCACGTCGAGCTGAGCCGCGACGGCGCGTAGGACGATTCGTAGTGGAAGGAGGTCGACCGTTCGACGGTTCGCGCGAGCGGATTGAACTGCTCGCGCTCGAATATCGACCCGACGCTGTCGACCGGGGCGCCGAGGCTGTCGGACAGGAACACCATGCGCTCGAGCGGCAGCTTGAAGCGGATCGAGAGGGCGCGCAGGCTGTCGGGGGTCACACGCAGGCTGTCGGCGAGCGGAAACAGGCGGTCGAAGTGCAGATCGAGCGTGTCGCGCAGCAGCGTCGTGTCGGCGAACGCAAAGCGCGCCGATGGCGCCTGGGCGCGCGCGGCGGGCAGCCCCGCGAGCCCCAGCAGCGCCACGGCAATGACGAGGGGGACGAAACGGTCGGACCGGAACATGAGTGGTGTGGCGGGGGCTCCCTGGGGGAGGCTAACAACGGCCGACGGTCCCGGCAACGGGGCTCGGCAAGTATTACCCCGTTGTCGTCGCGAAGGGTCGGGCGAATCACGGCTTAGGCGGGGTCGGCCGGGGGCCTCCGGCCCCGGGCGACCGGAAAACGTCGCTTCGAACCGCGTTATGTTGGGACAATCCGCTTGTCGGGCTCAAGGCCGAGGTGCTAGCGTCCGATTGTTTGGGGACGGGCAGGTCGGCTCACTCGCCGTCGGGCCCGGGCTCCCCCTCGGTAAGCCATTGCCGCGCATCGCCGGACCGGTCGATCTCCTGGAGAGGCATGGATGTTTCTCGATAACTGGATGGGACTCTTCTCGACCGACGTGGCCATGGACCTGGGCACGGCGAACACCCTCATTTTCGTGAAGGGCCGTGGCATCGTCCTGAACGAGCCCTCGGTCGTCGCGATGGACAAGGCCACGGGCAAGCCACGCGCCGTCGGCAGTGAAGCCAAGCTCATGCTGGGCCGCACCCCCGACGAGATCACCGCGATCCGCCCGCTCAAGGACGGCGTCATCGCCGACTTCGAGGTCACCGAGCACCTGCTGCGCGTCTTCATCCAGCGAGTCCAGAAACACAAGTACCTGATGCGCCCGCGCATCATCATCTGCGTCCCGTCGGGCATCACCGAGGTCGAGAAGCGCGCCGTGGTCGACTCGGCGGTGCGCGCGGGCGCGCGCGAGGTCCTGCTCGTGCCCGAGCCCATCGCCGCGGCCATCGGCGTGGGGCTTCCCGTCGACACGCCGACCGGCAACATGGTCGTGGACATCGGCGGTGGCACGACCGAGATCGCGGTCATCGCGCTCAACGGCATCGTGACGAAGATGTCGATCCGCGTCGGCGGCGACGAGATGGACGAAGCGATCATGAATTACGCCAAGAAGGCGTACAACATGCTCATCGGCGAACAGACGGCCGAGCGCATCAAGATCGAGATCGGCTCCGCCTTCCCGCTGCCGGAAGAGATGGAGATGGAGATCAAGGGCCGCGACCTCGTGCGCGGGATCCCGCGCACGTTGCGCGTCTCCAGCGTCGAGATCCGCGAGGCGCTCCAGGAGCCCGTCGGCAGCATCGTCAACGCGCTGCGCGAGTCGCTGGAACGCACTCCGCCCGAGCTCGCGGCCGACATCGTCGACCGCGGCATCTTCATGACCGGCGGCGGGGCGCTGCTGCGCGGCCTGGATCTCCTGCTGCGTGAGGTCACGAATCTCAACATCCGCGTGGCGAACGATCCGCTGACCTGTGTCGTGCTCGGCGCCGGAAAGATTCTCGAACAGATCGAGGACTTCGATAAGGTCATCCTGAGCGGCCACAAGGACTAGTCATGGCTGGGCTGCTTCCGCCCGTCGACCGCCGTGGCACCGTTCTGCTCGGCGTATGCGCCACGCTCTCGCTGCTGCTGCTCGTCGTCGGTGACCGCGTCCCCACGGGGGCGCTCCGCGGCGCGGGCGCCTTCCTGTTCAGCCCGCTCGACCGGGTCGTGCTCGTCGCCGACCGCCTCGCCGCCTCGTGGCGCGAGAACCAGTCGCTGCACACGCGGCTCGCCCAGCTCGAGGTCGAGAACGAGCGCCTGCGGAGCGCCGGCGTCGAGAACCGCGTGCTGCGCGAGCAGCTCGACCTGCCGCCGCCCTTCCCGCTGCCGCTCCGGCCGGTCGAGGTGCTGGCGCTCGCGGGCGAGCCCATGCCGACCGCGGCGACGCTGAGCGCGGGCGTGCGCCAGCACATCAAGGTGGGCGACGCGGTGCTGACGCGCGACGGCCTGCTCGGGCGCGTGTCCGAGGTCTACGTGCACCAGAGCCGGGTGACGCTGCTCACCGATCCGGGCATGGCGATCGCCTGCGAGATCGAGAGCACGTCGGTGCTCGGCGTGCTGCACGCCTTCGCGGCACCCCGCCCGCGGCTGCTGCTCACCGGCGTGCCGGCCTCCGACACCGTGCGCGTGGGCGAGCGCGTCATCACGTCGGGGCTGTCGCGGCGCTTCCCGCGCGCGATTCCGGTCGGCAGGGTCTCGCGCGTCGGCGTCGACCCGAGCGGTCTGACGCAGGAGATCGAGGTCGAGCCCGAGGTTCGGCTGTCGCGGCTGCGCCACGCGTTCGTGGCGCCCGGGCCGCCGGCGCTCGACGGGGACCTGCCGTGAAGCTCATCGGCTCGTTGCTGCTGCTGATCGGCGTCACGCTGCTGATCCGCTCGACGGCGCTCACCGCGCTCGCGGCGCGCGGCATCATGATCGACGCGCTCGCCTTCGCCACCGTCGTGTGGGCGCTGCGGCACGGCGAGACGTGGGGAACGGGTTTCGGTTTCGCGCTCGGGCTGTCGGCGGACCTGGACGCCGCGCACTGGCTCGGGCGGCACGCGCTTGTGCTCGCCCTGCTCGGCTACGCCATCGGCCGCGGCAGCCGCTCGCTCGTGCGCGAGAGTCCGCGCACGCAGGCCGCCCTGCTGTTCGCCGCGACCCTGACGCACCAGCTGTGGGTCGCCGCGTTCGATTTCGGTGGGTTCACCGACTGGCTCCCGATGCTGCGGCGGGTCGTGCTCGCCGCGCTCGTCACGGCACCGACCGGGACGCTGCTGCTCCTCCTGCTGCGCCGCGTCACCGGCGCGCCCCTGTTCGGGCATGCAACACTCCCCTCAGGTCCGTCAATCTAGGCAGGAGCATGCCCGCGTCCTGCAGGGCGTGGTGCTGCTCGGCTTCGGCCTCGTGGCCCTCGGCCTGATGCGCCTGCAGGTCGCCCAGCACGTCCAGTACCTCGAGCTGTCGAAGGAGAACCACGTCCGGCTCGAGGTGCTGCGCGCGCCGCGCGGCGCGATCTTCGACCGCAACGGCCAGTTGCTCGCCGACAGCGCCCCGAGCTTCAACGTCGTCTACCGTCCGTTCCCCGCCGAGAGCCTCGCGCTGCGCCGCCTGGTGCGGAGCGACGCGTGGACCCGTCGCGTGGCGCGCGCGCTCATGGCCGACACCGCCGAGGTGCGCCGCCTCGTCGCCGGCGCGGGCTCGGGCGGCCAGACGGTCGTGCTGCGCCGCAACGCGCCGTTCGAGGTCCGCGCCGCCGTCGAGGAGACGCGCGAGGAGCTGCAGGGCATCGAGGTCGTGGTCGAGCCGCTGCGTCGCTACGCGCACGGCACGCTCGCCGCGCACCTGCTCGGCTACGCGGGTGAGATCAACGACGTCGAGCTCGACTCGCTCGGCTCGCAGGGCTACCGGCCCGGCGACCTGATCGGCCGCAGCGGCGTCGAGCGCAGCTACGAGGAGATGCTGCGCGGCCAGGACGGCGCCGAGTTCGTCGTCGTGAACGCGGCCGGCCAGCGGGTGTCGACGCTCACCGAGGGACCGCCGAGGCTGCCGACGGCCGGGCACGACCTGATCCTCACCGTCGACCTCGCGGTGCAGCAGGCGCTCGAGCAGGCGATGGCCGACGTCCAGCGGGGGGCCGCCGTGGCGCTCGACCCGCGCGATGGGTCGGTGCTGGCGATGGTCAGCCGGCCGGCGTTCGACCCGAACGAGTTCTCGGTCGGCATCAGCTTCACGCGGTGGCGCGAGCTGACGGCCGGCGGCGAGAATCCGCTGCTCAACCGCGCCATCCAGGGCATGTACCCGCCCGGCTCGACGTTCAAGGTGGTGACGATGCTGTCGGCGCTCGAGAACCACGTCGCGAGTCCGCAGACGCGGCTCCAGCCGTGCTTCGGCCGCTATCAGTTCGGCGCGCGCTCATTCATGTGCTGGAAGCACGAGGGCCATGGCAGCCTCGACTTCATCGGCGCGATCGAGCATTCGTGCGACGTGTACTTCTACCAGATCGGCCCGCGGCTCGGGCTCGACCACCTCGAGGAGACCGCGAAGGCGCTGGGGCTCGGCGAGCGCACCGGCATCGACCTGCCGCAGGAGAAGAAGGGCCTCATCCCGAGTGAGGCGTGGTACGACCGCCGCTGGGGGGCCGGCAAGATGCCCAAGGGCACGCTGCTCAATCTCGCGATCGGCCAGGGCGAGATCCTCGTGACGCCGATCCAGCTCGCGATGATGCTGGCCGAGGTGGCCGTCGACGGACAGCCGTCGCGCCCGCACGTCGTGCGCGAGGTGAGGGGCGTCGCGCATCCGAAGCACGACAAGCAGGGCCGGTCGCGCCTCGAGGCGAGTGCCGAGGCGTGGTCGGCCGTGCACGAAGGGCTCGAGCGCGTGGTCGCGACGGGGACGGGCACCGCGGCGAAGGTGCCCGGCGTGCGCGTCGCCGGCAAGACCGGAACCGCCCAGAACCCGCACGGCAAGGACCACGCGCTGTTCGTCTGCTACGCGCCCGCCGAGAACCCCACCATCGCGATCTCGGTCGTGGTCGAGAACAGCGGGCACGGCGGCAGTATCGCGGCCCCGATGGCGCGCGTGGCGCTCGCCGAGCTGTTCCTGCCCGATTCGCTCAAGCACGCCGTGGCCGCGCGGGTCCCCGCGCGAGCGGCGGCTGACACCAGCGGAGGCGTGAGTGGCGATTAAGCTCCCCGGCCGCCTGCCCGAGATTGACCTGCCGCTGGCGCTCGCCGCCCTCGGGCTCGTCGTCGTCGGGTTGCTCATGGTGTACAGCGCGACGTCCCTGCCGGGCGCCCACGAGGGGCTGTGGTCGAAGCAGCTCATGTGGGCGTTCGTGGCGCTGGGTGCCGCGTGGCTCGTGGCGGCCATCGACCATCGCGTCTACGACTCGCTGGCCTGGCCGCTCTACGGCGTGGCGTTGCTGATGCTCGTCGCCGTGCTCGTGTTCGGCTCGAGCGCCTACGGCGCCAAGCGCTGGCTCGACATCGGCCCGATCAAGTTCCAGCCTTCGGAGCTGGCCAAGATCGCCACCGTGCTGGTGCTCGCGCGGCGGTTCGACGACCCGAAGGTCAAGCTCCACCGCTTCGCCCAGTGGCTGCCGGCGATGATCATCGCGTTTTTGCCGTTCGCGCTCGTGCTCAAGGAGCCGGATCTCGGCACCGCGCTGTCGTTCCCGGTGATCCTGATCGCGATGCTCTACTGGGGCGGCATGCCGCTCCGCCAGCTCGTGCTGGGCTTGACACCGGTGATGAACGCCGGGCTGTTCTTCTTCACCGGCTCGGGGCTGTGGTTCGGCGGCCTGTTCGTCGGACTCGTCGTGCTGCTCCGCCCGCGCTGGCCGGCGCTCGTGGCGCTCGTGCTGCTGAACGGCGCCGTGTCGATCGCCACCCCGCACGTGTGGAGCCACCTGCACGACTACCAGAAGCGCCGGATCGAGACGTTCCTCAACCCTGGCGACGATCCGTACGGATCGGGTTACCAGATCATCCAATCGAAGATCGCGATGGGATCCGGCGGCATCGCCGGCAAGGGGTACCTCAAGGGTTCGCAGAAGGCGCTGGCGTTCCTGCCCATGCGTCACACCGACTTCATCTACTCGGTCGTGGGCGAGGAGCTCGGCCTGATCGGCACGTTGACGGTGGTGATACTGTACGCACTGCTCGTGCTGCGCGGCCTGAGGCTCGCCGTCGTGAGTCGCAACCGTTTCGCGAGCCTGGTGGCGGTCGGCATCGTGACCGCGCTCTTCTATCACATCATGGTGAACATGCTCATGACCATCGGCTGGGCCCCGGTCACCGGTCTGCCGCTCCCGCTCATCTCGTACGGAGGCACGGCGCTGATCGTGAACGGCATCGAGATCGGCCTGCTCCAGAACGTCGCCCTGAGGCGGCACGAGTTCTGATGCTGCCCGAACTCTGGCACTGGGGCTTCCTCCACATCCGGACGTACGGCCTGGCGCTGGCGATCGCGTTCCTCGTCGGCACGTGGCTCGGCCTGCGCGAGGCGCGCCGCCACGGGATGGACGAGGACCGCTACCTCACCGTCGTGCTCGTGACGCTCGTCGCTTCGGTGTTCGGCGCGAGGCTGCTCTACGTGCTCGAGCACATCGAGGACTACCGGGGGCACTGGGCCGGCATCCTCGCGCTGTGGCAGGGCGGCCTGACGCTCTATGGCGGCATCGTCGCCGGCACGGTGGGCGGGCTGTGGATGGCGAAGCGGCAGGGGCTGCCACCTTGGCGCGTGGCCGACTCGCTGGCGCCCTCGATCGCCATCGGCACCACGTTCGGGCGCGTCGGCTGTTTCCTCAACGGCTGCTGCTACGGGCGTCCCACGACGCTCCCCTGGGGCGTCGTCTACCCGCCCGATTCGTTTCCCGGTCTCGAGTTCGGCACCACGCCGATCCATCCGTCGCAGCTCTACTTCTCGCTCGGGTCCCTCGCGCTGTTCGCGCTGCTGTGGGCCGTGCGCCGCCGGCTCACCGTGCCGGGCCACCTGTTCTGGCTGTTCGTCGTGCTCTACGCGCTCATGCGCATCCCGCTCGACTTCACGCGCGCCTACGAGCCCGGCACCGTCGTGGGCCACCTGGGCGTGCTCGACATCACCGAGAGCCAGGTCCTGAGCTTCGTGCTCGCGCTGTTCGGGACGCTGATGATGCTGCGGCTCCGCCGCCAGGCGGAACTCTCCGCGGCGGCCGCGCCCCGCACGCCTCCCCAGGCTCCGCCGGCGACCGCCCAGCCTTGAGCGCGGCGCCGGTCCGGCTCGCCGTGCTCGGCGACCCGCTCACCTACACGCGCTCGCCGGATCTCCACCGCGCCGCCCTCGCCGCCCTCGGCCTCGAGGGTGACTCGCGCGCGATCCGCGTCACAATCGAGCGGCTCGGCGAGTGCCTGGCGACCCTGCGCGGCGAAGGCGTGCGCGGCTGCAACCTGACGATGCCGCTCAAGCAGGCGGCCCTGGAGCACGCGGGCGAGGTGTCGGAGGCGGCGCGCGAGGCGCGATCGGTCAACACGATCGGATTCGAGCCCGGCGGCACCTGGGGCGATACGACCGACGGTCCCGGCTTCGTCGCCTGGCTGCGCGACCTGGGGCTGGAGGTGACCGGGCTCGGCGTTCACCTGCTCGCCGCCGGAGGGGCGGCACGCAGCCTCGCGGCCGCACTCCGCGACGCCGGTGCGAACGTGACCGCGAGCGCGCGCGACCCCGTGCGCGCCGGCGAGGCGTGGGCCCGGTGGGGACGCGTCGTCGTGTGGCGCTCGGACGCGGAGGACCGGTGCCTCGCGGCGAGCGCCGTCGTCGTGAACGCGAGCCCGCTCGACGATCCGGAGGCGATCGTGCCGCTCGAGCGCGTCGCGCGCGGCGCCGTGGTCCTAGATTTGAAGTACGGCGCCGAGCCGACGCCGCTCGTGCGCCGGGCCAGGGCGCGCGGGTTCGAGAGTCACGACGGTCTCGGGCTGCTCGTCCATCAGGCGCGACTCTCGCTCGAGCGATGGCTCGGGACGCCGGTCCCGATCGAGGCGCTGGAGCGCGCCGTGGAGGGACGCGCGCGGTGAAGGGAACGTGAGAGGGATGGGGGCATGGGACGCTGGAACGACGGGCGGGCGCGGCTCGAGAGCCTGTGCGCCGGGGCGCTCGAGGCGTTGCTGCCGCAGCGCTGTGCGGCGTGCGGGCGGCCCGCGGGCGGTCTCGACGTGGTGTGTCCGGTGTGCCGGGGAGCGATCCCGCGGTTGTCGTTCGCGCTATGCGCCCGCTGTCTCGCGGCGGGCCGCGAGCCCGTGGGTTGCCGGGGCCACGCCGCACTCGCGGTCTGGCCGGCGTGGGTCTACGATCGCCGCGCGGAATCCGTCGTGCACGCGCTGAAGTACGACGG
>JANLWK010000104.1:0-4399 GCA_031364505.1 Candidatus Eiseniibacteriota bacterium | reverse complement strand
CGGCGGCTTGTGCGCGTACTGCGCGTCGATGCGCCGGAGGACTTCCAGCCCCGCGAGCACGTTCAGGCACCCGTCGAGCCAGCCCCCGTTCGGCACGGAGTCCATGTGCCCGCCGATCAGCAGCGCCTTCTCGGACTCGCCGCGCAGCGTGCTCCACAGGTTGCCGGCGGGATCGACATGCGTCTCGACCGGGAGTGCGGCGAGTTTGGACGTCAGCCATTCGCGCGTTTCGGTCCAGATCTTCGTGAACGCGACACGCTGGGCGCCATGCTCGTCACCGGAGCGGGCGCGCAGTTCCTCGAGCTCTGCGATCGTGCGGCGTGGGTCGAGCGGGCTCATGGGCGGCACTCTATCGCGAAGCGGAACCCGCGGCTACCTGATGGGTCGGCCCGGACCGTGGCGATGCCGATCCGGAATCCGCCTAGCCTCGACTCGTCGCCGATGCGGTAGATTCTCCCGATGCCGCTGACCCCGTCCACGCGAGTGGGCCCCTACGAAATCGTCTCGTCGCTCGGTGCCGGCGGGATGGGGGAGGTGTATCGCGCGCATGATTCCCGGCTCGGCCGCGACGTCGCCCTCAAGCTCCTGCCGGCGCCGTTCGCCGGCGACCCGGGGCGCCTGGCCCGCCTCGAACGTGAGGCCCGGCTGGTCGCGGGCCTGAACCACCCGAACATCGTCGTCCTGCACTCCATCGAGGAAGCCGACGGCCTGCGGTTCATCACGATGGAGCTGGTCGAGGGCGAGACCCTGGACCGGCACCTGCCGCCCGGCGGCCTGGCGATTCCACGCGTCGTCGAGCTCGGGATCGCGCTCGCCGAGGCGCTCGCGGCCGCGCACGAGAAAGGCATCGTGCACCGCGACCTCAAGCCGGCGAACGTGATGATCACGCGCGATGGCCGCGTGAAGGTGCTCGACTTCGGGCTCGCGAAACTGGAATCGAGCGTCGAGGCGGGTGACGCGACGCAGGCCGACACGGTCGCCGCGCTGTCGTCCGCCGGGCAGGTCATCGGCACGGTGCCCTACATGGCGCCCGAACAGATTCGCGGCGAGGCCGCCGAGAGCAGGACCGATTTGTTCGCGCTGGGCGTGCTCATCCACGAGTTGACCGCCGGCACGCGGCCGTTCATCGGCGCCACGGCGGGCGTGATCAGCTCCGCGATCCTGCGCGACGCCCCGCCGCCGCTGACCGCCCTGCGCGCCGACGCGCCTCCGGAGCTGCAGCACATCGTCGCCCGCTGTCTCGAGAAGGACCCCGCGTCGCGCTTCGCGAACGCACGGGACGTCGCTGAGGCGCTGCGTCGCGTGCGGCACGCGGAGGGTACCGCCGCCATCGCCGCACCGGTGGCACCGCCCGGTACGGGCCGCACCGTGGCGGCTCCGCCGCCGGGTCCCTCGATCGCGGTGCTGCCGTTCGCGAACCTGAGCCGCGACGAAGACAACGAGTACTTCTCGGACGGGCTCACCGAGGAGCTGATGAACGTGCTCGGCCGGATTCGCGGGCTCCGCGTGGCCGCGCGAACGTCTTCGTTCCACTTCAAGAGCAAACACCCGACGATCGCCGAGGTCGGCGCCGCGCTCAACGTGGGCGCCGTGCTGGAGGGCAGCGTCCGCAAGGCGGGGAACCGCGTGCGGATCTCGGTGCAGCTCGTGAAGGTCGCGGACGGGTACCCGCTCTGGTCCGACACCATGGAGCGCACGCTCGACGATATCTTCGCGGTCCAGGACGACGTGGCCCGCGCCGTCGTCGCCGCGCTGCCCGGGGAGCTGCTGTTCAGCCAGCCGGGGCTCGCGACCGGTCGCGGCACGCGAAACCGTGACGCCTACGACGCGTATCTCGAGGGGCGCTTCTACTGGAACAAGCGGTCCGAGGCCGACGCGCGCAAGGCGATCGAGTTCTTCGAGCGCGCGCTGGCACTCGATGAAACATTTGCCGAGGCATGGGCGGGACTCGCCGACGCGTACGTCACGCTGCCGTTCTACAGTCTCACGCCGACCGACGCCGCCTACGTCGAAGCGCGCAACGCCGCGTCGAAGGCCCTCGCGCTCCGGCCCGACTACGGGCCGGTGATCGCGACCCTCGCGTACGCGGACATGATCGACCTGCGCTGGCCGCAGGCGGAGGAGCAGTACCGCCGGGCGATCGAGCTGGCGCCCGAGGACGCGAACGCACACAAGTGGTACGCCGACCTGCTCATGATGACGGGCCGCTCGAGCGCTGCGTCACGCGAGCTCCGCACGGCGCTCGAACTCGACCCGCTGTCCGCGAACATCTGGACGATCCAGGGGGAGTGGTACTGGCTCGAGGGTCGCCTCGACGAGGCGATGGCGAACTACCGCAAGGCGCTCGAACTGATGCCCACGCTTCCACTCGCCCTCGAGCTGGCGACGCGGCTGTGCTGGCAGCGGGACCAGATCGCGGACTACTTCGCGCTGCGCGAGCGGCTCGAGGCCGTGTCGCCGCGCGTCGCGGTGCCGACCGCGACGCTGCGCGAGGCGCACGCGCGCGGCGGCCGGCGCGCGGTGCTCGAGGCGCAACTCTCGGCGCCGGTGGCGCGCCTGCTCCCGAGCGATCGCGCGCGCTGGCACGCGGAACTGGGGGACCTGGACGCCGCCTTCCGCGACCTCGACGACTCGCTGGCCCAGCGCGAGCTTCGGCTCCCGTACACGACGTACTTCGGCGACTTCGCCACGATCCGCAAGGATCCGCGCTACCAGGAGCTACTGGCGAAGATGGGCGTCGCTCGGGCTCAGTGACCCGACGTCCGATGAGCCGGCGTCGATCACTCCGTGACGACCAGCGTCCCCATCATGCCCTTCTTCGAGTGCCCGTCGACGTCACAGTGGAAGTGGTACTCGCCGGCCTTCGTGGGCGTGAACCGCACGTGCTTCGAGCCGAAGAACATGCCGACCCGCGCGTCGACATCGATCCCGGCCTCCGCGGCGTCGCACGAGAAGTCGTGCGGCACGAACATCCCGCCGTTCTTCACCTTGAGGTCGACGGGCACACCGCGCTTGACGACGATGCGGTTGGGATCGAAATAGAACGAGTGCGCGGTTACGGTGACGTGCTGGAGCTGGTCGGATCCGGTGGTCGCCGTGACTTCGTGTACGGGGCGATCGAGGCCGGACGCGCAGCCCGCGAGCATCAGAACGCCGCACGCGGCGAATGCGAAGCGCTTCATGACAGTCCTCCTGGTTGCGGCCGGGCCCGGGGATCACCCTAACATCACGATACGCTTCGGGACCACTTCACTCCACATCAGGGGGACGCTCCGTCATGAAACCATGGTTTGCGAGAACCGGCGGGTCGCTATCGGGATCGACGCCATCACGCCCCTACGGGACAGGTATCCGGGCGCGGACCAAGTTCGCGATCGTCTGCGCGGGCTATGGGCTCGCCATCGTCGCCGGATGCGCCGCCAGCTTCATGTACAACGCGAGGATGGCCGAGCAGCCCTACGACACGTCGGGCGGCATGTACGCCTTCGGCGAGCTGCTGACCGGGCTCGGCATGTTCCTGCTCGTGGCGGCCGTGCCGACGTTCCTCGCGGTGTGGTTCCTCCGCCAGAACGCGAGGCTCTGGCACTGGATCGCCGTCGGGTCGTTCGCCTTCGCGGTCGTCGGCCTGCTGGCGGTGCTCATGCCGCTCGTCGTTCGCGGCAATCCGAATCATCCGGCCCTGGTGCTGCTCAGCCTGGTCGGCCTGGCCCAGCTCCTCGGCGTCCCGCTATGGACCGTGGCGTTCCTCGTGTTCGCGATCATCGCTCCGACGCGACCGGCGCGCCGCCTGCTCAAGGCCGCCGTCGGCATCGAGCTCGTGATCGGCGTATGCGCCGCGGTGCACTGGTTCGTGCCGCGCCCGCCGTTCTGATCGCGCACGAGCCCGGGCCAGCGCCGGACGCCCCCGTGCGGTAGAGTGCCCGGATGCCGCCGCAAAACGCCTGGCTGCCCATCGCCATCGCCGCCGCGTTCACGCTGTCCTGCGTTCACGCTCCCACGCACCGCCCCGTGACCTGGAACCAGATCGCAGCCCTCCCGGTGACGCCCGCCGATCATCGAATCGCCTACGGCTCCGATTCGCTGATGTTCGGGGACCTGCGCCTGCCGCCGGGCGCCGGACCGTTCCCGGTGGCGGTCGTGATCCACGGCGGTTGCTGGAGCGCCGACTACGACCTCGCGCACATCAGCCCGTTGAGCGCGGCCCTCACGCGTCGCGGCATCGCGACCTGGACGCTCGAGTACCGCCGCGTCGGCGACGGTGGCGGGGGATGGCCGGGCACGTTCATCGACGCCGCCCGCGGCACCGATCATCTGCGCGAGCTGGCCCGCCGGTATCCGCTCGACCTCTCGCGCGTCGTCGCGATCGGCCATTCGGCGGGCGGACACCTCGCCCTGTGGC
>JANLWK010000102.1:0-2862 GCA_031364505.1 Candidatus Eiseniibacteriota bacterium | reverse complement strand
CGAGTTCACGCTCGAGCCGGAGGGCTACCTCGCGCGCGCGATCCAGCACGAGATCGACCACCTGGACGGCGTGCTGTTCATCGATCGTCTGTCGCCGCTCAAGCGCCAGTTCCTCAAGCGCTCGCTCGACGCGCTCGCGCGCGGCGAGATGCCCGAGGACTATGCGCCGCCTTCGCCCAGGTCCGGGGGCGCGGTCTGACGCGCCCGCGCGTCGTGTTCATGGGCACTCCGGAATTCGCCGTGCCCGCGCTGCGTGCGGTGGCGAAGCGCTGTGAGGTGGCGGTGGTCGTGACCCAGCCCGACCGGCCGAGCGGCCGCGGCCAGCGGCCCGCCGCCTCGGCCGTGGCGCGCGAGGCCGAGGCCCTGGGGCTCGCGACCCTGAAGCCCGACGACGTGAACGCGCCCGACTGGATGGACCGGCTGCGTGAGGTGGAGCCCGACCTGCTCGCCGTCGTGGCGTACGGCGCGATCCTCGGCGCCCCGCTGCTCCAGCTGCCGCGGCTCGGCGCGATCAACCTGCACGGCTCGCTGCTGCCCGACTACCGCGGCGCCTCGCCGGTGCAGCGGGCGCTGTGGGACGGCCGCCTCGCCACCGGCGTCACGACGATCTGGATGGACGAGGGCATCGATACCGGCGACCTGATCCAGCAGCAATGGGCGCCGATCCTGCCGTCCGACGACGCGGCATCGCTCGCCCAGCGTCTCGCCGAGCTCGGCGGCCCGCTGCTCGCCGACAGTCTCGGGCTCGCCGCCGGGGCACGTGCCCCGCGGCAGCCGCAGGACCGCGCGGCCGGCTCCTACGCGAAGCGGCTCGCGAAGCGCGACGGCGAGGTGGACTGGATGCTGAGCGCCGAGGCGGTGTGGTGCCACCAGCGCGCGGTGACGCCGTGGCCGGGCGCCACCGCGCGGTTCGGCGACCGCGGCGTCCTGCTCACCGCGACCGAGCCGCTGCACGCGATGATGACCGCCGAGTCCGCCGGCGTCGTCACCGCAGCGAGTGCGGCGGGCATCGACGTCGCGTGCGGGCGCGGGGCGCTCCGCCTGCGCCGCGTGCGGCCCGAGGGCAAGGCCGAGATGGCGGCCGCGGACTGGGCGCGTGGCGCGCGCATCGAGTGCGGCACGCGATTCGAAGTGGCGGAGCGCGTCACGTGACCCAGGCGCCCCGCCCCGGCGGAAGCGGCCCCAGCGGCCGCCGCGGCCCCCGCAAACGCGGTCCGGCGCCGCGCGGGCAGGCGGACGCCGTGAACCGCTCGCGGCCGATCTACGACTCGACTCGCCGCCCCGGGCGCCCCGCGGGCCCCGCGCGCCCCGGCGATGCGCGGCGTCCCGGCCAGGGGACCGGCCGCCGTCCGGCTCCGGGCGCGCGGTTCAGCGGACCGCCGGAGGCCGAGGAACGCCGCGGGCCGGCGATGCCGTCGGATCCGCGCGAGGCGGCGCTCCGGATCCTGTTCGAGGTCGAGACGCGCTCGGCGTTCAGCGACCGGCTGCTCGATGTCGCGCACGGCGCCGCCGCGGCGAATCCCGACGCCAAGCCGGCGGACCAGGCGCTGCTGCACGAGCTGGTGAAGGGGACGCTGCGCTGGCGCGGCCGCATCGACTGGGCCCTCGATCAGCGCGTTCACATCGGGCTCGGCCAGGTGACGCCGTGGATCCGGAACGTGCTCCGGCTCGGCGCCTACCAGCTGCTGTTCCTCGACCGCGTGCCCGCGCACGCGGCCGTCGACGAGTCCGTGAAGCTCGCGACCAAGTACGGGCATCCGGGCACCGCCGGGCTCGTGAACAGCGTGCTGCGGCGGCTCGCCGAGGAGGGACCCGCGATCGAATGGCCGGCCGGCGACGATGTCGCCTCGCTCGCCGTGTTCGGCTCGCACCCGGAGTGGATGGTGTCGCGCTGGCTCGAGCGGTTCGGCGCCGACGCCACGCGCGCCCTGCTGCTCGCGAACAACGCGCCGGCGCGGCTCGGGCTGCGGGTCAACGCGCTCAAAGGCACGCGCGACCAGTTGATCGCGCGGCTCGCGGACGAAGGCGTGCGGGCCGAGCCCGCGGCCTTCGCGGCGGATCTCGTGTGGATCGACGGCAACCACGCGCCGATGGCGATCCGCGCGTTCCGCGACGGCGCGTGCACGGCGCAGGACGAAAGCGAGTGCCTGGTCGCGCGCCTGCTCGCGCCGCAGACGCACGAGCGCGTGCTCGACCTGTGCGCCGCGCCCGGCGGCAAGTGCACGCACATCGCGGAGCTGATCGGCGACGAGGGCGAGGTGTGGGCGATGGAGCGCCAGGCGGTGCGCATCGGCTCGATCGAGCAGAACCTCAAGCGGCTCGGCCTCCACAGCGTGCACGTCGTCGAGGGGGACGGGCGCCGCTATGCGTTCCCGATGCCGTTCGACCGTGTGCTCGTCGACGCGCCGTGCTCGGGACTCGGCGTGCTCGGCCGGCGCGCCGATGCGCGCTGGCGCAAGACGGAGGTGGCACTCGACGACATGCCGCCGGTCCAGCTCGACCTGCTGCTCGCGGCGGCCCAGCACGCGAGGCCCGGCGGCGTGATCGTCTACAGTGTGTGCTCGTTCGAACCCGAGGAGACCGATCACGTGGTCGAGCGCCTGCTGCGCGAATCGCCGTCACTGGTGCTCGAGTCCGCGCACGGCCTGCTGCCCGACGCCGTGGTGGACGAGCAGGGCTTCATGCGCGTGCTGCCGCACGTCCACGGGTGCGACGGCGCGTTCGCCGCGAGGTTCCGCAAGACATGACGTCCGATCCGGTACGGCAGGATCCCGGCACCCCGGACAACGTGACGCCGGCGCCGCCCGCGCCGCCCGCCGCGGCGTCGCCTGCCGGGGCGCCAGCGCCCGCGCGCCCTGTGGC
>JANLWK010000097.1:0-15083 GCA_031364505.1 Candidatus Eiseniibacteriota bacterium | reverse complement strand
CGCCCGCCGGCGACCGCGTCCACGAACAGGTCCTGGCGCGCGTCGATCAGGTGGTCGAACGACTCGCGATCGGCCTTCGTGGTCGAATCGACGCTGTACTCGCGATACGCCGACTTGTATTCGCCGTACGACGCGCGGTCGAGGCGCAGGCCCAAGTCCGCGAGGAAGCGGTGGTAGTAGCGCTGCTCGACGAGCACGCCGAGGCCCTGGTACGTGGCGTCGGGCGTTGACACGACGCGATCGCACGCCGAGGCGAGGTAGAGGTCGCCGCGCGTCGCCATCGCCTCGATGAACGCGACGACCGGCTTCCGCGCGGCGCGCAGGCGCTCGATGCGCGGACGCAGCTCCTCGAGCTGGGCCAGGTTGCCGACGCCGCGCAGGTCGAGCAGCACGCCGCGCGTGAGCGGGTCCTCGAGTGCCCGCCGGAGCTGGCGGTGGAGCGATGCGGCGGGAACCGAGTGCGTCGTGCCCTGGTAGGTGACGCCCGACAGCTCGTCGTCGCCGAGCACGCCGCCCGCGCGGACGATCGCGATGCGGCGCTGGCGCCGCCCGGCGAACACCGTGCGGTCCTCGGCCTGGTGGAACGTCGCGGTGGTGACCGTGCCGAGGCGGCCGCCGTCCTTCGGATAGCTCGACACGGCATCCACGTGCGCGCGCACGCCCATCAGCCCGACGCCGAGCCGGTAGGCGTGCGTGCGGTCCTCGTACGACGCGCGCGCGACGAGGCCGGGGACCAGCTCGACCTCGGCGCCGGCGCGGAACGCCGCGTCGCCGGGATGCGTACGCTCGCCGAGGCGGGCGTCGCCGGTGAGCGTGAGCCGGGTGCCGAGTCCGTGCGCGCGGCCCCGATCGAGTGCGAGCGGGCGGATCGCGAGCCCGAGGTCGTACGTGCGGTCGAGTCGCGCGAATCCGTCGTGCGGCTGGTTCACGTGCTCGGTCGTGGCGCCGATCGACAGCCAGGGCGCCGGCCGCGACAGCGCGCCCACGCGCCAGTCGGCATACCGGCCGCCGCCGGATCGCGGCGACGAGCCCCACTGGGCGCCGAGCCGCATCGCGTCCCCGCCGCCCGCGAGCCCGAGCGCCCAGCCGAGCGGATCGTCCTGGCTGCCATGGAGCGCCAGCCGGAAGCCGCCCGCCTCGAGCGAGCCCGCGAGCCGTGCCCTGCCGAGTGGATCGTCGACGACCGAGAGCGCCAGCTCCGACGGATAGCGCACGCCCGTCGCGGCGGGATTCAGCCGGAACGGCGAAGCGCCCGCGGAGTGCGCGGCACTCTCGTCGTAGAGCGGTTCACCGGCGCGCGCGGCCGACGGCAGCGAGAGCACCGCGATCGCGCATGCCGCGATCGCGATATAACGACCGGGCGACCGCGACGGCGCCATGGACCGCGTCAGGCCGACGCCGTGACGCCGATGCGCGGGCACAGCGCCTCCAGCGGGCAGATGGAGCACTTCGGCTTGCGCGCGATGCAGACTCGCCGCCCGTGCAGGATCAGCCAGTGCGAGAAGATCGACCACTGGGCCTCGGGGATCAGCGGCATCAGCGCGAACTCGATCTTGACCGCGTCGCCCTCGTTCTGGAGCCCGAGACGGTGGGACACGCGCGCCACGTGTGTATCGACGACCAGGCCGGGGATGCCGAACGCGTTTCCGAGGACGACGTTCGCGGTCTTGCGGCCGACGCCGCGCAGCGTGGTCAGATCATCGAGCGTGCGCGGCACCTCGCCGCCGTACCGCGACACGATGTCGGCGGAGCACTCGCGAATGGCGCGCGCCTTGTTGCGGTAGAAGCCCGTCGAGCGGATCACCTCTTCCAGCTCCGCGGGCACGGCCGCCGCGAGGGCCGTCGCGTCGGGATAGCGACGGAACAGTCCGGGCGTGACCATGTTGACCCGCGCGTCGGTGCACTGGGCCGACAGGATCGTCGCGATCAGGAGCTGGAGCGGCGACTCGAAGTCGAGCGCGGTGACCGCCTCGGGATAGCTGCGTTCAAGCGTCTCGAGGATCGCCGCGACCCGAACGGGATCCGGCGGAGTGAAGCGACCGCGTGGTTTGCGTGCGGCGCCCTTGCGCGAGGCACTCGGCAGCTTGCGCGTGCTCGCCGCGGGGCGCCGCGCGTGGGCGCCGCCGCGGTCCGCCGTCTTGGCTGGGGCGCCGGGCTTCGCGGTCGTCCGCCGCGCGCGGGCGGCCTTGCCGGAGCGTCCGGCGGGAGCGGATCCCACGGCCTTGCGCTTCGAGCCTGGTGTCGTTCGCGGGCGCGCCTTCGCCGGCAGCCGCGGCGCGTCGCTGGGCTTCGGCTTCGCGCGATGGCGTCGGCGGGGCATGCGGCCACACTAAAGGAGCATGTAGGGCCCGGCAAGACCCGGGGCGGCGCCGCGAGCGACCGATCCTCGCGACGCCGCGAATGGTCCCCCAGGCTAGAACCCGAAGCTCACGCCCGCGCGCAATCCCGCGCCGCCGGCGTCGACGATCTCGCGGTATTCCTGGCCGGTCACCGGGTCGTGCACGTCACGGTCCAGGTCGCCGCTGTTCGTGAAGCCTTCCAGGTTGATGCGCGTGGTGCTCGACAGCGGGAAGGCGAAGCCGCCGTAGAACTGCCAGCCCCAGCCGGTGTACGTCGCGTCGAAGTCTTCCTGGGTGTTGAAGTCCTGCGCCGACACGAACAGCGCTTCCCACCCGCCGGCGATGCCGACGTACGGGCCGCCGGCGCGCGAGCCGGTGGGCGCGATCTGCACGAAGGCAAGCACCGGCAGCAAGTCCGACGACACGCTCGCGAGATCCACGCGTCGCTCGACGGGCTGCCCGCCGGGCAGCGTGCCGCTGCCGATCACCGTGCTCTGGTGGTCGGAGCGATGGCTCCAGTCCATGCCGAGGCCGAGCTGCACGTGATCGTCCATGTTGGATCCGACGCGCATGCCGAACAGCGCGGCATTGGACTGGTCGTCGCTCGGCGACAGGAAGCCGCCGTGGAACTGGACGTAGCCCGTCGTCTGGCCACCGTCGCCGCGCTCGCGTTCACGCTGCCGCCAGCGCGGGCGATAGCGAATCGACTCGAGGCGGTCGCCAAACCCCTGGTGCTGCTCGCGCTCGAGCGACCGCTCCGAAGACGAATTCGCGATTTCCACGAGCGACAGCGCCAGCGAAGGCGCGGGCGAGGACAAGGTGGCCGACGCGAACGACGCGGCGGGAATCGAAGTGGACAGCAGGGCGGCCAGCGCCAGCCCCGAATGACGTGCGTGCATTGGGATCCTCCCTGATGGCCGCGGGGGAGACGATGCGGCCAGCGACCCGGAAATGAGCACGTGGCGTGCCGGATCGGAACGCGTGGCGGCGCGGGACATGCAAAGCATTTGCACGAGCGCGTAACCGCGTGACCGCGGCCTTCGGAACCCGTTGCGGCGCGCCGAAACCGGGGAGGAGTCCCTCCCGTAGCCACGAACGCGGTGTCGCGGCCGCGCCTCACCGCGTGACCGCCGGCCGCGCATCGTTGCGCCGGTGCCAAGCCGTCGCCGATGATGCGGGACTGTACCCCTTCGTCCACTCCGTCCAGGGACCCTCCCGAGGACCCCCAAGGAACGATGCGCAGCCGATTCGTGACCCCCCTCATCATCGCGCTTGGAGCCGTCGCCTGGTCGCTCACCCCCGGGCCCGTCCCATCGGCGGCGGCCACGAGCCGCGCCGCGGGCGAATCCGGCGGCCCCACCCTCGCCCGCGAGGACACGATGACCACGTCGGTGCCGGAGGTGCTCGTGTCGGCGCCGCGCATGACGCTCGATGAGATCCTCGACCGCATCGCCCACGCCGAGCGGCGCCGCGACTCGCTGCTCGTCGACGAGTCGTTCATCGCGACGATGCGGCTGATGCGCGGCAAGAACGACGTCGCGCCGGCCGAGTTCCTCGAGGAGAACGTGGTCCAGGTCTGGCGCAAGAAGCCGGACCACGTGCGCACGCTGCTGCTGCGGCATCGCAAGGCGAAGACCGACAAGGGCAAGGCGGACGTGCAGATCAACTTCCGCGACGACATGAGCGAGGAGATCGTGAACTTCGCGTTCCGGCCCGAGGCGCGACGCGGCTACCGCTACCGGATCGTCGGGCGCGACGTGACGGGCAACCAGGTCGTCTACCGCATCCGCTTCGAGCCCAAGTCCCCGCTGGATCCCACGGTGCCGAGCGGCGTCGTGTGGGTGAACACGAACGACTTCGTCATCGTGCGCCAGGAGATCGACTTCGAGCGCTCGCCCGTGCCGCTGCTGCTCAAGGGCATCGACCGCATGGTCATCGAGCGCCGGCGCGTGGGCGACTTCTGGGTGCTCGCCCGCGTGCTCATGCGCGCGAGCTTCACGATTCCCGTGCCGCGGCTCGGCCGGCGCTTGGACTTCAGCCTGCAGTTCGACCAGTACGCGCTGAACCGGGGCCTGCCGGACTCCCTGTTCGTCGCGGCGGGGGCGCGTTGATCCGCACCGTTCTGGCGGCGCTGCTCGCCGTCACGCTCGCGGTCGCGGCGCGCGCCGACGCGCAAGATGCGCCCGCCACGCCCGACACGAGCGCGCGCACGGCGCCCGCCACACCCGATACGAGCGCGTACACGGCGCCCGCGGCGCGCGCCGACGCGCCCGCGCCCGATACGACGCTCGGCGGCTATCTGCGCACGCTCGCGGATTCATCCGACGCCTACTTCGGCGCGATCGCTGCACCCACCGACACCGCCGGCCTCGACAGCGCGCGCATCGAGGCGCTCGAGCACCCGCGGATGTGGCCGCCGTTCTCGCCGAACCGGCTGTCGTACTTCCCCGTGCTCGCCTTCAATCGAGTCGACGGACCCGTGCTCGGCGGCGGCGTGGGCTACGGCCGCGCCACGCGCATGGGGCACTTCGAAGGCCGGCTCGCCACGGCGACGGGTCCGAACCTGACGCTCGGCCGGCTGTCGTACGAGAAGCGCCTCGTCCGCCCGGGATCGACATGGGGCTTCCGTGCCCTCGGCGGGCGCCGCACGATGACGATGGACCGCGATCCCGTGGACGCCGAGCTGTCGGCGCTTCGCGCCTTCCTGAACGGCGCCGACCGCAAGCACTACCTGCGGCGCGACGGCGTCGAGGCGCGGATCTTCCGCGAGGGTGGCGCGCACCGCCTGGGCCTGGCGTACCGCGACATGCTCGAGTCGCCGCGCACCACGACCGCGACGTGGAACCTGTTCGACCGACCGCTGCTCGTTCCCGGCAACCTCGCCGCCTGGACCGGCCGCGCGCGCGAGATCGAATTCGAGGCGCTCGCGCGCGTGCCGCATACGCCCGCGGTGGTGCAGCTGCTGCACGTGAACTCCGGCCGCGGGCTCTCGAGCACGTTCGACTACCGGCGCACGTTGGTGAGCGGCGCCATTGACGTCGGCCTGAGCCGCAGCATCTCGTGGCTGCCGCAGGCCGAGCTGGGCCGCCTCGACGGCGATCCCGTGCCGCAGCAGTCGTTCTACCTCGGCGGCCCGTCGCGATTGCGCAGCCTGGGCGGTGAGAGCCTCGGCGGCGCGCGCATCGCGTTCGCGCGGTCGGAGTGGCTCTACCTGCGCGACATTCTCGGCTTCGCGCGCCGCCAGGGCCGCAGCGCCATGCCGATCCACCTCGGCGTCTTCGCCGCTACCGGCGCGGTGTGGGGACGGGATCCGTACACGGGCGTGACGCCCCACGCCGACGGCTGGCGGGACGGCGCCTCGTGGCGCAGCGAGGCTGGCTTCTCGCTGCTCTACCAGCCCGGACTGCCGCAGCCCACGGACTTCGTGCGCATCCACTTCGCCTGGCCGCTCGGCCCGGGCGATGGGAGCCGGATCAGCATGTCGTTCGGCCGCGCGATGGACCTGCTGCGCCCGTTCGAACGGGACTAGGGCAGCCCGGGAACGAAAGACCCCCGAGGGATGACCCCCCGGGGGCTTCGCGCCGTGCCGCGCTCGCATCCTGGCCCTGGCGTTCAAGACGAGCCGGCCCGGCGACGTCGAGTCGGGTTATGCCTGGCGGCCGTTGTGGCGCATCCGCCAGATGCGGCGGCTCTGGTGGTTCTGCACGCGCTGGATCCGCGCGCGCTCACGCATCGACAGGTGGCCATCGGCTTTGAACCGGCGCTCCATGCGATGGACGTGGCGCTGTCCAACGCGCAGGCGCCGAGCCTCCGCCCGCGTCAGGTCGCCCTGGTGCCAGCCGGCGCGAATACGCGCGTGCTGGCGAGCTTCGCGGCGGTCGATGCGCGGTGAATAGGGATGCGCCGAGGCGACGCCGGCGAGCGTCGAGACGAGCATCAGGGCGGCGAGTGCGGTGACGATGCGATGCATGTGCTTCCTCCGATGATGGCGATGTCGAATGCACGGGAGCTAGGGCGCGATCGTTCGCGCGTCGCAGGAGGGAAGAGCAGGCGCTGTGCCGCGGCGCACCGCGGGCGCTGAGGGCGGAGCGGCAAGGAGTTAACGGCATACGCGTCTGAGACGCGTCCAACCGCGGTGTTCGGAACGGTGCACCGCGGCGACGAAGATGGACGGGCGGGGACGGAGAACGCTGGCGCGGCGGCGAGCGAACGCAGGAGACGCAGGGCGGACGAACGACGCCCCGCTTACGTTCAGTTGACGATCCGGGTGGTGCTCGAGGACTCGCTGATCGTGACTCACGCCGCCGCCACGCTTCGCGCCCGAGGGCACAGGTACTTGAGCGCTGCCCGCACGCGCTCCTCGAGCGTCGCCCCTCGCATGCTGTTGCAATGCGCCACTGCGCTTCGGATCTCGGAGCTTCGGTAGCCGAGCTGGCGCAGGCAGGCGGTGAAATCGGCGTCGTCGTCTGCCGCCGATGCCGCGGGCCTGGGATCCGAGGCTGCGCTCTCTCTCTCTTCGTTCGCATCGGCTCGCGACTGCTTCCGCTTCGCATCCATGAACTCCGCGCCGAACACACGCGCCGCCTCGAGCTGGTTGTGCCAACGACACCGCAACCGCAGGTTGTCCACGGTCGCCCGCCCACCACGCGCAACCGGCACGATGTGGTCGAACTCGAGTAGTGTGCGCGAGTCGCATCGATGCCCGGCGTTGCCGACGAACGTGCATCGACCCTGGTCGCGTTCGCACACGGCTCGCCTCACCTCCGCCGGGATGTGGCGCGGATTCGCGCTCGGCGGGGTCGCGCCCGAACGCGTGCGGGGCTTCGCGGTGGCAGCGAACTTCTGCTTCTCGAGCCGCGCGACGAGGGCGGCGGCACTGCTCTCGATCACCGCCGCGAGATCGCCGCCGGGGTTTGAGTGCGACATCATCGACTGCGCGTACTGAAACTGCTCGTACGCGACGCGACTGATCGTCAGCTGCAGCGTGACGCGATCCGCGGCGCAGGGCTTCGCGATCGAGCGATGCAAGTCGACGCGAGAAGCGCCATCACCAGCCGCACCCTGCTCCGGAGCCATCACCTGTTCAGTGCCATCGAACGAAACGTGCTGCGCAGCACGTTCATTCGTGCTCGCTGACACGAGAAGCAGGGATTCCGTCGTCGGGAAACGCTCAGCCAGCATCATCGCGATGTCCGAACAGGACCGATGCGTTGCCGCCGCGATCAACGAGTCAGCGTTCTCGGCCGACAGGTACGGCGCGAGCAGGCAAACACCTGTCAGATGCACCCACCCGGCGGCAACTGCCGCGAAGATCACCGGGAACTGCCGCGCCGCGCGCGACGCATGGATGCGCTTCTTCGCCGCATCCTCGGACATCCGAAGCTCGCCGACGCAGTAGGCGAACATCGACGGGTAGCCCGCGGGCAGGTACAGGCGGCGCGCGTCGATCTCGGCGACATGCGCCAGCACCGCCGCCAGCGCGGCGCGCTCCTGGCCGAGGAGCGAATTCAGTTCACGAACGAGCGCGGCATCGCCGACACGAGACAGGTCGAAGGTGCGCATGATTCACATGCTTTCTTCGGGGGCGCACCGAGCTGTGTGATCGGAACATGATCCGATCGCGATGAGGGCCGCTCATTTGTATCACGCGTGTTTTCGGGGCCCGTGGATCGCGGGGCGAGCAACAACGACCACGCTCGAGGCAATTTTGCTGCGAGTGTTCCTATTGGCTCGCGCACGCCCGGCCAGCGCGCATTGGCGCGCGATTGAAGGGCGATTCGGCAACGGCGGCGCGTTATCACGAAAATCGTGTCAAGGGCGGAGATTTCAAGTCGCGCTGCCGCCGAGCGAATTCGATCGCGAATAGGAGCTCATTGTCGGCGCCGCGGTTCGACTCGCTGCGCCCGCCTCGCAGTCGACACTCGTCACGGGCGGTGCTTCCATCGCGCTCGTCCGCCGCGCCGCTCGGCACGCTCGTCGCCGGCGTCACCATCGCGCCCGCCCGCCGCGCCGCCGCCGCCCCACCCGCAAACAATCCGGGGCGAGCACAGCGCTCGCCCCCGTAGTTTCGCGATCAAATAATCCAGAGGATTAGTTCTTCGCCCAGCACCAGTCGGAGATGAGCCAGCCCGTCTCGCCCTTGACGAGCACGAGCGTGAACATGCAGTTGGGCTCCTTCACTGCCTTGCCCTTGAGCTTGTACGCGTAGGTGGACGGCACGACGGCGTAGGCGTGGTCGCCGGTGATGTCGACGTGCTTCGGCTTTCCGAGCGTGACCCACGCATCGGTGAGGCTCTTCGTCGCGGCGTCGGCGGTCCAGTCCTGCATCCAGCGCAGGCACGATCCCGCGCCGTGCCACGCGTGCGGCGCGAACTCGTCGATGATCGACACGTCCGCGGTGCAGGCGCTGGGGGCCACGACCGTGTCGCCCTTGTTGAAGCCGTCGGTGAAGCGCTGGACCGTGGCCATGACGTCGGCCTTGTCGTCGGCGAGAGTCGGGGTGGCGGCGAGGATCATCAGGGCGAGTGCGGCGAACAGTCTGCGCATGCGGCCTCGGTGTCGGTGAGTTTCGAAATCATCCGCCCGCGCAGCGACGCACGAGCCCACGCGCCTCGGCGCGGGCGTCGGCGGCGACGCGGTCGGGGTCCAGCGTCGTCCACGCGCCGTCGCGGAACAGCACGCGGCCCGCAACCATGGTGAGCCGCACGTGCGACGTGCGCATCGAGTGGACGATCGTCGTGTAGGGGTCGGCATCGGCGTTCGGCGCCAGCTCCACGGCGCTCGCGTCGAGCACGATCACGTCGGCTTGCTTGCCGGGTTCGAGCGAGCCGACCACATCGCCAAGGCCGAGCGCGTCGGCGCCGCGGCACGTCGCCAGTTCGACCCACTCCATCGCCGCGGGCGGATCGGCCGGGTCGAGCACGCGCGCGATCCCGGCCGCGAGCGACATCTCGGCGAACGTGTCGAGGCGGTTGTTGCACGCGGCACCATCGGATCCGATGCCGCGGCGGATCCCCTGGTCGCGCCACGCCTTCACGCGTGCGAGTCCCGAGCCGAGCTTCATGTTCGAGCCCGGGCAGTGGACGAGTGCGGCGTTCGCGTTCCGGATCGCCCCCAGCTCGTCGGGCTCGAGCCACACGCCGTGCGCGCCGACGAAGCGCTCGCTGAACACGTCGTGCGCGGCGAAGTAGCTGGCCGCGGTGTGGCCGACGGCCCCGGCGACCTCGTGGCCCTCGCCCGGGCTCTCGGCGATGTGCGTGTGCACGATCAGGCCGTGCTCCTTCGACGCCGCGGCGACGTCACGCCACAGCGGCTCGCTGCACGACAGGATGAAGCGCGGCGCGAGCGACACGCGCAGCCGCCCGCCCGCCGCGCCGTGAAAGCGCTTCATCAGCGCGAGCGAGCGCTCGATCGCCGGCCCGGCCGGCTCGACGAGCCGCGGCGGCACGGCCTGGCCCTGGTCCATCAGCGCCTTGCCGATCACCGCACGGATTCCGGTCTCCTCGAGCACGGTGGCCGTCACCTCGGTGCCGAACACCGTGCCCATGTCGTTGATGCACGTGACGCCGCCGGCCAGCAGCTCGCACACGCCGAGCCGGGCGGACGCCGCGAGCGAGGCGTCGGTGTGCGCCGCCTCGAGCGGCCAGATGCTCTCGCGCAGCCAGCGCAGCAGGTCGCTCTGCTCGGCGAGGCCGCGGAACAGCGTCTGGCACAGGTGCAGGTGGCCGTGGACGAACCCCGGCAGCACGAACCCGCCCGTGGCGTCGATCGTCGCGTCGGCGCGGCCGCCGGGCATCGCGGCCAGCGCGGCGGGCACGCCCTCGCCGACGGCGAGCAGCGCGCCGTCCCGCACGAGCACTGAGCCCGGCCCGACCTGGCGGGCGGCGTCCATGCGCACGAGTGTGCCGGATTGGATGAGCGTCGTGGTCACTTGAGACTCCGAGGAGCGGGGGCGGCCCGAGAAGCGCGGGAGACATTACCGCATCGAGCCGTCGCGGACGCAGGGATCATCGGAAACGGAGCGCGCGGACCCGCCGCCGCTCCGGCGTCGCGATCGTCTATGCTTCGCGGCTTGCGTAGGGTTGCGCCCAGGTCGCGCCCGGTCGCCCCCGAGCGCCCCGATCGCAAAAGATCCCGCGCGTCATCCGTTCCGCGGTCCAGGAGCCGCCGCTCGAATGCCATCGCCATCCGTTCGCGCCCGTCCGCCATTCCCGGTCCTCGACGCGCTGCTCGCGCTCGTGTGCGCGGCCCTCGCCGCCTGGGTGCATCGATCCGCACTCCATGTCTACTTCCACCCGGACGACCTGATCTCGCTCGAACGCGCCCGCGGCATCGTCCCGACGCCCGAGCTTGGATTCTGGCGCCTGATCGCCGGGCCGGGATTCTTCATGGCGGCCGTTCGCCTGTTCGGCGCCGATCCCTTCGCCTACCACGCGCTCAACGCCACGCTCCACGCCGTGAGCGTCGTGCTGCTCTACGCCTTTGTGCGGTCGCGCGGCGGCGCGCCGATCGCGGCGACGCTGGCGGCAGGGTTGTTCGGCGCCGCGCGGCCGGCGTTCAGCGTGCTCCAGCAGGCGGTCGGCATCGGCGACCTGCTGGCGTGCGCCTGCGTGATCGGCGCACTCCTGCTCGCCGATCGCGCTGGCACGCGTGCCCGTGTCACTGCGGTGGCGCTGGCGTTGGCGGCACTGCTGTCCAAGGAGTCCGTCCTGCTGCTGCCGCTCGTGCTGCTTGTGCCGGTCGAGCCGGGCCGCCTCGCCGACCGCGACGCGTGGCGCGCGCGGGTACTCAGGACGTGGCCGGTGCTCGCCGCGTGCGTGCTCGTCGGCGCCGCGCTATGGGCCGGGCGCGTCCCCGCGCGCGCCTTCGGCGGCGAGGCGTACGCCACGCGGTTCGGGCTCAACCTGTTCCACAACCTGATGACCTACGTGTCGTGGGCGTTCGACGTCGTCCACCCGTTCTACGACGAGCGTGGCGGCGTCTCGATCGAGGCGTGGCAGATCGGCATTCCCGTCATGGGAGCGCTGTTCGCGCTCGCGTGGGAGGTGCGCGCTCGCACCACCCTGCCGGTGGTCGGGCTCGCGTGGTTCACGCTCGGCCTGGTACCCGTGCTGCCGCTGCTCCACCACACGTACGCGAACTATCTCTACGCCCCGCTCGCCGGGCTCGCGATCGCCCTCGGCGCCGGTCTCGCCGCGCTCGTGCCCGCGCGTGCGCCCACGGAGTCGCGGCGCGCCGAGTCGCGTGCCCGCCGCCCGCCCGGCGCCCCGGCGCATCGCGCCGGCGCCATCGCGTGGGCCGTGGTCGCGGCCGTGCTCATGACGCACGCGTGGACCAGCACGCGGCTGCTCGATGCGCGCGCGGCGCGGCGCTTCCAGGGCCTGGACCTGCCGTACGATCCGCAGCTGCGCAAGAGCGAGATGGTGCGCCGCGCGGCGGTCGGGCTCGGGCAAACGAGCATCGGACCGCCGCGGCGAATCGCGCTGTTTTCACCCCCCGAGATGCGGGGCAAGGTGGACGACCGCACGGGGGAGACGCGGCAGGACTCGCTCCTGTCGGTCGAGCACACGCTCATCTACCAGGTGCTCGACGGCGGGCGCGCGTTGCGTGCGCTGTTCCCGACGCTCGACTCCGTGGCGTTCGTGCCGCACTGGAGCGCCGCCTACGCCGACTTCGACCTGTGCGCGAACAGCTTCGAAGGCGACATCATGAATTTCGGCCGCGGCCCCGACGCACTCCTCAGGCTCGCCGAGATCCTGCTCCAGGCCCCCGACCGGCGGCTGGCCGCCGATTTTCTCACCCGCGCCTGCGAGATCTACCCGTCCGACCGCCGCCTCGCGGTCGCACTCGCGACGGCTCGGGACGTTTCGGCAACGCAAAAACCGCTTCCGACCGCGTCTGGAGCGCCTGGGACGCATTGACCGGGGTGGGCCGCGAACCTACCCTTCATGCATGACAGCCAGATCCGACTTCCCGCTGGTGCGGCAATTCGAGTGTTTCGATCCGCTCGAGTTGCTGCCCGCGCTCGGCCGGCTGCGCCAGCCGTTCCTGCTGCATTCGAGCCTGGACGACGAGCGCGGCCGCTGGTCGTTCTTCGGCGCCGAGCCGTTCGAGTCGTTCGCGGGCACCGACTACGCCGAGGCCGTCGTGCGCCTGCGCGCGCTGTCCGAACGCGTGCGCGACGACGAGTCGACGCCGACGCTCGTGCCGTTCACGGGGGGCGCCGTCGGTTACTGGGCGTACGACTTCGGCCGCCGGCTCGAGCAATGGCCGTCCCGCACGGAGGACGATCTCGGGCTCCCCGACGTGCTGCTCGGCTTCTACGACGTGATCGGCGCGTTCGATCACGGGTCGCGCACGGCGTGGCTGTTCTCGAGCGGGCTGCCGTACGAGGGCGAGCGCCGCGCGCAGCGCGCCGAGGCGCGGCTCGAGAGCTTCGCCACGCTGTTCGCCGAGCGCGGCGCCATCGAACCGGTCGTGCCCGCGCGCGCGGACGCCCGCACCACTTCGACGTTCACGCGCGACGGGTACCTCGCGGCCATCGACCGCGTGAAGGACCACATCGTGCGCGGCGACATCTACCAGGCGAACCTGTCGCAGCGCTGGACGCTGCCGCTCGGCGGTGAGCACGGCGCGGTGTCCGCCACGCCGCTCGACCCCGCGACGATGAGCCGCGTGGCGCTCGGGCTGCACGCCGCGCTCGCCGACCGTTCGCCCGCGCCGTTCGCCGCCGTGATCGGCGCCCCCGGCCACACGATCGTGTCGGCGAGCCCGGAGCGGTTCCTCGAGCTGCGCTCGGGGCGTGTCGAGACGCGGCCGATCAAGGGCACGCGCCCGCGCGGCGCGAATTGGGCGGAGGACCTGCGGCTCAAGGCCGAGCTGCTCGCGAGCGACAAGGACCGCGCCGAGAACGTGATGATCGTCGACGTGCTGCGGAACGACCTGGGCCGCGTGTGCGAGCCGGGCAGCGTGCGCACCGCGCGGCTGTGCGAGCTGGAGACGTTTCCGCAGGTGTTCCACCTGACGTCCACGATTTCGGGTGCGCTCGTCGCCGGCCACGACGCGATCGACCTGCTGCACGCGTGCTTCCCCGGCGGCTCGATCACGGGAGCACCCAAGCTCCGCGCAATCGAGATCCTGGACGCGCTCGAGCCCACGCGACGCCACATCTACACGGGTGCGATCGGCTACGTGGACTGGCGGGGGGCCGCCGACTGGAACATCGCGATCCGCACGGCACTCGTCACGCCGCACGCGTTGCACTTCGCCGCCGGCGGCGGCATCACCGCCGACTCCGATCCCGACGCCGAGTACGTCGAGACGCTGCACAAGGCGGCGGGCATGCGCGCGGCACTCGCGCGGGCGATCGGGATCTCCGAGGAGACGCTCGAGGTGGCTCCGCGATGAGCGAGGTGAAGACGCAGCCCTCCGGCGCCGAGCGCGTCGCGCGCGGTGCCCCGATGCCCGAGCGGCACATGTGGATCGACGGGGCGCTCAAGCGCGGCGCCGAGGCGACGCTGTCGCTGTTCGACCGCGGCGCGCGCGACGGCGAGGGCATCTTCGAGACGGTGCGCGTCCACGGTGGGCGCCCGTTCCTGTGGACCCGCCACCTCGAGCGCATGGTGCTCGCGGCGGCCGAGCTGGGCTTCCCCGTGCCGCCGTCGCCGGCGACGCTCGAGCGCGCGATGCGGGAGCTGCTCGCCGCCGAGGGGCTCACCGATGCGGTCGTGCGGATCACCGTGACGCGCGGCATCGCCGGCGGCCGGCCGACGCGCGCCGGCTGCTGGATCGAGGCCGAGCCCGTGGGGGGCAGGCTGTGGAAGGGCACGCGCTCGGGCTCGGCGTCGGTGGTGCTGTCGAAGCGCCCGTTCACGCCCGGGCCGCTCGGGCCGTACAAGACGACGAGCCGGCTCGCCTACCACCTGGCCCGCGAGGAGGCGCGCGCGGCCGGCGCCGACGAGGTGCTGCTGCTCACCGCCCAGCGCGAGGTGCTCGAGGGTGCCGCGAGCAACGTGTTCCTCGTCGCCGACGGCGAGGTCGCCACGCCGTCGCTCGGGACGGGCATCCTGCCGGGGATCACCAGGGCGTTCGTGCTGCGTACCTGCCACGAGTTCGGGGTGCGCGTGCGCAGCTCGGCGATGTGGCGGGACGAGCTGTTCGTCGCCGACGAGGTGTTCCTCACGAACGCCGTCCAGGGCATCGTCTCCGTGGGGCGGATCGACGGCCGCCCGGTGGCGGGCCGGGAGTTCGGTCAGCGCGTCCGTGATGCGTACACGGCGGCGGTCGAAGCCGCAACCTCCTGACGCACTGGCGCCACACCCGCCTTGGGGTCTAAGTCCACATGCGTCGGGGGAATTGACGCATCGCAACTCCCGCCGCGATCCGCGCGGTCGCGGCGCGCGCGCCATTCACGCGGCCGCGCACCGCGAATTCGCGGCGCGATTTGCGGTGCATTGGGGCCGGCAGCGCCACGCGAGGCGCCGGCCGATAACGAGAATGTTCGTGGCATCTTGTATGCAGGTTGCATCGGAATAGATGTGCTCGCGCGATCGGCGCGAAGGGGTGTCCGGGCTCCTCGAACCTCCGGACGGGTCGGACCCGATCGGGGGATCTCGTGGCGACAGCCAGGTCGGTCAAGGGTGGGCGGCTCGAGTTCCTCGTGCCCCACCTGCTGCGCAGCCAGCTCCTGCGCCCCCAGTTCGTCCGCATGAGCTTACGGCTCGGCGTGGCGCGGCAGATGCCCGC
>JANLWK010000085.1:0-48602 GCA_031364505.1 Candidatus Eiseniibacteriota bacterium | reverse complement strand
CGGATAGTCGAGCGTCAACCCCGCTGGGAGTTCGATGGGATGGCTCTCGCCGCTCTCGATGGAACGAAACGAAAGACCGCTGCGGTCCACGATTGCCAGAGTCTTGCCGTCAGGCGAGATATATCCCGTGAACACCGGGTTACCGGCGGGGTTCGAGGTCAGTTGCCGCTGCTTGATTTCGGGAGGAGCCGCCGACTGCCGACGCACATACCAGCCCACCACGATCGCTGTGGCCAGCGCCAGCACCAGCACCGTCATCGCGACCGGTAGAACTCGCGACGCTTTGATTGCGGGAGCCGCGGTGGTTGCCGATTCTCCCGATTGCAAGGCTTCAAGCGCCGCGCGCACCTCGCTGGCTCGCTGGTAGCGCTCCCCGGGCTCCTTCGACAGGCACCGCCCGGCTACCGCCTTCAGCCCCGCCGGCACGCGATCTGGTAGCGTCGCCGGGATGTCGTTCATGATCGCCGACGCCAGCTCGAAGCTGGTCGTTCCCCTGAACGGAAGAGTCCCGCTCGCCATCTCGTGCAGCAGCACCCCCAGCGCCCACAGGTCGCTCCGCTCATCCGCCACTCCCCCGCGCAACACTTCCGGCGCGAGATAGTGTGGCGTCCCGACGACCGCGCCGGTCTCGGTGAGCGCAATGCTCATTGCGGGGTCACTTTCATTTGGCGCCTCGCAGGCGCGACGCGCGACGCCGAAGTCCAGCACCTTCACCCGTCCGTCCGCCGTGACCACCACGTTCGAACTCTTGAGATCGCGGTGGATCACGTGCCGCTCATGCGCGTGCGCCAGGGCCGATGCGATCTGCGCTCCGTAGCGCGTTACGTTCTCGATGGGAAGGCCCGTGGGGCGCTCGGCGATCATGTCGCTCAGCGGCCGGCCCTCGATCAGCTCCATCGCGAGGTAGACGTGCCCATCGGCCTCGCCCACCTCATGCATGGTGCAGATGTTCGGGTGGTTGAGCGTCGCTGCGAGCCGCGCTTCACGCAGCAGCCGAGCGCGTGCCGTTTCGTCGTGCAGCGACTCGGTGGGCAAAACCTTAATGGCGACTTCACGCCCGAGCTTGGGGTCGCGCGCACGGTACACCTCGCCCATGCCCCCCGCGCCGAGCGGGGCGAGGATCTCGTAGGGGCCCAAGTGAGTGCCTGCGGTCAGCGGCATCACGTCACTGTGTCACAACCAAGTGCAACGCAGAAATCAAGCGTGCACGCGGTCTACCAGACCGCTGCCCCAGCACTCCTGCCCGTGTACACGTTCATGCGAAGCGCGCTCTGCAGCGAGTTTCGCTGCGAGCACCCGCGCCGTGCGGCGCGACGATCTAGGGGCGGAGGTGCGTGCCCGGAGTGAGCATCATCGCGCCTTCAGGGATTGGGCAGCGGCTCGCCTTCGAGAAGGAGAAAGCGGCGCAGGTCGGGTGACATGCCGACCAGTGCGGTGTCGGAGGCAGCGCGAACAGCGTGTGCGGTGCCCCCTGTCGGAACCCACCTTCGAATTGCACGGGGACGGCGATCACGCGGCGCTTCTGGTCGAACAGTATCAGCGCACGGCCGTCGCCGGACCATCGCACGCCACGCACGGCGTTCCGGGTCCTGGGCGAACGCGACCGGCAACGCCTTGATCGCCACGTCGCGCCCGATGCCCGGGTCGCGCGCGGTACACCTCGCCCATCCCCCCCGCTCCTAGAGGCGCAACGATCTCGTAGGGGCCGAGGCGGGTGCCGGGAGTGAGCGTCATGGCTTCTTCAGTCCCGCGGTCCAGTTCTGCTCGATCGTGATCGTGGGGGCCGCGCCCTGTCCCGCGGGGGCGACGACAAGCACGCGCTGTCCGTCCGGAGTGACCTCTATCCCCACGTAGTCCTGCCGTAGCTTGAAGAGTTTGCGGGGCGCGCTGACGTGAAAAGCGGGGCTGGTCGTGACGTCGACGGCCATGAGCGTGAATCCATCACCGGCGACGAAGACCAACTCCTTGCCGCCGCGTGACCAGATGACGCGCAAGCCGGCCGATCCGGTCGAGACCTGGTGCTTGCTGCCGGGAGCGGGAAACGACTGGACATAGACGTCCTGCTTTCCGGATTCGTCGGACGTATAGGCGATCCAGCGTCCATCCGGTGAAACGACTCCGGCGCGCTCGTTGAACGCGGTGTGAAGATATGAAATTGGCTTGCGATCCCCGTCCACCGGCACCATTCGAAGGTCCCAGCCGGTTCGATCGTTCGGTTCCTCGAAGACGATGAAGCGCCCGTCCGCCGACCAGCTGTACGGGTCCTTGAACAGGGCGCCGCCCGTGAGGATCGGCGTCTCTTCCGCCGCCCCGTTGGTGGGCTTGACGTAGATGTCATCGGGACCGGACCGGTTCGATGCGAAGGCGATGCGACTGCCGTCCGGAGACCAGGCCGGCCAGTAGTTGGTCGTCGGTCCGAAGGTGAAGCGGGTGGAGGTCGCGCGGTCCAGGTCGACGAGCCAGAGGTCCACTTCGGAAGCGGAGTTTCGCCTCTCGATGCAGAGCCGCTTCCCATCGGGCGACAATCGAGCTTCCTGGTAGCGGCCCGCGGGCACGGGAATCGCCCCGGCCGGCTGCCCCGCGCGGTCGAGCCACTGGAGTTCCGTGTTCGGCAACCCTCCCCCCGCGTGGGCGAGGACTCCGTTGTTCGAGGCGGTCACCGTTTGCGCCCCGGTGTACCCGGAAGGCGGTGGCGCCTCGCCCAGGGTGACCGGGGAACCGCTCGACGCTAGACGCCGAGGGTCGAATCCCTGGGCCACGATCGAGGTGTTGTGAACGAAGATGAGATACCCGGCCGAGGCAAAGACCGGAGCAGAGCTCGCGCTTCCCAGGTGCTTCGTCCCCTTCGAATCGAGTGAGCCGACGAAGAAGTCGAAGCTGCCCCGGCGCGCCGGCATCCCCACGAAGAGGAAGTGCTTTCCGTCGGGAAGGAAGCAGGGCCAGCGGTGACCGGTCTCCTGGCGTGACGAGTCGAGACGCGTGGCTTGCACCGCATCTCCTCCGCTCGCCGGGACACGAAACAGTGGACCCGAGGCCTTGGGGGCGAACACGATCACGCCATCCGAGCCCCAGCTTCCGCCACGGCCATCGGCCGCGTCGCAGATCTCCTCCGGATTTCCGCCCGCGATCGGTATCTTCTTGAGTTTTCCGTTGTCGGAGAAGAACGCCAGATTGCGGCTGTCGGGCGACCAGAAAGGAAGCACCCCGTTCTCGGTCCCGAGTAGCGGCCGCGGCGTGAGGCTCTCGAGCGGGCGCACCCAGATTCGGACCGTGCCCCCGGAATCGGCGGCGACGAATGCGAGCGTACGACCGTCGGGCGAGATGGCCGACATCGTGGGATCCGAGTTGAGGTTCACGTTTTCGGGCGCGGCGATGGAGAAGCGCGTTACGCCCTGCCCCGGAACGGCCGGCCGAAGGCGCAGCACGACGACGATGCCGACGATTCCAAGCGCCACACCGACCGCGGCGATGACCCATGCGAGACGCTCCCGGCTGGCACGGGGCCGGGCCGCGATCCCGGCGATCGCGGTGGGGAGCGAACCCGCGGACGAACCGTCTCCCGTCCACTGGAGCTGAAGCTTCACGTCGTGCGCCGTCTGGACGCGGTCGTCCGGGTCTTTCGCGAGCAGCGCGCCCACGAGCCGGTCGAGCGCAGGCGGCGACATCGGCGCCAGCTCCGCCATCGGCCGTGGCGAGTCACGCATGATGGTGCCGATCAGGCTCGCCTGCGTCGCGCCCTCGAACGCGCGCCGGCCGGTCGCCATCTCGTACAGCACGCAGCCGAGCGCCCAGAGATCGCTGCGGGTGTCCGCCTCCTTGCCCTCGAGCTGCTCAGGCGACATGTACTGGAACGTGCCGACGATGGAGCCCTCGGCGGTCAACGGCGCGGCCATGGTGGGCGACTGCGTAATCGTCGACAGGGTCGCACCGCTGACACCGCGGTCGCCCGCCAGCCCCGTCGCGCGCGCGAGTCCGAAGTCCATGAGCTTGGCGCCGCTCTTCGTAAGCATCACATTGCCGGGCTTGAGGTCACGATGAATCACCCCGGCGCGATGCGCGCGGTCGAGCGCATCGGCGATCTGAGCGCCGATGCGGAGCGCATCGGCGATGGGCAGCGCGCCCTTCGCGAGTCGCTGGGCCAAGGTCTCGCCCTCGATCAGCTCCATGACGAGGTAGTCGGTGTCACCCTCGCGCCCCACGTCGAACAACGTGCAGATGTTCGGGTGGTTGAGCGAGGAGACCGTCTTCGCCTCGCGCTCGAAGCGCGCGCGCACCTCGGAGTTGGCGGAGAGGTGCTGGGGCAGCACCTTGACCGCGACGTCGCGGCCGAGGCGCGTGTCCTTCGCGCGAAACACCTCGCCCATCCCGCCCGCGCCGAGCGGCGCGACGATCTCGTAGGGGCCAAGGCGGGTGCCGGGGGCGAGTGGCATCGGGGGACTCTACTCGATCGGCGACTCAGGGGCCCGGCCTCCCAACCGCCGTCATAGTTGGCTACCCTTTGGCTACCCCTTCAATGACCCACCGTGACCGTTCGTGTCCGCTCCAGTCCATTGAAAAACGATTGCGTCGCTCGGGCACCTCCGGGCGGGGCTCTTCGTTGGCGAGTGTTCCGAATGACTTACGTGAGGCGTATCGACGTCGGTGAGAAATCGCTGATCGGAATTAGGAAACCGCTGCTCTATCCGTCTGAGCTACGGGGCCACGGCGGACGAAGATAGCGCACGCGGCTCGACGACGAAATCAATCAAGCACGCGGTCTACTCGACCGCTGTTCATGGCGTGCTCGCCCCTGCTACCTGGCGGTCTTCGCCCGCGGTGGATGCCGACCAGCCCGTCCTCACTTCTTGCTCTCCACGAGGAATAGAGTCGACGTCTGCCGGGTGATTCCGTAGGCGTACGATCGTTCGTCCTGCGTAAGGAAGCTGAGATTAACCAACATCAATCCAACACGGTCCGATGGCGCGATCTCCTTGAAGAGGGTTCGGCGTCCGGTCTCGAGATCGACCCGCTCGACGCGGCTGGGAATCATCGCGTCGCTGCTCACGAGCACCGAGCGTCCGTCCGCAGTCCAGCAGATGAGCCTCTCGAATTCCGACAACCACGGTATGGGTCGCGGTTCGCCTCCGAAGAGCGAATAAAGGAAAAACTTGCCATCGGGCCCCTTCGCCAGGACGAGCTTGCCATCCGGCGAGAGCTTCCCGCTGTTCGTTCCCGGGGGCGTCACACCGCGCGGGGTGCCCCCCGCCAGATCCTTGACGTAGAACCGTGTCGCCGTGCCCGGCTCGTTGCCGCAGATCAGGATGCTGTCGCCGTTGGGGAACCACTCCGCGGACTCGACATTCTCCAAACCGCCTCGATCGAGATGCCGGAGCTCGCCTGCCCCCGTGGGATAGATCACGATCTGGGGCGGTGTGGATGCGACCACCGCGAGCACGGACTTGCCGTCCGCGGACAGGTCTCTCGGGGTTCCTTCCCCCAACTTCACCACGGGTGATCTATCGGTCTTCCGAAGACCCACCGCGTAGTTGGTCCCCATCGCGGCGCTCTGCTCGCTGAAGATGACCGTCCGCCCATCCTGCGAGAGGATCGCGCCCTCGGAGAGATCGAGCCAGGAGAGATCCCGGTCCTCGTTCGACTCGGGAGTGTGGACCATGATCCCATCGCGCTGATCATCCCGGGTCGCGAGCCAGCGTCCATCTCGGGCCACGTCGTGGATCGTGAGCCCGCCGGCGCTCTCGAGGGCAACGCGCCGCTTGCCGGCCAGCGTCACGGCGTAGATCGTCCATGTGTTACCGCCGTAGCTCGCCGAGAACAGGATCTCCGCGCCGTCCTTGGTCCAAGCGATTCCTTCCTCGCCCCAGTAGCCATCCGAGAGCACGGTCTTCTTGCCGTGGAGATCGACGACGTTCACCGAACCGCGATCGTCGAAGCGCGACGGATGTTCGAAGTACGCGATCCGGTCTCCCCGCGGTGACACTCGGAGATCGCTCAGGTACCCACCGGATTCGCACAGCACGTGGCCGATCGGGAACTCGAGTCGATCCCTGCCCTGGACGAGGCGAATGATTGCGAGCTGCGAGCCGTCCGGCGACCAGTCCGCCTCGCGAACACTCTCGAGTATCTCGCGCGGCGCTCCGCCGCCCAGCGGCATGCGAGCCAGCGTACCGGTGAAGAGCCGATGGGCGAGGTAACGCGCGTCGGTGAGCACGGCCAACTCTCCCGTCGAGGACACCGAGAGGAGTTGTGCGCTATGCAGTCCGAGCGACTGGGGCTCGGGATACTCCGGGCGGACGGTGAAGATCTCGGGCGTGTTACCCTCGCGTGCTGCGCTGTACACGATGGTCTTGCCGTCCGGAGCGAAGGCGGCCCGGAAGATCGCCGCCGGCTGGTAGCTGAGCTGCTTGAAGGTCACCTGCCCGCCCGAGCGATTGCCCGAACGCAGCGCGAAGGTGGCGGCAACCACCGCGAGCACCGCGGTGAGCAGCCAGGCGATGCGCTCGCGGCTCGCGCGTTGCGCCGAGACCGGCGTCGGCACGCCGGCGCGCGAGCCCGCATCCGCGATCCACTTGAGCTCGTGGCTCAGGTCCCCTGCCGACTGCCAGCGGTCGTCGGGATCCTTGGCGATGCACTGTTTCACCAACCGTTCGAACGCCGGCGGCGCCATGGGTGCCAACGCGCCGAGCGGAGCGGGTTCCGTGTTCATGATGGCGGCGATCAGCGACGCCTGGCTCCTGCCCTCGAACGCGCGCTTCCCCGTCGCCATTTCATAGAACACGCAGCCCAGCGCCCAGATGTCCGATCTTGCGTCTGCTTCTTTTCCCTCGAGCTGCTCGGGCGCCATGTACTGAAATGTCCCGACGATCGTGCCTTCGGCGGTCAGTGGTGCGGCAACTGTGGGCGACTGCGTCAGCCCGGAAAAGTCTCCACTGCCTCGCGCGGCGCCAGGCATGCCCGCCGACCGCGCAAGCCCGAAGTCCATCAGCTTCGCACCCGATTTCGTCAGCATCACGTTTCCGGGCTTGAGGTCCCGGTGGACCACGCCGGCACGGTGCGCGCGGTCGAGCGCTTCGGCAATCTGAGCGCCGAGTTTGAGTATTTCGGCGGTGGCCAGCGGCCCCTTCGTGAGCCGCTGGGCCAACGTCTCGCCCTCGACCAACTCCATCACCAGATAGTCGGTGTCGCCCTCGCGTCCGACGTCGTGCAGCGTGCAGATGTGCGGGTGGTTGAGCGAGGAGACGGTCTTCGCCTCGCGCTCGAAGCGGGCACGCACCTCGGGGTTCGCGGAGAGATGCTGCGGCAGCACCTTCACTGCAACGTCGCGTTCGAGCCGGGTGTCGCGCGCGCGAAACACCTCGCCCATCCCGCCCGCGCCGAGCGGCGCGACGATCTCGTAGGGGCCGAGGCGGGTGCCGGGGGCGAGTGGCATCGGGGGACTCTACCCGATCGGCGACTCAGGCGTCCGGCCTCCCAACCGCCGCCATACTTGGCTACCCTTTGGCTACCCCTTCAATGACCCACCGTGACCGTTCGTGTCCGCTCGAGTCCATCGAAAAACGATCGCCCCGCTCGGCATCTCCGGGCGGGGCTCTTCGTTGACGAGTGTTCCGAATGACTTAGGAGAGGCGTATCGACATCGGTGAGAAATCGCTGATCGGAATTAGGAAACCGCTGCTCTATCCGTCTGAGCTACGGGGCCACAACGAGATGCGGGAACGATGGGTTACGGTTGGGTTACGGTCAACCTTGAGACGCCCTCGGCGAGGCTGACCAGACGGGCCGCACACATTTTTCGTCAGCCCATCAGTGGTCGGGAAATGGTACCCCTCACCGCGACACATCGGCTCTATCCGCGCCCAGCTCAGTTCAGCGGCACCAGCTTCCGAGTGATCTTCTCCCCCGCGACCTCGAGGCGATAGAAGAACACTGCGGAATGCGATCGTCCGAGGTCGCTCCGTTCCACCGGGATCGTGTAGTTGCCTGGCTCGAGCCGGCCATCGAGGAGCCGCGTGATCTCGCGGCCCTGTACGTCGAAGATCGAGAGCCGCACGGGCAACGTCTCCCCCGCTCCCGTACGCCCCGGCACACTGAACCAGACCGTCGTCGATCCATTGAACGGATTGGGAACGTTCTGGTGCAGGCGTGCGGCGAACTGCTGCGGGCCCTCAACACCCGTCACAAGGTTCAGACGTAGCGCGAGCAGCGTCGGGTCCGGCACTGGAAGATCGTTCGCATCCCGGAACCATGGAATTGCCGGCGTCCCCGGAATCGTGAACACCACCGGCGTCGATGGGTGGACCTGGTCCGTGAAGGACTCGGATTTCATCGTGCCGTTCGGCGACAAGATCCAGCAATAGAGCTGGAGCTGGTCGTTTCGCAGCTCCGTCGCCAGATCCTCGTTCGCGACCACGGGCACGTTCTGTTGCGACGTACCGAGCGCCGACAGGTCGCCGTCGAAGATGTTGGTGCCGCCACCACCGATGTCCATGCAGTCCGTGATCGGATCGAGCGGTTCCATGAACACGCCGTCCTGACCGAAGGGCAAAGGATCCGGCTGGAGCCCGGCGAGCACGGGGGGTGGAACGATTTGGAAGAGCTTGTTTTCGTCGCCCGTGGTCACGAGCGCCATGAGGTCCGAATTGGGATCGTTCGCATCGAGCGGCACGACGATGAAGAGTTGGTCGACCTTGATGCGCACTTGGTCCGGATGCGGACGATAGATCCGATAGCAGAGGCGGAAGAATCGCAGATGCTGCAGCCCGTAGTTCGACGCCTGTGGAGACTGGCCGACCGGGAACTTCCGGTGATCGCTCGTGTAGCTCGATAGCCCGACTTTCGAAACGCATACACGATACGGACCCGCCCGCACGACGACGTAGTTCTGGGCACTCCACACCCAGTGATGAAGCCATGTGTCCATCACCATGCGCCGATCGATGCCCCATGCCTTGCGCAGCTTGACCCTCTTGATGCCGAACTTGAAGGGCGGGTACACGTCCGCGAGACCCGCGGCGGTCAGCTTCGCGTTGTAAGCGCTCAGCTCGAGGCTGGTGGGCTCGTCGTCTTCCTCGATCACGACATCCACCGGCTGGGCGGCGGGATCGAGAACATTGTCGATGTCGCGCACCGTGGGATCCATCGGCACCGGGGCACCCAGGGCATTGTCGGCAACGGAATTCCCGTTCATATCCACCGGCGGTCCGATGACGTTCTGCCCGGACAGCGCGCCGAGCACCTCCCCGCTGGGCGTGAGCGCCCAGCTATAGAGCTGGAGCGGAACCACGTTCTGATCGACCGGCAGCTCGTCTCCGTCGATTCTGGTCGGCTGACCGACGAGCCCTTGATGCTTCTCGCGTCCGAGCACTGTGGACGAGAACGGATCGTCCGGTCCGGGTGGCGGTGCGTGATCGACCTGCACGTTTCCGAACACGTCCATCAGGAACTCCATGACGACACCCGGCGAGATCTCGACCTGGCCCGTCATCGGCGGCATTCCGGGATCGCTGATGCGTTGAGCTGCAGGCGGCAAGGTGTACGTCGACAGCTCGGTCGTCGCGAGCTGGTAGCCACCCGGATTCAATTGCGTGTCCGGCATCGTTTCGAAACCGGGCTGACCGAGAAGGTGCATGCCCCCGTTTTCGTCCGTGATCTCGACCAATTCGTTGATGGGAGGATCGGTGTCCTGCGTAGGGTCGGTGGGCTCCACCGGCAGTACCATTTCGAGATGATCCATCGTCATGGTGAACCGCGAGTTCGGGGGAGTTATCGCGCTCGGATCGGGGATCGAATCACGGATGACCGTGTTCGCATGACCCACCCAGAACACGCGGTAATGGAGTCGAAAGCGCCGGACGTCGTTCTGATAAAACGTGCGCCGGATGCGCCAGAACCCCGGCCCCATGGGGTTCCTGACAATGCTGTTGCTCACGCACGTGAAACTCTCGAGCGCCTGACCCGAGACCCACACGCCCACCGCGTTGCGATCGAGCCAGATGCGCTGGTTGATCACCCAGTTGTAGTTCCGAACCGAGCGGGCGACGTCGCGCCCGCGAACTTCCTGGCGCCAAATCCCCGGCGTATGGATGTCGAAGACCGACAGCGAGGTCGTGACGTTTTCCGATGACGCCGTCGCGAAGCTCGGCAGACACGAGAGGAGAACGAGTGGTAGCAGTCGACGCAAACGCATCATGATGGTCTCCGTGGAAGGATAGGAACTTTCATGCGCGTGGAGCCGACTGTACGCCGTACCGGCACCCCGCTCCACATCGAATCCCGACGCCTGAGCCCCACCCGGCCCTCGGCACCGGCCGCGCCCCTCTCGCCGCGGCTCGCGGCATCGTCTCGGCCAGCACCTGAGCCCGCCTCCCCGCGCTCCCCGCGCTCTCAGCGCGCACTCTCCCCGCCGCGGAAGCGGAGCGTCTCATGAGGAGGAAGGTGGGGTGATACAAGACGAATAACCGCCACCATACTTGGCTACCCCTTGGCTACCCCTTCAATGACCCACCGTGACCGTTGGTGTCCGCTCAAGTCCATCGAAAAACGATCGCCCCGCTCGGGCATCTCCGGGCGGGGCTCTTCGTTGGCGAGTATTCCGAATGACTTGCGTGAGGCGTGTCGACGTCGGTGAGAAATCGCTGATCGGAATTAGGAAACCGCTGCTCTATCCGTCTGAGCTACGGGGCCATGGGCCGGGCACTGTGTTCGATTACTTCAACTTGCGCAAGGCACCCTATAGAACTTTGTAGAGCGCCCGGCGGTGGCTTGGGTGCGGTCTTGGCTGTGGTTTGGCCGTGTGTCTGGCATAACACCGCGGCGTGGTCTCGATGCTCGCGTGTCCCAAGATTTGCGGCAGCGCGGCAGGTTTCCACCGCGTTCCCGCCACTGACACGCGAACGTGTGTCGTGCAGGGCATCCATCGTTTCGTCGACGGTCAGGAGCACGGTCGTTTCAAACGATCGAAGCGCTCCGCCACCGCCAGGTCGCTTTTCAGGCACGCGGTCTTGGCGTGGGTAGTTGTGACAGCAGGTTTTCGACCGCCTTCAGGTCCGGTGGCTTGACAAAGTGGTGGTTGAAGCCCGCTTCCTCCGTTCGCCGCCGATCTTCTCGCTGGCCCCAGCCCGTGAGTGCCGCCAGTACGACATCCTCCTTGCCGGGCTGCTGTCTCATCTGGCGTGCGACCTCATAGCCGTCCATGCCGGGCATGCCGATGTCCAGGAACACGACGTCGGGCGTATAGTCCTGCGCCATCTGCAACGCCGCCGGTCCGTTGTGGGCGATGCGTACCTCGTGCCCTTGCAGCCGGAGCAGCATGGCGAAGCTGATGGCGGCGTCCTGGTTGTCGTCGACGACCATCAGCCGGTGGCCGGAAGATCGCGCAGGCTCGGGTTGCTGTTCCGCGATGTCCGATTCGTGCGCCTGCTGGCGTTTTTGCAACACGAGCGGCAATCGCACCACAAACTCGCAGCCTTTACCGAGCCCGGCGCTATGGGCGTCGACGGTGCCGCCGTGCATTTCGACGAGATTCTTCACGAGCGTCAGTCCGATCCCGAGCCCACCCTGCGCTTTAGTGGAAGCGTGATCCACTTGGACGAACAACTCGAAGACATGCGGGAGCATCTCGGGTGTGACACCGATGCCGTTGTCCCGCACCCGCAACACCGCCTGGTCGCCATCTCGCTGGGCCGTCAGCCAGATGTATCCGTTCGCCTCGGTATACTTTGCCGCGTTCGTCAATAGGTTGCCGACGACCTGGGCCAGTCGCACCGGGTCGGCGTCCACCAGTAGCGATTCGGACGGAAGCGAGAGTTCGAGTCGGTGTCCCTGGACCTCGATGAGCGGCTGAGCGGTCTCGACGGCCCGGGCGACGACGGTGGCCAGTTCCACCGGCTCCTTGCGCAATTCGATCTTGCCCCGCATGACACGCGACACGTCCAGCAGGTCGTCGACGAGTCGGACGAGATGATGGACCTGCCGCTCCATCATGTCCCGGGTCTGCTGGACGGTCGCCGGGTCGACCCGCGGCATCTTGAGGATCTGGAGCGAATTGCGGATTGGGGCGAGCGGGTTGCGCAACTCGTGGGCCAATGTTGCGAGGAACTCGTCTTTGCGGCGGTCGGCGTCCCGCAGCGCCTCTTCCATGTTCTTGATTTCGCTGATGTCGGTATTCGTCCCGAACCAGTACAGGATCCGGCCGCTCTCGTCCCGTAGCGGATTGACGCGCGTGAGGAACGGACGGAAATGGCGGTCCGCGCCCCTGAGGGGGAACACCATGTCGAACGGCTGGCCGCTGGCGATCGACCCCTTCCATCGCTCGAGCACCTTGGGCAGTACGTCCGGATCGTGTACGGACTGCCAGCCCCAGCCATCCATCTGCTCGGCGGTGGTGCCGGTGTATTCGTACCAGCGGCGATTGTACCAGAAGATATGGCCGTCCGGCCTGGCCATCCATGCCAGCTGCGGGATCGTGTCCGCCATCAACCGCAACTTTTCCTCGCTCTCGCGCAGTGCCGCTTCGGCGCGCATGCGCGCGGTGACGTCGTCGTGGACCAGGACGACCTCCCGAACCTGGCCAGCGTCGTCCTTGAGGGGGTAGGCGACGGCGGCTACCCACCGCACCGGATCCTGGTGTCGGGTCTGGTCGGGGAGCGTCTCGTTGGGGTCATATCGAATCGCGGGCACGAATGCGGGGTCGCCGGCGAAGGCTCGTCGGATATAGGAAAGCACACCCCGTGCCTCGAGTTGCTCGTCCGCCAGGATGTTGTACCCGGCCAGTTGGTCGAGGGTGACGCCCCACAATTCCTCCCATGCGCGATTGACCCGTACGGTGCGCCCATCGGGTGCGAACACCTGCACGCTGAAGGGTGCCTGTTCCATCAGCCCGCGGAACCTTTCCTCGCTCGCCCGCAACGACTCTTCGAGACGCTTGCGTTCGCTGATGTCCCGCAGATAGGCCGTGAACAGCGGCGGGCCCGGGGTCGGGATGCGGGTGATTGCCAGCTCAACGGGGAACTCCGTCCCATCCGCACGCCGGGCGGGGAGTTCGAGTCGCTTTCCGAGAACCGGCCCCTCTCCCGTCGCCAGGTAGTGCGCCATGCCCTTGTGGTGCCGGTCCCGTAGCGATGCCGGAATGATTAAATCGGCGAGCTCCTGGCCGACGACCTCCGAGCGGCGGTAGCCGAACGTCTTCTCGGCGGCGGGGTTGAACTCGACCACCTTCCCCATTGCATCCATCGTGATGATGCAGTCGAGAGCCGTTTCCAGGATCGCCGCTTTACGGGCCTCGCTCGCTCGCATCTGGTGCTCCACCCGACGTTGTTCGGTCACGTCGCGGAACACGAGGACCACTCCCGCCAGCGATCCGGTCGTGTCGAGAATGGGGGCGGCGGAGTCGTCGATGGGCCGCTCCGTGCCGTCCCGGGCGACCAGCACCGTGTAATTGCCCAGACCCACGCCCCGGCCTTCTCGTAAAACGTTGCTGACGGGGTTCTCGACGGGGAGACGCGTTTCTTCGTGGAGGACCCGGAACACGGTTGCGAGAGGCTGCCCGTGGGCGTCCGCCTGGCTCCATCCCGTCAGCTCCCGGGCGACGGGATTCAGGAACGTGACACGGCCCTCGGTGTCGGTGGCGATGACGGCGTCACCGATGCTGGCCAGCGTCACCCGCAGCCATTCCTGGTGCCGTCGCCGTTCCGCATCGGCGGATTTCCGCTCGATCCCGAGGGCAACTCCGTTGGCAACCGACGACATCGCCTCGAGGGTCGAATCCGACAGATCGTGCCCGGAGAACATCGCCATGACGCCTACCAGCCGGTCTTCCACGAGCAGCGGATAGCCGGCGAAAGCCGTCATACCTTCACGCCGGGCCCACTCCCGATCGCTCACACGACGGTCGCTCGCCACCGCGTTGGTCAAATGCGGTTGGCGCTCCTGGGCGATCAGGCCGATCTTGTACTTGCCCACCGGAACGCGGCTATGCGGGCCATCCAGATGCGTGTACCGACCGGCGCTGGCCCGGAGCTCCAGCACGTTTCGCTGCGGATCAAGGGTCCAGATGCGCGCGAATGCCCCGTTTAGGTGCCGGACCATGGCCTCCGCGCAATGGTGCAGCATGTCCGGGAGATCGTCGCTTTGGGTGAGCGCGAGACCCACGTCCTTGATGAAGGCGGCGAGCCGGACTTGCTCCTCGACGGCGTCCTGGTTCCGCCTCCACTCCGTGCGGTCCCGCATGATCTTGGCGAAACCCTTGAGCTGGCGGCTGTCGTCCCACAAAGGCGTCATCGTCCCGCCGCACCAGAAGCTGGAGCCGTCCTTGCGGACGTGCCAGCGGTCATCGTTTCCCCGACCTTGCTCCAACGCCTGCTGCATTTCCCGCTGCGGAAAGCCCTTCGCGATGTCCTCCGGGGTGAACAAGGGAGTGATCGAATGCCCGATAATTTCCGCTTCCGGATAACCGAGCAGCCGTTCCGCTCCCGGGTTCCAGTTTTCGACCCGGCCTTCCGTGTCGATGACGAAGATGGCGTAATCCTGAATGTTTTCCACCAGCAGGCGAAACAGCTCGCCTTCTCGTTGCTCGCGCGCTTGGTGCTGTCGATCCGCCATACTCGATCACACTCTCGGCCGGGTGGAGATGCGGCACGCCGCGAACGTCCGGCGCAGTTTATCCGGAATTCCGGCGCCCCCAAGCTCCGATCATGCGAACTTCGATGGGGAAACCGCTGCTCTATCCGTCTGAGCTACGGGGCCGTGGCGCAAGAAGATAGCGCAGTTCGCCCAGTGAAGAAATCGATCCAGCACGCGGCGATCAGGCATGCGGTCCACCAGACCGCTGCTCTAGACAGCTCGTCCGCGGTCCGATGAAACCCGATCACTCACATCACTGCTCGAATCCCAGTTTCCGTAACAGCGCCACGAAACGTGGGTCGGAGCGGAGTGGATCGAAGACGTGATCCAGCTTCAGCCATCCCAGCCACTGCGAGTCGGTGGCATAGGCTTGTTCCAGGTATCCCATTGCGCGCGGATGATCGCCCAGCCCGAGATACACGAGCGCGAGGCTGAAGGGCGGTACCTGGTGATGCAGTGACGTCTTCCTGAGATCTTCCAGCTCCGTCATCGCGCGGCCGCGATCGCCGGAAGCTCCGTACGCGTATGCGAGCCATGCGGTCACGAACCCGGGCGAATCCATCGACTTGGCTTTCGCAAATGCCGGGATGGCGTCACCGAACTTCCCGGATTCAGAATCGACCCAACCTTCCAACATGGGAGGAAAGAAGTAGGTCGGATCGAGTTCAGCGGCCTTCTTCGCCAGGCTCCTCGCCGTCGCATAGTCACCCCGAAACATGAAGGCCATCGCGGCATCAATCGGGATCTGGGGGGACAGCGGATCCAGCTCGGCAGCGCGTTTGCCCTCGGCGACGGCTTCGTCAATCCGTCCCTGGAAGGCGAGGGCCATACCGAACTGATCGTGGGCGAACGCGTAATTGGGGTTGAGGGCGATGGCCCGCCGAAACTCGCGCTCGCATCCGTCCCAGTCGTATTCGTAAAACAGCCTGAATGTGGCGAGAGACGCGTGGGCTTCGGCGGAGTTGTCGTCCAGGTGGACGGCTTTCTCCGCGGCCGCCTTGGACTTTCGCCGCCCTTCGGTGGCGGTCAGAAATCCTTCGTTGTAGCCGGCCCAGAGGTAAGCGTCCGACAGTCCCGAGTATGCCGGCGCAAAGTCCGGGCTCAATTGGACCGCCTGTTCGAAGTGCGCGATCGCCTTCTTCAAGTTGTCGTCGCTAGGGCGGTTGAAGAAATATCGGCCCTTCAAGTACGCATCGTGCGACTCCGGATCGACGCGGGGCGCGGCGGCCAGCCGCGATTGCTCGGTGGGGGTCAACTGTACATCGATCTCGTGTGCGATGGCCGAGGCGAGTTCGGCCTGGAGCGCCAACACGTCGCCCGAGCTGCGCTCGAAGCTCCGGGCCCACAGATGCCGATCTGCCCGGGCGTCGATCAACTGGGCCGTGATTCGTACCTTGTCGCCGACTCGCGTCACCGACCCTTCCACAACCGCGTCCACGTTGAGCGCTTTCGCTATTTCGGGCGTCGATGGTCGATGCGCTCCCTTGAACTGCATTGCCGAGCCGCGCGAAATCACGCGCAGCTGGCTGATCGTTGCAAGCTGGGCCGTCAATTCGTCGGTCATGCCCTCGGCGAAATAGTCTTGATTTGGATCGCTCGAGTAGTTGTCGAGCGGTAGCACGGCAATCGATCGAATGACACCGGGCGTGGCGGCAGGGTTCGGTGCGGGGGCTCCCAGGTGCAGCGACCCGCTACGGACGAGGAGGTAAGCCGAGCCTGAAAGAACGATGGCGGCTGCGATCCACAGGGGCAGGCGGCGCGCCGCGAGTGCGCTGAAGGCGGTCCTTGGGGGAGTTCCGGGTCCGGACGACGAGCCATGCTCCGCAATCCGCGTCAGTTCGCGGCGCAGATCGCTCGCCGTCTGCCAGCGCTCGTCGGGATTCTTGGCGAGACACTGGTTCACCAAGCGCTCGAACCCAGGTGACATCAGCGGCGCTTGCTCCGTCAGCGGCCGCGGCTGCTCCTTCAGGATCGTGGCGATCAGGCCCGCTGGGCTCGTCCCCTCGAAGGCGTGCCTACCCGTCGCCACCTCGTAGAGCACGCAACCCAGCGCCCATAGATCGCTGCGCGCGTCGGCCTCCCGTCCCTCGAGTTGCTCCGGCGCCATGTACTGGACGGTGCCGACGATCGAGCCCTCGACGGTCAGCGGCGCCGCCACCGTCGGCGATTGCGTGAGAGCCTCCATCACCGCGCCGCTGGGGCTCGCGGGCGCCGACAATCCCGTTGCGCGCGCGAGCCCGAAGTCCATCAGTTTGACCCCGGCCTCGGTCAGCATCACGTTGCCGGGCTTGAAGTCGCGATGAATCACGCCAGCGCGGTGCGCCCGATCTAGCGCGTCGGCGATCTGGGCGCCGAGCCTCAACACGTCCGCCGTCGGCAGCGCCCCCTTCGCCAGCCGCTGGGCCAGCGTCTCGCCCTCGACCAATTCCATCACGAGGTAGTCGATGTCGTCATGGCGGCCCACGTCATGGAGCGTGCAGACGTGCGGATGGTTGAGCGACGAAACCGCCCGCGCCTCGCGTTCGAAGCGGGTGAGCGCCTCGGGGCTGGAGCGCAGATGCTGCGGCAGCACCTTGATGGCGACGTCGCGCCCGAGGCGGGCGTCCCTCGCGCGATACACCTCGCCCATCCCGCCCGCGCCGAGCGGCGCGACGATCTCGTAGGGGCCGAGCCGGGTGCCGGGGGTCAGTGGCATCGACGGAATGTACCTCAGGGAGTGCGGATAGGACCCGGCTTCGAAAACCGGCTACCCGTTGGCTACCCCGTCAATGACCCAGCGCGACCATCCGTGTCCACTCATGTCCCGGGCCAAAACGAAAGCCCCGCCGACCATACGCGGCGGGGGCTTGTCGTTGGCGCGACACCGCGGCTGCGGCGATCAGGCGAGCGGCGTGGAGACGCCGAGCTTGAATCCGTCGAGGTCCTTGAACTGGAACATGCGGGCACCCCACGGGCGGTCCGCCGGCTCGTTCAACAGTGTTCCGCCCGCCGCCTTGATGCGGGCCGCGGCTGCGTCCACTTCCGCGGCGCTGGCCACGTTGATCTGCAAGTAAAAGCCCTGTCCCTTGATCCTGTCCCAGCCCAGCTGGCCGTCGTCCTGATTGAGCACGATGCTGCAATCGCCTGCCGTGACGACGGCGCCGGCGAGCTTCCCCTCGTTCTCGTACGTCCGAGCCACCGCGAAACCGACGGCCTCCCGCCAGAAGAGGATCGAGGCTTCGACATCCTTGCAGGTGATCGAGCAGCCCAGCTGCGTCGCTTTGATCGTGGCGGTGGTGTCGAGCATTGTGTTCTCCGGTTGTGCGATCCAAGTTCGGGATCGATCGATCCCTTGAGGCCGGCGACTGTACATTTAGTGATCGAATTGTACGAACAGTCGCGCTCGGCCTGACGTTAATTGGCGAGTCCCAGTCTCGACAACATCGCTGCCCAGCGCGGATCGCCATGGAGCGGGGCGAAGCACGGCTCGACTCTCATCCAGGCCATCCCCGGGTCGCGTTGCGCGAATGCCCGTTCCAACCAGTCGAAGGCGGCATCGATCTCACGGCGTGCGGCGTGAACTTGGGCAATCTGGAATCCCGAGGTCTTGGCACTCGTGCCTTCCAACTCGTGCAGTGCGTCGTCGGATTCCGCGCCGCGTCCTCCCTTGGCATGCACATACGCCAAGGCCGTGAGGTACGCCCACCGCGCCGGCTCTTCCCTCGCGACGGCGACTGCGTCTGCATCCCGTCCCACTTCGGCGAGCAAGAGCGCGAGGACATAGCGCGTATGGATAGCCTGAGGAATGAGCTCGATCGCCTTGCGAAGCCAGAACTCGGCTTCCGCGGGACGCCCCATCGATCGATAAAGCATTCCAATGCCGACGTAGCCGTCGACGGTCAGTGGGTCCCTCTCGATCGAGCGCATCAAGAGCGCCTCGGCCTCGGTGAATCGGCTGAGCTGAAAACACAGCCAACCGTATGAATGCAGAGCTTCCGCGTTCTCGGGCGCCAGTTCGAGAGCGCGCCTGCACGATCGCTCGGCCCCTGCCCAGTCCCAATCATGGTATCGGTGGATCGTGGCCATGGTCGCGTGTGCTTCCGCCAGATTCGGCGCCAACTCCATCGATCGTTCCGCCGCCGCACGCGCGAGACGAAAGGCCTCGAGAAGAGGTTCCCAGCTGAAACCGCCGCTGTTCGCGTGCGCTCGCGACAATGCGCTCCAAGCCGCGGCGTGGGTTGCATCGAGGGCCAATGCCTGCTCCAGATATCCGATGCCGCGCGCCGTGTCCGCCTCGGTCAGGCGATCCACGAAATACTTGCCCTGCAGATAGAGTCGATGGGCCTCGGCATTCTGTCCGTGCCCCGTCACCGCGGCGACGACATCCGCCTTCGCACGAACCGAGGCGTCGGAATCGGCGGAATCACCGAGGAGCGTGACGCGTAACGCTTTCACTACCGATTGTGCGATGTCGTCCTGCACGGTGAAGATGTCATCCAGCGTGCGGTCGTATGTTTCGGACCACAGGTGCGAGCTGTCTGCGACGTTCACGAGCTGCACGGACACGCGGATGCGGTTCCCCGCCTTGCGCACGCTTCCCTCGAGCAGCGTGGCGACATCCAGCTTTCGACCGATCGTGGGAACGTCTTCCTTCGATCCTCTGAACTGGAACGATGACGTGCGAGCGGTGACGCGAAGCCCCTTGATCTTCGAAAGCACGCTGAGCAGCTCGTCGGCGAGACCGTCGGAGAAGTATTCGTCGTCGGCGCTCGCGCTCCGGTTCGCGAATGGCAGCACCGCAATCGAAGCCACCTTGTCCGTGACCGGCCTGGCCACCACGCCTGACTCGCTCTGCTCGAGTGCCTTTCGTAACGCGCGCAGCTCGTTCGAGACGTCGAGCGCCGTCTGGAACCGCTCTCGCGGGTTCTTCTCGAGGCATCGGCTCACGATGCGGTCCAGATCGCGCGGCAGGTGCAGCGTGCGCAGCGGCTTCGGGGCCTCGCGCAGGATAGCGTGGCCGATGTCCACGTGGGTCTCCCCCACGAACGGCCGCTTCCCGCTCGCCAGCTCGTAGAGCACGATCCCGAGCGCGAACAAGTCGGTGCGCATGTCCACTGCGTCGCCTCTCACCTGCTCCGGCGCCATGTATGGCACGGTGCCAATGACATGTCCGTCGCCCGACAGAGGTGTGGTCATGGTCGCGGCCTGCGTGAGTTCCCGGTTGGAGTCAGGCATCGCGAGCTTGGCAAGCCCGAAGTCCAGCACCTTGACCCGCCCGTCCTTCGTGAGCATCACATTCGCGGGCTTCAGGTCGCGGTGGACGACTCCTTTCTCATGCGCCGCGGCGAGCGCGTCGGCGAGCGCGATGCCGAGCTCGACCACGCGGGCCGCGGGCAGTCCCCCAGGGACTACCGACTGATCAAGGCTGCGCCCATCCACCAGCTCCATGGTGAGGAAGCGCGTGCCTTCGACCTCCTCGATGGAGAACAGGGTGACGATGTTGGGATGACTCAGGCCCGCCACGGTCGTGGCCTCGCGCTCGAAGCGCGCGAGCCGCTCCGGCGACGACGCGACGTCCTGGGGCAGCACCTTGATCGCGACCTCGCGCTTGAGCCGCGTGTCGCGCGCGCGATAGACCTCGCCCATCCCGCCCGCGCCGAGCGGGGCGATGATCTCGTACGAGCCGAGGCGGGTCGTGGGAGCCAGTGGCATTGGGCGAATCTACCTCAAGCGCCATGTCGACGCGGCATCCGAGATCAATTGCGCCTGCTCGTGCGTTCCTCTACGTGCATCTCGAGTGACTCAAGACGCGGATTCCGGTGGTGTCGGGCACGCGGGTCGGAGTAGGGCGGCACCGAAGAACGGGTTAACGTCAGGCATTGTCAGGGACTGGGGGTCTGCGGCCCGCGCGCCCATATCGAGAGTTCCGCAGAAGCGTGTGAGCGCCGACGCACATCACTCAACATGGAGGCGGAACACCGTCACATGCATCGCCTCATCCAGATCGCGCTCGCGCTCGGCATCGCGATGCTCGTCGTGTGGCTGGTATTGGTCATCGTTCTCCTGGTGGCCAAACCGAAACCGAGCGTGATGAAAGGAGCGCTGCGCCTCCTTCCAGATACATTGCTGCTGCTCAAGCGGCTTGCGACAGACCGCAGTCTGCCCCGGTCCCTCCGGATCCGACTCTTCCTCCTGTTCGGCTACCTGGCCCTCCCCTTCGACATCATTCCCGATTTCATTCCGGTCCTCGGCTACATCGATGACGTGATCCTTGTCTTGGTCGTTCTTCGAGTGATCGTCAAGCATGCCGGTATAGACGTGGTGCGACGCCACTGGGGCGGCACGGAAGACGGCCTGCTGGCGCTGCTCAAGGCCGTCGGCGTTCGCGACTGAAAGTTATCCAGCCGACACGGCGGAGGCATGTCGGCGAAGAGCACCCTCACGCCGGCGCTGCGAACCCCATGCGCCGAATCATCGCCTCGTAACGGGGATCGCTACTCGCCTCCCGCCACAAGAACTTCCTCGACTGCAAGAGGAACGCCATCAGTGGCGACCGGGCCTCGTAGCCGCGTTCCAGGCTCGCGAACATTGCATCGTGATCGCCGAGCACGTAATGGAGCCACGCGATCACGAACGGATCGACGTAGACCGTCCGGGACTGCTCGTCCAGCCTTGCGAGTGTGTCGCGCGCCCGCGCGGAGTCACCCGCCCGTGATTCGATCGACGCGAGCCAGGTCTGAGTGAGCGGGGTTCCATGGGCTCCTCCCAGCAGCTCGTCCGCTCGTCGCACGCACGTCATGGCCATGTCGTGCTCGCCCATTTGCGAATAGGTCATGCCGAGCTTGATGTTCCCCCAGATCCAGGTCGGATTGAGGTCGATGGCCTTCCGAAACTCGATGACTGCTTCGCTCAGGCGGCCGACGGAAAGAAGTTCGAAGCCGACCTCGTGCGTGGAGTTGACCGACAGAGGATCGAGGGCCTGCGCCTTGCGAGCGGCATCGAGCCCTTCGTCGAATCGGCCCATCGACGCGAGAAGGACGGCATACTCGCGAAGCGCCAGGTCACTGCCGGGGCTCAACTCGATCGCTTGGGCGTGCTCGCGCTCGGCCCCGACCCAGTCCCAGTCGAAGAAGAGCTTGATCTGCCCGGCCAGCACGCGCGCCTCGCACAGCTCGCTGTCCAGCGCCAGAGCCCTGGCGAGCGCGCCTTTCGCTTGTGACACGGTGGTGTCGCGATCGCGCGAGCCGAGCCAAGACTGCATGACGTGGCTCTCTCCGAGACCCGCGTAGGCGAGCGCGAATCGCGGCGAGCGCTCGATGGCCTTGCGAAACAACTCTTGCGCGCGCACCGGGCCATCGACCGACGCGCCGAATAGGTAGCGGCCGCGCAGGTAGAGGTCGTAGGACTCGGGATCGAACGGCCTGTCTTTGGACGCGGTGGCAAGGACTGCGGCGGTGTCGGTGCGGGTGGGCTCGTTCCGGGGTTCGCTGAGCAGGGTTGCGCGCAGCTCCTTCACGACCGACTGTGCGATGTCGTCCTGCACGGCGAAGATGTCGTGGAGCGTGCGATCGTACGTCTCCGACCACAAGTGGTAGCCATCCGAAGCCTGGACGAGCTGTACCGAGATCCGAACCCGGTCTCCGGCCTTTCGGACGCTTCCGTCCAATAGGGTGGCGACGTTGAGAGCCCTGCCCACATCGGCGAGCGGGACGTCCTTGCCTTTGAAATGAAACGAGGAGGCGCGCGCCGAGACGCGCAGGCCGGGGACCTTGACGAGCGTGCTGAGCAGCTCGTCCGCAAGGCCGTCGGAGAAGTACTCGTCCTGTTCGTCGCTGCTGCGATTCACGAACGGCAGCACCGCGACCGAGGCGACATTCTCGGAGTGGGGTGTCGTGACCTTCGGGTGCTCGTGACCATGCCGCCCGCGGCGTAGCTCGCGCGACACGTCCCGTGCAGTCTGCGGGCGATCCCGCGGATTCTTCTCCAAACAGCGGCTCACGATGCTACCGATGTCCGGCGGAAGATCGGCACGCACGCTCGCGAGGGGCAGTGGGGCCTGAGTGAGAATCACGGCACTCAGCGCCATCGCGTTCGGTGCCATGAATGGGCGCTGTCCGGCGAGCAGCTCGTACAGCAGAACCCCGAACGCGAACAGGTCAGCACGCGCATCCACTTCCTCGCCGAGAATCTGCTCCGGTGCCATGTACGGCACCGTGCCCACGACCACGCCGGTCGTCGTGAGGCAATCCTCAACGGTTGACCGCTGAGTGTTCGCCTGCGCCGTTGCGGGTACCGACCGGGCGAGCCCGAAATCCAGCACCTTGACTCGCCCCTCCGGTGTCACCATGACATTCGCGGGCTTCAAGTCTCGATGAACCACTTGTCTCTCGTGTGCGGCGGTCAGCGCGTCGGCGATCGCGATGGCCATGTAGAGCGCGCGATCGAGAGACAGCCCGCCCGGAGTGACGAGATCCGCGAGGCTTTGGCCCTCGACCAGTTCCATGGTGAGAAACCGGACGCCGTCCACGTCCTCGACCGAGTGGAGCGTGACGATGTTGGGGTGGTTCAGGCCCGCCACGATGCGTGCTTCGCGCTCGAATCGCGCCAGGTGGTTGGCGTCGCGTCCCAAGGTCTCGGGCAGCACTTTCAGCGCGATGTCGCGCCCCAGGCGCAAGTCCCTGGCGCGATAGACCTCACCCATGCCGCCCGCACCGAGGGGATTGACGATCTCGTAGGTACCGAGGCGGGTACCGGCGGAAAGTGGCATCGGACGAATGTACCTCACGGACAGCCAAGCTGCCGCGCGTTGGCTTCGACGTTGGGCGCGCGGATTCTTGGAAACGCGTAGACACGAGTCGCGTCCGGACGCACAATCCGCCCGGAGCACTTCTCGCCCACCCCGCATCGAGTCTATCGAGGAACCTCGGCGACGTTCGTCCCCGGCCCCGACAACCTGGTGGCGACGAAGCCCGACACCGGCTACGCGGACGCCGGCCCCGCCGGCAGCTATTACTTCGAGCGTACTTACCCGCTCCACCGCTAGGCAATGAGCCTGGCATCGAGAGTATCGAGGCTGTTGAAGCACTCGACTCCTCGGACAGCCGGCGGCGCTCCAGCCCCGCCCACCCAGAGCAGCACGCGGCGCGGCAGCAGCTTGCGCAGCTGCACGATCGCGCTGGCGATCTGCCGGCGCGGCAGGGCGGGCGAGACGCTGATCGCCACGACTTCGATGTTGCCCGATGTCGCCGCTGCGGCGATCTGCTCGACGGGCATTCCGGCGCCCAAGTAGACGACGCGATAGCCGCGAAAGGCGAGGATTACGCTGACCATGAGCAATCCGCCCTCATGTGTGTCGCCCGGAAGTATGGCAGCCACCACCCGCGGCCCGCGCGCGTGTTGGTCAAAGGGCTCCCGCACTTCGCGCAGGAAGTCGGAAAGGCAGGCGGAGGCGAAGTGCTCGTGCCGGACCTCGAGGGCCTTTTGCTCCCAAGCCTTGCCGATTTCGATCATGAACGGGCCCGCGAAATCCTCGAGGAAGCGAAGCGGGCCGAGCCGGATCCAGTTGGCTCTCAACTCGCGCACCATCGATTCGCGATCCAGGTTCACGGCCGCTCGCAGCGTCGATTCCATGGAGCGCTCGAGCTGATCACCTCCGAACCGGGAGGCCTCCGACTCCGTTGCAGGCTGCGTCGGAGGAGGATCGGCAATCGAAAGCAATGCGTCGAGTTCTCGTAGCGAGAGTCCCAGGATCTCCCCCGCGCGATGGCCGTGAGCCAGCAGGCGGCCGACGCGACGAAGATGCTCCACGGAATCGGCCGGATACAGACGGTGCCCCGAGGGCTTCCGCTCCGGCATCGGCGAACCGTAGCGGCGCTCCCACGTGCGCAATGTCTCGACGGGGATGCGAGCGGCACGCGACAGTGCACCGATCGAAAGCGCTCTCGGCGCCTTGCGCGTGCGACTGGGTTTCTCGTTCGTGCCCATCGTCGTCGTCCCCAGATTGGTCCGGGCCATTCGCCGCCGTGCCCCGCGACCGAGTGTCGTGCCAGCCGCGCACTTTAAGTCAGCGAGGCTAGAACCGGAATGTCAGCCCATCGGGCAATTTGTGCTCGTGGGCTTTTCGATGAACATCTATTGAGTAGGATTCAGAATCGGCCACGGAGCGAAGCCACCAGCGGGCCAATTGTGCCTCCAGAGCCATAGGCATATCAAGATTTGAGGGCCACTCTTAGGTCCCAACTGCGCGACGCCAAAGATCACGGAGTGGTTAAATCTATTCATAAGCAGTTCAAACGTGGAATCTACTTTCGTGCGATGGACATCGAGATGCGCGTGTTCGCCGGACAAGCCGGCGATTCGCTGACCCGACCAGGTGGAGTCGCCACCGCCACCGGGAATCTCATCAGGAGGATCCGATGTCGCAGACCCTGAGTCTCCGCCTCGTGGCGATGGCCGCCATCGCCACCCTTTCGCTCGCGGGTTGCAGCAACGACGACAGCAACCCACTCGCCCCCGTCGTCACGCCGCAGGCGCGCGTCATGGCGGTGCACGCTTCTCCCGACGCTCCCGCGGTGGATCTGTTGGTGGACGGTGTGGTGGGCGAGACCGGTCTGACCTTCCCGAACAACACGGGCTATCTCGGCGTTGCGGCCGGCACGCGAAACCTGAAGGTGAACGTCGGTGGAACCACAACGACGGTGATCGATGCCAACCTGCCCGTGACCGGCGGCACGAGCTACACCGTGTTTGCCGGTGACGTGGTGGCCAACATCGGCGCGATCGTCCTGACCGACGACCTCACCCCGCCGGCGTCCGGCAAGTCCCACGTTCGCTTCGTCCACCTCTCGCCCGACGCACCGGCAGTCGATGTTGCCGTACAGGGAGGACCGGTCCTGTTCGCGAACAAGACCTTCAAGCAGTACTCCGCCTTCACACCGGTTGACGCTGGGACGTACAACCTCGAGGTGCGGCTGGCCGGGACCACCACGGTGGCGTTGCCCCTCAATGGCGTTTCTCTCGAGCCCGGGAAGATTTACACGGTGTTCGCGAAGGGCCTGGTAGGTGGTTCCGGCGCCCAGGCGCTCGGTGCCCAGATCATCGTCAACAACTAGTGCCCCGTCGCTGCCGGCAAGGCGTCCGAGTGGATGTTGCGCGCGGCGGCTTGAACCCAAGGAGATGGAGATGAAGACGTTCGACGTGATCGTGGCCGTGCTGCTGGTGGTGGGCGGTCTGAACTGGGGCCTTGTGGCGCTGGCGAATATCGACCTCGTGGCCTTGCTCACCGGGGCCGGTGGGTTCGGAGTCAAGAATGCGCTGGGCGCCGTGATCTATGGACTGGTCGGGCTATCGGCGCTCTATCAGGTCCTGTTCTTGCGGTCGATCCGGCGCCGCTGGGCGACCGCGTGACGCGTAAGCCCGAGGCTCGTCCGAGCCGTCGCACCGCATGACGTCAAAGCGGGGACCCGTCGGATGCGGCAGGCACAACGTCGCATCCGACACTCCCCGCGTCGCCCGAGGCGCCCGATGAGCAGAGGTTCTCGACAGCTACCGGTCAGCACCCGTGCTCAGGCCGGCGCACTCAGTGGGAAACGATGAGGCTCGAAGCCCGGCGCACGTCGGATCTTGGTCCTGTGCGCTCCCGCACGGCCCATGGCGCGTGTACGTTCGTGACCGAGCAGGCGGTGGCCGCCGGCATCGAGGAGACGTTCGACTTCTTCTCGGACGCCGCCAATCTCGACGCCATCACGCCGGCATTCTTGAACTTCCAGATCCTGACAACGCCGCCCATCGTGATGCGCGAAGGAGCGCTGATCGAATACCGGCTCGTTCTCCTGGGGATTCCGATCTACTGGCTGACGCGCATCGATGAATGGATCCCGGGTCGGTCATTTACCGATACGCAGCTTCGCGGCCCGTATGCGCGCTGGGTTCACCGCCACAGCTTCATCCCGCTTCGAGACGGCACGCTGATCCGGGATCAGGTGGAATACGCGCTCCCGCTTTCATACCTCTCGGCGCCTGTGCACAGGATGTTCGTGCGCCCCATGATCCAAGAGATCTTCACTCATCGTCGTGGAGTCATTAGGCAGGTGCTCGGTTGACCGGCCAGCCCGGCGCGGGAGTCCCCGAACATGAGGAGCGTATTTCATGATGCAGGCCATCCTTCTAACGGGTCTCGTCTGGCTCATTGCCGGGGCCGCGACCACCTCGACCGCTCCTCCCCGACTGGAGTCCGGGCCGATCCGGACGGTCGCGCAAGTGGAACTCGCGCGCTACGTGGGGACCTGGTACGAGATCGCCAGCTATCCGCAGCGGTTCCAGAAGGGCTGCACGGCGACCACCGCCGTCTATTCGCTGCGCGAGGACGGCATGCTCCAGGTCGTCAATCGATGTAACCGCGACTCGCTCGACGGGCGCGAGACGGTCGCACGGGGACGCGCCCGCGTGGTCGACCGGAACACCAACGCCAAGCTCAAGGTGACGTTCTTCTGGCCGTTCTGGGGCGACTATTGGATCATCGATCTCGACCCGCAATATCGATACGCGGTCGTCGGACATCCGACGCGGAAATATTTGTGGATCCTGAGCCGCACGAGGACCATGGACGCGTCCATCTACTCGGGCATTCTCGAGCGCTTGACCGAGCAGGGATATGATGTCGGCAGGCTTCAGGTCACGCTTCAACCAACGGAACCCGCCGGTCCCTGATCGAGGACGGCGTGGAGAGGGGTTCAGCAGCGCGATGTGGTGGAGCGGCTCGATCAGGTGCGACTTCCTCTGGCTGGCCGAGCCTGCCCAGCGGGTGACGTGCCACGAGTGCGGACCGAGTCCTCGGGGCGTGCGGTGTCCTGCTGCACGGCATTGGCGGTGCCGCCTGCCTCTCCGATCTCGGCGGCTACCCGCTCCGCACCTTTGACGTTGATGTCCGAGAGAACGACCCTGACGCCGCGCTTCGCCAGTGCCTTCCCAATCGCCTCGCCGAGACCCGATCCTCCTCCCGTCATGACCGCGACCTTGCCATCCAACCCCGTCATATCGACCTCCTCATAATTGATGTCGCGTCACGGCACTCCGGCCAGAGTCGCCACCACGGCGTTGGCCGCCACTCTACCCCCCCTTGTCGGTGAAGCGTCTCGCGCCTAGCTTGATGACTCTGCGCTGCGTGATGGTTGGAGCGGATCAAGGAGACCCTCAGTGAAGCACGACCACGGCCCGCGCCAAGACCATCCGCCCGACTCACCGACTCGCGCGCAGCCGGCGGGACGGAGCGCTTCACACCATGCCGAGCAAACGACCGAAGGAGCCGCCGCGGACGCTCACGATGCGCACGCGGGGCACGACCGTCATGCCGGCCACACGGTCGCCATGTTCCGTGACCGATTCTGGATCTCGCTCCTGCTCACTCTGCCCACCCTCGTCTGGGGACACATGCTTCAAGGAGCGCTCGGCTACGCGGCGCCCGCGTTCCCGGGCTCGCGGTGGATTCCCGCGCTGTTCGGCATCGCAGTCTTCGCCTACGGCGGCCTCCCTTTCCTCCGCGGTGGCATCGAGGAGCTGAGACGCCGGCTGCCCGGGATGATGACGCTGATCTCCCTCGCGATCGCGGTTGCGTTCCTCTTCAGCGCCGCGGTGACGCTGGGCTTCCCGGGCATGCCGCTCTGGGAGGAACTCGCCACGCTCGTCGCAGTCATGCTCCTGGGACACTGGATCGAAATGCGCTCGATCACGCAGGCCCAGGGCGCGCTGCGGGAACTGGCCCGGCTCCTCCCGAACCTCGCGGTGCGCGTCTTCGGCGACCGCACTGAGGAGGTCCCGATCTCGGAGCTCCGGGAGAGTGACACGGTGCTCGTTCGCCCTGGCGCCAGCGTGCCCGTCGACGGAGTCGTGCGCCGCGGGACGAGTGCCGTCAACGAATCGGTGATCACGGGTGAATCAAGGCCCGTCGAAAAGCGCGAGGGTGACAGGGTCATCGCCGGTGCCGTGAACGGCTCGGGCTCGCTCCATGTCGAAGTCACCGGTACGGGCGAGCACACCATGCTCGCTTCCATCATGCGACTCGTCGAGCAGGCGCAGTCATCGCGCTCGCGCGCGCAGGCGCTTGCTGATCGGGCCGCGTTCATCCTGACCCTCGTCGCGATCGGAGCCGGTGCCGTCACGTTGGTGACCTGGCTCGGAGTCCGCCCCGACGATCCGGCGTTCGCTGTCGAACGGCTCGTCACGGTGCTCGTCATTGCCTGCCCCCACGCCCTCGGACTCGCGATCCCGCTCGTCGTCGCGATCTCGACGACGCTCGGCGCCCGGAATGGCCTCCTTGTGCGCGACCGGCGGGGCCTCGAGGAGGCGCGCAACGTGAGCGCAGTCGTGTTCGACAAGACGGGTACGCTGACCCTCGGCGAGCAGCGCGTCGTGGACATCGCGACGGAGCCGGGCATGACACCGGACACGGTGCTGGGACTCGCGGCCGCGGTCGAGCGCGATTCTGAGCACCCCGTGGCGCGCGCGCTCCTCGCCAGCGCGCAGGACCACCAGCTGACCGTTCCACCCTCGTCCCAGTTCGAGTCCCTCCCCGGTCGCGGCGTACGCGCCGTGGTGGACGGGCGCACCTTCGCAACCGGTGGTCCGAATCTTATGGCCGAGTTGGCCATCACACCGGGTGACGCGTTGCACGCCGCGGCGGAGCGGGCCGCGGCTCTCGGGCACACTTCGATCTACCTCGTTGATGAGGCACGCGCGCTCGCCGTTTTCGCCATCGCGGACGCGGTCCGGCCGGAATCCGCCGAAGCCGTCCGCCGCCTGCACGCAGAAGGCATCGAGGTGGTGATGCTCACCGGCGACTCGCGACCGGTCGCCGAGGCGGTGGCGAGCCAACTCGGGATCGACACCGTGTTCGCGCAGGTGCTCCCGGAGCAGAAGGTGGACAAGATCAAGGAGCTCCAGGCACAAGGGAAGCACGTGGCCATGGTCGGCGACGGCGTGAACGATGCGCCCGCGCTCCTGACAGCGGACGTCGGCGTGGCGATCGGCGCCGGCACGGACGTGGCGGTGGAGGCGGGCGACATCGTGCTCGTCCGCAATGACCCGCGAGATGTCCCGCGGATCATCGCGCTGTCTCGCGCGAGCTATCGGAAGATGCTCCAGAATCTGTGGTGGGCTGCAGGCTACAACATCGTTGCCATCCCGCTCGCCGCCGGGGTTCTCTCGCCCTGGGGTTTCGTCCTGTCCCCTGCAGTCGGCGCCGTACTGATGTCCGCGAGCACGGTCATCGTCGCGGTCAACGCGCAGCTCTTGCGCCGGACGAAGCTGGCATGACCTGGAGGCGCGACCCCACCTGAGCCCTGCCCCGACGAATCGAGCGACCCCTCTGGACGGGGGCTGGCGGCGTGCTGGATTGACGGGCGTTAAACGTCGATCCAAGGTGGCCCTCATGTACGACTTGGTGGGGTTCCTCCAGCAGATCGGCCTGAGCAAGTAGCGGTGCGAGGGGCGGCCCTCGAGGGCGCATTTGCTGGAGATCTGATTCCGCCACGCTGCGAAATCATCGAGGTGCGGGTCTCGGATCTGCGGCAACTATTCAATGCGATCGACCCTTCCCCGTTCTACGACCGTGACCTGGACCCGCAGGCCGAGGAGTTCATCGCGAGCTGGGCCAGCGGGATTCCGCGTTCCCTACCGCTCGGTCTCTTGGTTCACGTCGATCGTCCCGCCGGCGACGCGGGCGATGCCGACATCCTGCGAGACGCCGTCCAACAGCACTTCCGTCGGAAGAGCGAAGCGGCCCGGCGGCGGCTGCGATCCCTGTTCGAGCGGGGCCGCATCAGTCTGGCCATTGGAGTCGCCTTTCTCGGCGCGTCGGGCTGGCTCGCGAACGTCATTACCCCCGCGCCGAACAGCGGTGGCTTCGGCGGCTTGCTGCGCGAGAGCGTCATCATCGGAGGATGGGTCGCGATGTGGCGACCGATGGAGGTGTTCCTCTACGACTGGTGGCCGATCCGCGCCGAAGTGAAACGGTACGATCGCCTCGCGGTGATGCCGGTTCGGATTCAGTACGCGCCACCGGCGGCGGGCTGAGCAGGCGCTCGTCAGGGGTTCCGTTGGAGCACGGTGTAGACGCGCGTGATGAAGCCCTGGAACTCGTTCATGAACCCGCCCAGGAACTCCGCGGTTTTCGGATTGGTGACCACGCCATCGTCGGAGATCAGCCCACTCTCGAATTGGATGTAGGCCTCGATCGAGTTCATGAGCGGCGCGTTGTAGAAGGCCATGATGCTGCGCAGGTGTGACTGAGCGACCGCCGTGCCGATCTTGCCCGGCGACGTCCCGATGATTGCCACCGGCTTCCGCGCGAACGCATTCTGGCCGTACGGGCGGCTCGCCCAATCGATCGCGTTCTTGAGCCCGCCGTAGAGCGGGAGCTTGTCGAAGCTGACCTCGTTGAGGGTCAGCTCACTCGGCGCCAAGGACGCGACGCTATGCTCGATGCACGGGCCGGTCGATAACGGAGCCATGACGTCCCAACTCCGGCCATGGAACTCCACTCCGCGTCGTTGGCTCCATTACCGGCTGCCCGGCTGCGTCTGCCACGCCCTCGACATTGCCGGCGTCGCCCTCGTCGCGCTCTTTCTAGTGGGATTCGTGGAGCGGAATCTCATCCATCAGGGCGATCTCAAGACCTATCAGCTGGCGGCTGCCGCCGCGTTGAAGGGTCTCGATCCTTATCTGCCCGAGAACCTCTCAGCGCTGGCGGGGCGGAGCGTGTTTCCCTTCGTCTACCCGCCGGTGGCGCTCGCCATGTTTGCGGCGGCCTCGAGTCTGCCCGCGAAGACCGCCGCAGCCTGCTGGATGTGGGGAAAGATAGGACTGCTCGGTGTGCTCATTGCGGTGTGGTCCAAGTGGTTCACACGCAACGCAACGCTCCTGTCGGTGGCGCTCGTTGCCGCGTTTGGATGGAACGCTTCCGCGCAATGGGATCTCGCCGCGGGCAACGTCGCGATCCTCGAGTGCGGCCTCATTTGGGCGGCCTTTGCCTGCTACTTGGCCGGGTGGCGGATGCGGTTTGCCCTGCTCATCACAGCCGCCGCGTGTTTCAAGGTAGCCCCCGCGGCGTTTCTGCTGCTGCTACTCGTACCAACTTCGAGTGCCACCGCGAGCCCGAAGCGGTTCGTTGCCGCCCTGTCCATCCTGGGCCTCGTTGTGTTTGGGCCGACCCTGTTCGGTCCGGCGGCGCACTACCAGCGTTTCTGGGCCCATGTCCCTGACGCGACAGGGCAAGGTGTCGCGAATCCATCTGCTCTTGGTCTCGCGACACTGCTGGTTCAAATGGCCGGCCTCAGGGGAAACGCCGCAGGGCTTGTAGCCTCGGCCGTCTGGATCGCCTATGCCGCAGGATTGGTGGCCTGCAGTTTGCCCCTGTTGCGGTGCGCCTATGCCTGCCGCGACGCGCGACGGTGGATCATGACGGCGGTGTTCCTCTACGTGCTCCTGCTGCCCAGGCCGATGGCCTACGGCTTCGTCCTTCTTGCGCCGGCGCCACTGTTCTTCGCGCCCAAGCCCTTCGATAGCGCGGCCGGTCGCCTGCTCCTGGGGTTGGTGCTCGCAGCGCAAGGCATTTGGCGCCTGACGTCCAACACCGGCGACTCCCCGCTCGTCACGTATGCCCCATTTCTCCTCAGTCTGTGCGTGTGGCTCCTGGTCGTGCATGAGCATCGGGTCACGCCGGCATCGACGAGCCCGCGCACTACGCCGGTGGGGGCCACGCATTGATGACCTGACGCAGGGCGACGATCTTCCCGAGGTGGTAGGCATTGTGAACGGCGAGGCTCGCGAGCCTCGCGGCAACCGCGACTCCCGGACCCACGTTCTCCCTGGCGTCCGGTGATTGCCCCAGCTCTGCTGCCGTCGCCGACCCGGCGAGAAACTCAGCGACGAGATCTTTCCACATGCGCTCGCTGCCAGGCGCCTCTGACGGAAAGTCCTGTCCCCCGTCGATCCATGCCGCCGCGGCTGCTTCATCGCATTGAACGACGATCGACTGCCACTTCGCTGTGTGCCACAGCTCCTGGTAGATCGTGTGCGCGACTCCCGGTGGCCGCGCATTCACCTGCTCGACCGTCAGACCCGAGAGCAGGCGAGTCCGGGACATGAACTCCCCGTCGATGAAGAGATGCTCCCAGTGACCCATGAATCGGCAGTGTAGCGCGCTCGCGAACAGCGCGTCATCCCGCAGCGCATTCCACGGCGGGACGGCTCCATGGCTCACGACTCTGGCCGGGCGTTGATGATCACGGGCAGCTTCTCCTTCCAGTCCGCCCACGTCTCGGGGCTCGTCACCAGGTCGCACATGAAATGCGCGACGCTCGCCATGTTCGTGCTGTCTGGAGCGAAGAGGTGGCAATCGCGGTCTCGAGCGCGGAACCGATCGAGTCCGCGAGCGTGAAATCGTGTGAGTGGTGGTTGCGGGGACGCCGGGCCGTGTCGACGAACGCGACCAACCGAGTGCCGCCATCGACGCCACCGACAGTGCGATGAGAAGACGCCTGACGAGCATTGCACCATGACGCGGGCTCATAGCGCGGCGAAGAACGCCGCGATGTCGCGGGCGAGCAGCTCCGGCTCCTCGGCCGGGGCGAAGTGCCCGCCCCTCGGCATCGGTGTCCATCGGCGCACGTCGTAGAGTCGTTCGGCCCACTCACGGACGGGGGTCCCCTCGTCGACGAACGATTGGGCGAAGACCGCGATGCCGGTGGGCACGTGGACGAACGCCTCGGGTCCGAGCGTGTCACGGAGCTGCGGGTGGTCGTTGTCGAAGTAGTCCCGCATCGAGGACGCGATCGTCTGCGTGACCCAGTAGAGCGTCACCGTGGTCAGCAGGAAGTCGCGCGAGAAGCGCGCGAGAAGCGCTCGTCGAGATCGCCTCGCGTGTCGGCCCAGGATCGCCACTTCTCGAGAATCCACGCCGCGAGCCCGGCCGGTGAATCGTTGAGTCCGTATCCCAGCGTCTGGGGCTTCGTGGACTGGATGGCCTTGTAACCGGATTCCGTCCGCCAGAACTCCTCGTTGCGCTCGCGATAGGCTTTCTCCGCTGCGGACAGTGGCCGTGATCCCGGTCCCGTGTACGGCGCGTTCTCCAGGTTGCTGAGGTGGACCCCCGTCATGGGCGTGGGGTCGGTCAGTGCCATGTACGTGGCGACGCCGGCGCCGAAATCCCCGCCTTGCGCACCGTAGCGCTCGTAGCCAACGCCGCGCATCAGGCGATGCCACAGGCCCGCGACGTACCGATGGTTCGGACAGCCGTCGAAGTAGAGAATATCGATCCGCATCGCAGGACTCCTCCAGTCGAGTCGCGCGATCCACGATGGAAGCCCCAACCGGGAAGGGTCAGGATACACCTTGCCTGCTCATGCCGACATTCCGGGGAATCCACTCACCGCCCTCGATGGGCGATCAGCTCGACGGCGACGCGCGCGGCCCTCGGGAATGACGATCTTCTCGTCGATCACCGGGCCGCGTGGACGGAAAGAGCATGAGGTGACCCCGGGGCCTCTCCCACACCGGGTCCCGGGCGAATCCCGGATGCCCGCGGTGAGCCTCACCTCGTAGTGGCGATAGTTCCGGAGCCAGCCCCGCCACCCCGATCCGAGCTGGGCGCCGCAATTGCACATCTGATGATCCGCGTAGTCCCTGGGGACCGGGGCGAGCCCGGTGGGGCGGCCCAGGTGGCCGCCGAGCGTGCGCAATGCATCGCATACGCCCGGCCATGGCGCGTGGTAGACGCGCTCGAGGTGTGGGACGGATCCGAAGAACCCCAGCGCGCCGGGCGAGTAGCTCTCGCTCACCAGCACGAAGTCTCGCCGCACGTGAATCAAGTCCGCCCGCTGGCGCATGTCGTCCAGCGGATCCCTGCCGGATCGCACTGTCGGTGCAGTTGCGGAACTCGCTATGGCGCAATGGATTACCACCGCCACAGATGTCATCGGCAGGCTACGCGGGACGCCATGTCCATCACGACGGTTCTTTGACAATGGAACGAAGTGGATGATGCTAGGACGCCTCGAGTTGCGGGGAATCCATGGCGCCGATACGGATGATCGAGCTGGCCGAACGAGGCATGGCATGAAGAAGAGAGGCGAGAAGCGAACGCTGCCGCGAAAGGCGGATCGTCCCGCTCGCGGCGCGATAGCGGGCGCCTTTCCCATCGTAGGCGTCGGGGCGTCGGCCGGCGGGCTGGAGGCGTTCACCCAGCTCCTCAAGCATCTGCCGCTCGATACCGGTATGGCGTTCGTTCTCGTCCAGCACCTGGATCCGGAGCATGAGAGCGCGCTCACTCAGATCCTCTCGCGTGTCACGCAGATGCCGGTCTCCGAGGTGTCGGACAAACTCCGCCCGAAGGCGAACCAGGTCTATGTCATCCCGAAGAACACGCATCTCAGGATCGACGGCGGACTACTGAGGCTGTCCCCGCGCCCCAAGACCAAGGCCCCCCACCGCGCGATCGACTCGTTCTTCGAATCGCTGGCCGAGGACCAGAGGGAAAGGGCCGTGGGTGTCGTGCTCTCGGGCACCGCGACGGACGGAACGCTGGGGCTCGAGGCCATCAAGGCGGAGGGAGGTATCACCTTCGCCCAGGACGACTCGGCGCGCTACGACTCCATGCCGCGTAGCGCAGTGGCCGCGGGCTGCGTGGATTTCGTGCTCTCGCCGAGTGAAATCGCGGCAGAACTCACGCGTATCGCGAAGCACCCCTACGTGGCCGGGCAACACAGTGAGCCCGTCCGATCCACTCCCGAGGACGACCGCGCGGAGGCGGCGGCGCACGCGGACGATGGGACGCCGCTACCTTCGGGCGGAAGAGGCACGCCTTCGACAGGCGCGGAGCGGGCGCGCCAGGAGGCCGCGCATGGGGCGAGCAGCGCCGACACCGGCTTCCGGAAGATCCTTCTACTGCTTCGGAACCACTCCGGCGTCGACTTCTCGCTCTACAAGTCGAGCACGATCCAGCGACGAATTACCCGTCGCATGATCCTCAGCAAGCACGACTCGCTCCCGGGTTACGCCGAATTCCTTCGGGGCAACACCGAGGAGCTGGACGCTCTCTATAGCGATGTCCTCATCAGCGTCACGAGCTTCTTCAGGAACCCCGAGGCGTTCGAGGTCCTGAAGAAAAAGATCTTTCCGAAGCTTCTCTCGAAGCCGGGGGATCAGCCGTTGCGCGTGTGGGTGCTGGGCTGTTCGACGGGCCAGGAGGCGTATTCCATCGCCATGTCATTCGTCGAGGCTTCGGAAAGAGCTCTCAGGCTCCGGAAGCTCCAGGTCTTTGCGACCGATCTGAACGACGCACTCCTCGATAAGGCCCGCTACGGCCTCTATGCAAAGACGCTCGATCAGGATATCTCGCCGGAGAGGCTCCGTCGTTTCTTCGTCGAAGAGGAAGGCGGCTACCGGGTCAGCAAGGCCCTTCGCGAGATGGTGGTCTTCGCGCGGCAAAACGTCATCGCCGACCCGCCGTTCTCGCGCATCGATCTCATCAGTTGCAGGAACCTTCTCATCTACCTCGAGCCCAGCCTCCAGCGGAAAGTCTTCCCTACCTTCCACTACGCGCTCAAGCCCGATGGGTTCCTCTTCCTCGGATCCTCGGAGACCGCGGGCGGCTTCACGGATCTCTTCGAGCCCGTCGACAAGAAGCAGAGGATCTTTTCCAAGAGGGCCGCGCCAGCGGCACCGCTCCAACTTCCCGTGATGAAGCAGGCCCCCGACGGCGAGTCCGCCACCTCGACGAGACTTCCACTCGTTCCGACGGCGAGGTTGCAGGAGTCCGAAGACCTTCGCGGCGAGCTGAACACGCAGAGAGAAGCGGACAGGATTACGGTGAACCAGTTCGCTCCGCCCGGGGTGCTCATCAACTCGGAGCTTCGGATCCTCCAGTTTCGCGGACCGACGGGGGCGTATCTGTCGCCTCCCACCGGCAAGGCTACGTTCAATCTGCTCAAGATGGCTCGCGAGGGGCTCATGCTCCCGCTCAGGTCCGCCATCAACACGGCGAAGAAGGACAACAGGGCCGTCCGCAAGAAAGGCGTTCGGCTCGCCGACAACGGGCGCGGCAGGACCATCACGATTCAGGTCATCCCACTGAAGAACCTCAAGGAGCGCTGCTTCCTCGTGCTCTTCGAGGAGGGCGTGGGCGCCGCGCCGGGGCGTGAAGCGAAGGCGGCTCGCCAGGCCACCATCGGTCGCGCGACTGCGGAAACGAAGCGCGACGTGGCTCGACGGGTCGTCGAGCTCGAGGAGAGCCTCTCCGAGACTCGTGACTACCTCCAGTCGCTACAGGAACAGCATGAAGCGGCGAAGGAGGAGCTCCAGGCTTCGAATGAAGAGGTGCAGTCCGCGAACGAGGAGCTCCAGAGCATCAACGAGGAACTCGAGACCTCCAAGGAGTAGCTCGAGTCGACCAACGAGGAACTCACGACCGTAAACGAAGAGATGGCCAATCGAAACGTCGAGCTAGGCAGGCTCAACAGCGACCTCGTGAATCTTCAGACATCGACCCGCCAGGCCATCGTACTCGTAGGCCGGGATCTCAGCATCCGCCGCTTCAGCGCGCAGGCCGAGCGCCAGTTTGGCCTGCTTGCCACCGACATCGGCCGCCCTTTCAGTAGCGTGCGCCATAACCTGGTCTTCGAGGAGGGCACGAGCGACGACGCCTCGGCCTTGACGAGCCACGCTGAACAATTGAGAGAGCAAACCGCGAAGCGCAGATCCAGAGATCTGCCGGACTCGCAGCCGCGGAGCTCGGACATCGCCGCCCTCGTGGCAGAGGTCATCGACACCGTCAGGGAAAACGAGCGCGAAGCCAGGGACAAGGACGGCCGGTACTTCTCGCTCCGGATCAGGCCCTATCTCACTCTCGATAGCAAAGTCGATGGCGCCGTCCTGGTGCTGGTAGACATCGACGACCTGAGGCGAGGCGAACAGCGGATCGCAACGGCACGAGACTACGCGGAATCAATCATCCGCGCGTCCAGGGACCCCATTCTAGTGTTGACGGAGGAGCTTCGAGTCGAGAATGCCAACGAAGCGTTCCATGCGAGGTTCCGTATTCCGTCGCCCGAATTGAAGGGCACGCCCCTCTTCGAGCTCGGAAATGGGCAATGGAACATTCCTGAGCTTCGAGGGCTCCTCGAGGCCGTGCGGGATCGGGATAGCGTGTTCGACAACTTCGAGGTCACGCACGACTTCCCGTCCATCGGGCGGCGCACCATGTTGCTCAGCGCTCGCCCGCTCGGCACTTCCAAAGAGACCCAAGAACGGATCCTGCTCGGCATCCAGGACGTAACCGAGATGCTCCAATTTCAGGCGGCGATGAGGGCGAGCCAGGCCCGATACAAGGCGCTGATCGAAGCATCGTCTCAGATCGTCTGGACCACAGGCGCCGATGGGGCCGCGAGCGAAGATTCTCCTTCATGGAGAGACTTTACGGGGCAGACCTTCGAGCAGTGGAGGGGCTTCGGGTGGCAAGACGCGATCCACCCCGAGGACCGCGAGTCGGCTCGGGAACTTTGGAGGCAATCCGTGGCCGAGCGCGCTCCGGTGGAGACCGAATATCGCCTCAAGCGCGCCGACGGGCAGTGGCGCTGGACAACGGTGCGGGCGCTTCCCGTTCTCGACAGCGACGGCTCCGTGAGCGAGTGGGTCGGCATGAACACCGACATCACCGAGAGAAAGGAAGCCGAGCAGAAGCTACGCATCGCCGCCGCGTTCGACGAGGCCACCATGGCCAACATGAGCGAGGGCCTCTACACGGTCGATGGAGAGGGCCTCGTGACCTCGATGAACCCCGCTGCCGAGGAACTCTTTGGCTGGAGCCTCACGGAGCTTCGTGGGCGAAGAATGCATGACGTCACTCACCATCACTACCCCGATGGCACGCCCTTCCCCGCGGAACATTGCGCGGACTTCCAGGTGCTGAAGACCGGCGCGTCTGTTCTGGAATGCCCGGATACATTCATTCGGAAGGACGGCACGTTCTTCGATGTCGTTTACAGTGCCGCCGCACTCCAGTCGGAAGCCGGCGTTCTCATGGGTTTGGTGGTCGTGTTTCGCGACGTCACGTCCAGGAAGAAGTCCGATGACGAGCGGAAGCGGCTCGAAGCGGAACTGGCCAAGCGGGTCGAGGAGTTGGCGACGATCGACGCGGCAAGGGACAGGTTCCTCGCGGTGCTCTCCCATGAGCTTCGCTCGCCCCTCAACGCAATTCTCTCCTGGGCGCAGATCATGAAGCGCCCGGGTGCGAGCGCGGAGGACGTGAGACGAGCGGTCGATGTCATTGAACGAAACAGCAAGCTCCAGAGCCAGCTCATCGACGAACTGTTGGACGCCCACCGGATCGGAACCGGCAAGGCAAGGCTTCAGCTCAAGCGAATCGATCTGGTCGACTCCGTCGAGGCGGCCGCGGCGTCGATCGAGCCGGTGGCCCAGGAGAACGGAATTCGTCTCGAGCGAGACATCGAGCCTGGTCCGACCTGGGTTCTCGCCGACTCTGGGCGCCTGCAACAGGTGCTGGGGAATCTGCTCACCAACGCCATGAAATTCACGCCTCGAGGAGGGCTCGTCAGAGTCGGCCTTCGAAGATCCGGCTCGAGCGGGATCGTGTCCGTCGCGGATAGCGGCGAAGGCATCAGCGGCGAAGCGATGCCCTTCATCTTCGAAGCGTTTCGCCAGGCGGACTCCAGCGCGAGCCGGAGCCACGGCGGCCTGGGTCTCGGGCTTTCGGTGGCGAAGCAGATCATGGGGCTTCACGGTGGGAGCATCGAAGCGAGCAGCGAGGGAAGGGGCAAAGGAACGACCTTCACCGCGACGATGCCGCTTCGAGGCGTCGACGAGGAGTCGCGCCCGGTCCTGGCCGAGGGAAGCGAGGCCGGGGCGTCCGACACGCTCGCGGGCATCATGGTGCTGGTGGTCGATGACGAGCCGGACTCGAGGGAGCCGGTCCGTCGCGTTCTCGAAGATGCGGGAGCCGAGGTCATCGCGGTCTCATCGGCGACCGAGGCTCTCATGGCTCTACGGGAGCAGAGACCTGACGTGCTGGTAAGCGATCTCGCCATGCCGGGAAAGGACGGCTTCGAGCTCCTGAGAAGCATTCGCTCGCTTCCCCCGGGCCGGGGCGGCAGGATCCCGGCCGTCGCCCTTACCGGCTTGGGCGGTCAGAAAGAGCGAGACATGGCCCTGGAGGCGGGTTTCGCAAGGCACCTGACCAAGCCCGTCGAGCCCTCGAACCTCGTCTCCGTCGTGGCCGAACTGGCTCATTCAGAGAACAGCGAGCAGCGTTACTAACTGCCGATGCGCCAGCACCTTGCGCGCATCTAAAAGTCATTGATCGCGCCGGTCGAAAGGCGCATAGTGAGTTCATGAACAGGGCGATTCGCGTCTTGGTCGTGGACGACAGTCCTGACGTCGGCGAACTTTTGAGCTACGTCATGTCCGCCGAGGCGAGCATCGACTACGTCGGATCCCAGGCCGGCTCCTTCGATCTCTCCGACAAGGTTCGAGCGCTCCTCCCAGACGTTCTTCTCCTCGGCCCAAGAATGCCGGGCAAGGATTGGATCGACGCGACTCGCCAGCTCGCCTCCAAGTTCCCCAATGTGCGAACCATCATCTACAGCGATTTTGATGATTTGACGCTCATTGAGGAGGCCATGGACGTTGGGGCTTGGGGGTGGGTCCGGAAGGGCGGCGATCCACAGGACGTGATCGATGCGGTGAAATGCGTGGCGGCTGGCCGGGTGGCATTTCGGCATCACGGCGCCCGGCTCCAGGACGCGTGATTCCAAGCACCGCGTACCGCTTTCTCGCAGAGTAACGTCCACCCCGCCTTCAGTCCGAGTGCAGGCGCCTGGTCTTCTTGAGATGGCGGGCGGCGAGGTACGCGACCAGCAGCACGGTCCACACCGCCAGCACGGTCACGAGTACGGTCGTGGAGCCGGCCGCACCGCGCTCGCGGTACCACTCCCAGTAGATGATCGCGAGTGCGGTCGTCATCCACGAGAACGCGGCGCCGTATTCCTTGCGGATCAGCCGCGGCCAGTTGAAACGCATGCCACGCATCGTCTCGCGGATGCCGCGCAGCCTGGGAATGAAGCGAGGCACCTGCTGGAAGTATGCCTCGTAGGCGGCTCCGAATTGGCGGCGCAGGTAGTCCTCCTCGGCCGCGGTGATGCAGAGGTAGGCGATCAGGAAGAACGGGACACCCACCGCGTAGCCGACCACCGAATTGAGGATCACGAACAGCCCGAGATAGACGAGCATGTTCCCCAGATACAGCGGATTCCGTGAGTGCGCGAAGCAGCCGTCGGTCACGAGATCCTCGGCGTAGATGCGGCGATTCTTGCCGCCTCGGACGATGTACGCGAGCCCGATCACGATGGCCCGCAGCACCTGACCGCACAGCGCGACGGCCAGCCCGACCGCGTCGAGCACGGCATCCGATCGCAGGCTGCCGCCGAACAGCAGCGGGCGCGATGCGAGCGCCAGCACCAGAAACGTGATCGGGAACAAGCCGTTTCGGTAGTGGAACAAGACGTTGCCGACGCGAACCGCCACGTTCGGCGCGGCCGCGTGTCGATCCGGCACCCCCGCCGCCGGCAGGCCTTCCGTGCGCACGGGATCGACGTTCACTTCATCGCCACCATGGCGCAGAAGTTGTACCACTTGAAGAACACGTCGATGTTGCGAAAACCGCATCCTCGCAGCAGTTCCTTGTTCTCCTCGAGCCGGTACGGGATCAGCACGTTCTCGAGCGCCTCGCGCTTCTGCGCGATCTCGAGCTGGCTATATCCGTTGCGCCGCTTGAGCTCGTAGTAGTGATTGATGAACAGGCGGTTGAAGGTGGAGTGCTCGCCGAGCACCTTTTCGACCAGGATCAGGCAGCCGTTCGGCTCGAGACCGTCGTAGATGCTCTGGATCAGGTGCTCGCGATACAGGGGTCGAACGAACTGGAGCGTCAGTACGAGCAGCACGACCGACGCGTTCTGGATGACGATCGGGCCGTTCAGGTCGCCGAGCTCCAGCGTGTAGGGAGCGGCGAACCCGGCTTCGTTGAGCTTGTGGTCGGCGACCTCCAGCATCTCCTTGGACGAATCGATGCCCACGAACCGGACGGTCTTGTCGGCGGGCAGGCCCTGCCCGATCTGCATGATCGTCGTGGCCGTCGAGCAGCCGAGGTCGTAGACGTTGGTCCCGTCGGCGGCGAAATCGACCGCGACTTCGGCGACCATGCGCTGAATCTCGTGGTAGAACGGGACCGAGCGGTCGAGCATGTCGTCGAACACCATGGACGTCTTGGGGCCGAAGTCGAAGTCGTCGATGCGCTGTCGCACCTCCGAGAACAATTGATCGCGCTGCTGCGGCGTCGGCGATGATGTGATCTCCTCGGCCGTTCCGGGTCCATTCTTGTCAGCCATGCAAGGCTCCTGTTCCGGCCGTGGGCTCGGTCGCAACACCCTGCGTCGCGTTCGAGTCCGATGTGCTCGATCGGCCTGTCCATCCCAATGCCTCGACGATCGTTGCCAGCTCCTCGAGACGCACTTGCTGAAATCCGTCCGACAGCGCCTCGCTGGGGCGATCGTGTGCCTCGATCATCAGCCCGTCGGCACCCGCCGCCATGGCGGCGCGCGCGCACGGCAGGAGGATGTCGCGCCGTCCAAGGGCGTGGCTCACGTCGACGATCACCGGCAACGTCGTCTCCTGTTGCAGGAGCGGGATCGCCGAGATGTCGAGCGTGAACCGCGTCTGGCCCTCGAACGTGCGAATGCCCCGTTCGCACAACACGACCGATGTGTTCCCCTGCGACACGATGTACTCCGCGGCCAGCAGCAGCTCGTCGAGTGTCGCCATGAATCCGCGCTTGAGCAACACGGGCTTGCGCAGCCGGCCGACGGCCTTGAGCAGCTCCGTGTTGTACATGTTGCGGGCGCCGATCTGGAGCATGTCCGCCGCTTCCGCGACCGTGTCGAGCGTCCCGGTATCGAGTACTTCGGTCACGACCGCCAGCCGGTGTCGATCGGCGACGTCACGAAGTATCCGCAGTCCTTCCTCGCGCAGACCCTGGAACGTGTGCGGGTTGGTGCGGGGCTTGAAGGCGCCGGCGCGCAGGATCTTCTGGACCGGTAGTCGGGCGATGAACGCCGCGATCGTTTCCATTTGTTCCGGCGACTCGACCGAGCAGGGGCCGGCGAACAACACCGGGACACCCCCGCCGATCGACACGTCGCCCACGCGCACGCCTTCCTTGCGCACGAGATCCGGAGCAAGGACTCGCAGTCCGCGGCGACGCTCGTGATCCTGGAGGTCGCGTGAGGCGCGGAAAATCGACTGGAACACACTCCTGATTTCCGCCTCGCCGAATGGTCCGGTCGCGCCGTGGGCCAGCGACTGGAGCATGTCGGACTCCCGTTGCGGATCGTAACCCTCGAGACCCTGCGCCCGCTTTGTGGCGGCGATCTCGAGCACCACGGCGGCACGCTCCTGGAGCAATGCGAGCAGTCGTGTGTTCAGTTCATCGATTCGAGCTCGGAGTGAGTCGAGCGACGGCGATGTGACCTTGGGTTCCACCTAGGGCCCTTTCATCAATGATGTGACTCCTTCCCGACGTGTCGCTCATTCGGGAGCCTGCCCAACATTGAACCTGAGCTCAAGGTGCAGACTATACAATGTCCAAGGGCCGAGCCGCTCGGTCGGCTCCCAGCCGTGAATCCGCGCGGTCCGGGACGTTGGCCACGACCAGCCGATAGCCCAGGTCCAGCTGGTCCGCCGCGAGCACGTGACCGTGCCGGGCGTACCACGCGCCCGTCGCCAGGTCCTCGCGCAGGCGCGCGAGCCCGGCCTCGGTGTCCGAACGCGCGAACGACGAGATGCTCGATCGCACCGCCTCATCGAGGTATGCCGCGGGGCGGGCCCAGTAGGCGCCCAGGAAGCCGTCGATGCAGTCGCGCGGGACCGGCACCGGCGCGACCTCGACACGCACGCCCGACCCGAATGCCTCGGTGTACGCGTCCATGGCCGGGAACACCTGGCGGTCGACCTCGCCGAATTCCGGAAAGTAGTCTTGCACGAGCCAAAACGCGTCGGCATCGGGGTCCCAGGTCAGCAGGACGACGCGTCGGCGCGCCACGCGCGCGCACTCGGCGAGTCCGCCGGCGCGGTCGGCCCAGTGATGGAGCGTGAGGATGGCCATCGTGGCGTCGAACGACTGGTCCCGGAACGGCAGCGTCTCGGCGCGGGCCTGGACGGCGAGCGCGGCGTCCGCCGGGCGCTGGGCGATCATGACCGTCGACGGCTCGGCCGCGATGACGCTCCTGTCCTGCGCCTCGTACGATCCCGCCCCGGCGCCGACGTTGAGCACCGATTGCGCATCGCCTAACGCGGTCGTCAGGCGCGCGGCGATGCGCGGATCGGAGCGCCGCCCGCGCGCGTAGTCCCGTCCGATCGTGTCGTAGATCGCGCCCGTGGGGTCTGCCATCAGCCGATCCGCTCCGCCCGCTCGATGATGATTCCCGCCGGACCGCGGATGTAGCACAGCCGGTCCATGGTATCGACCTCACGTCTTACGCGAACGGGATCCGGATCCAGTTCATGTATCACATCAACTGGTTCTGAAACCCGTCGCCCCGGCCCCTGTCGCCCCGGCCCCTTCGTCGGGCGACTCGCGAACGCTACGCTCCCGGGGCCCGGTACTTGACCTGGCCGGCCTTGCGCAGGGCATCCATCGTTTCTTCGACGGTCATGAGCACCGTCGTTTCGAACGAGCGAAGCGCGCCGCCCCCGCCGATCGCCAGCGCGACCGCGGCCATGGACACGTTGTCCGGGGCTTCCCAGAGGTTGTATCCGTCGTGTGCGCCGAAGGCGTACCAGAACCCGTGCAGCTTCCCGCCGACCGACTCGATGTAGGACTGCGCGGCCTTACGACGATCCTCGGGCTTGGCGATCATCTTGGCCCAGGTCTCGGGCGTGTAGCTGAACCTCGATAGATAGAGCGGCATCGAAGCACCCTCCTTAGTGGCGGTTCACTTTCCCGGGATCGGGAACGATGTGGCTCCGGAGCTCCTCGGGCGCGGTCGAGCCTACATTATCGTCGTCAGTTGCAGGATGACGTTGCGGCCGGGATCGAAAGCGAAGCTCTTGTAGCGGCTGAGGAAGCTCTTGTACTGGGTGTCCCCGACATTGAGCGCCGTGACGTCGATGCCGATGCGGTGGCCGAAGAGAACGGGTTCGATGCCGGCGTCGAGGTTCACGAGCGAATAGGCGCCGGTCGGCGTGTCGAGCGGGTTCAGGCGGGTCTGCTCGTCGAAGTGCTCGACTTCGAAGCCCACGTGACGGCGGCCGAGCGCCTGGCTCACGCTGTGCCATTCGATGCCGCCGGCTTCACGCAGCGGCGCCATCAGCGGCAGGGGCACGTCGCTCGGATCCTGCGTGCCGCGGACGTAGTCGGTTTTGGCGCGCAGCGTGAAGTTCGCGGTGGCGTCGAACTCGGCGCGCGGCTGGAACAGGCTCGGATCGTTTCGAATGGTCTCGCATCATTGAATCGCGGTTCGCGGCATTTCCTGCCGGATCATCGTCGCGAGGCCGCCGAGCAGGAGCAGGTTCCACGCGAGGATCCAGGTCGCCGCGAGCTGTGATTGCCAGAACAACGAGACCTGGGTGACGAAGACCGCGATCAGCAGCGACCGCTCGTACCAGCGGTAGGCGGCGAGGCGCGAGCGCGGCAAGCGCAGCGTTCCGACGATCACGAACACGAGCGACACCACCGACGACGTGACGCCGAGGAGTGCCCCGCGGCCGCCACCATAGATCGGCATCGGCTCCCTCCACCCCGTCGTCATCACGCTCGCGACCACCACCGCCACGCCGCCGACCGCCTGGGTCACGAGGAGCGTGACGACCACGCGCTGGAACCCGCGCCACTCGACCAGCCGGCGGTACCGCCGGCCCATCGCCATGTTTGCCCGTGCCACGAGGGACGGCGGGCGAACCGGTGCCGCCGCGGCGCCGGCAATCGCGGCACGCAGCCCGTCGGCCAGGGGGCCGGTGGCGCCGCTCCGATCCAGGAGATCCAGCGCGCGCGCGACCTCGGCCTCGCTGGCGCCGTCGAGGACGACCTCGGTCATCTCGCTGGCCGCGTTGGCCAGCAGGGACTCGGACGACAGCGAGCGACGCTCCACCGCTCGGAACAGCAGGAACAACGCGACGAACACGACGTAGATCAGCGCGACCGCGGGCTGAAAGAAGTAGTCGACGTCACGCGAGATGAACTTGCCCAATTCGTCGATGAACAGGCCGAAGCCGACGCCGCCCACCGCGGCGGCGACACGCCGCGACGTGTCCCCCAGCGTCGCCAGCAGGATGGCCAGGGCCGCCACCATGAGCAGCCCTCCCCACAGCACGTGCGCGACGTGCAGCTCGCCCAGCCCCAACCGCGGGTACCCGGTGAGCGCCAGGGACACGCGCGTCAGCAGCACCGTCGACACCGCCCAGATCAGCAGGATCTGGAGGTAGCTGCCGGCATGGGCGTCGCGCGTCAGCCCACCATTGAAGCGACGGGTTCCCCGCATTCAATGCCAGCGGCGGATCGACGCGACGATCATCAGGACGCCGGGTGTCATCGACCGTGATCCACGTTCATTCGCGAGAGTCTACACGCGTTCGATGACCCCGACGACCGTCGTGACCGGCTAGAATGCCGGCATGGGGATAAGTGTCAGCGAGCGTCCGCGTGTCGTGATCGTCGGAGCTGGATTCGGCGGACTCTCCGCCGCGCAGGGGTTGCGACACGCGCCGGCCGACGTGCTCGTGCTCGATCGCACGAACCATCACGTGTTTCAGCCGCTGCTCTACCAGGTCGCCGCGGCGATCCTTTCGCCGGGCGAGATCGCGGCGCCGATCCGCGAGGTGTTGTCGCGGCAGGCAAACACGTCGGTGATGATGTCCGAGGTCGTCGACGTCGACCTCGCGGCGCGACGCGTCGTCCTCGCCGCCGGGTCTCGGTTCGAACCGTACGACCAGCTCGTGATTGCGACCGGATCCGAGGCGAGCTACTTCGGCCACGACGAGTTCCGGCGCTGGGCTCCGGGCATGAAGACTCTCGGCGAGGCCACCGCCGTGCGTGCGCGCATCCTCGGGGCATTCGAGGCGGCCGAGCGCGAGCCCGCGACGATCGACGATGAGGGTTGGCTGACGTTCGTGCTGGTCGGCGCCGGTCCGACCGGCGTCGAGATGGCGGGGGCGATCGCCGAGCTTCGCCACTTCACGCTGCATCGCGAGTTTCGTCACATCGACCCACGGCGGGCCCGTGTGCTGCTGCTCGACGCGGGGCCGCGCATCCTCGCGGGATTCGACGAGCGACTCGCCCGGCGGGCGCAGCGCCGGCTCGAGCAACTCGGCGTCGAGGTGCGGACGAGCGCGCCGGCACAGGACGTGAACGAGCACGGCGTGCGCGTCGGCGACGAGTGGATCCGCTCGCGCACCGTCATCTGGACCGCCGGCGTCCGTCCGTCCCCGCTCGCGGCGCGGCTGGGCGCGCCGGTCGACCGCGCCGGCCGCGTGCGCGTGGCGCCGGATCTCACCGTGCCCGGCCATCCGGAGGTGTTCGTGATCGGCGATCTGATGACGCTCGATCAGGCCGGCCGGCCGTTACCCGGCGTGGCGCAGGTCGCCATCCAACAGGGCCGGTATGTCGCACAGGTGATCGAACGGCGTGCCCGCCACCGTCGGGCGTCGCCGCCGTTTCGCTACCGCGACCCCGGCAACCTCGCGGTCATCGGCCGCGGCTATGCGCTCATGGACGCTGGACGGCTGCGTCTCAGCGGCTTCGTCGCGTGGGTCGTGTGGGCGACCATTCACATCACGTATCTGACGCTGTTCAGCGATCGCCTGCTCGTGCTCGTCCAGTGGGCGTGGACCTACGTCACGCGCCAGCACGGGGCGCGTCTCATCGTGGAGAGTTCGACGCCTGGTGACGACACCCTGCGCCGCGGCCCCCCACAGACGCCGTAGCAGCGACCGCGGGAAGCTCGACGGCGACGCGCCGCCCTTTCGCGCGAGCGCCCGTTTCTTGGAGCCGGAGTCCGCTATCGCCCGGATGAGCCGTTCCAGCCCGGGATCGCGGCGGCCTGCCCGATCCAGTTCGCCAGCCGCTTCTCGTCGATCGTGTCGTCCTCGTGGATGTCGAGGTAGCGCACGTCCTCGTGCTTGGACGCGCCGGGCGGTGCAGGACGCAGCGACGTGCCACGGAAGAACGTGACCTTCACGTATCGCGTGAAGCAATGAAAACTGAGGAACCAGCCCTGGCCCTCGACTCCGTAGAAGGGTGAGTTCCACTTGACCGCCCTGCGGACGCGGGGGACGGTGCGCGCGATCAGCGCATCGAGGCGGCGCCCCACGTCGCGCTTCCAGCCCGGCATGGCCGCGATGTACGCGCGAACCGGGGCGTCGCCGTCGGCCTTCGCGATCTGCGGGTTGCCGCCGGCGAGGAGGGCCGGCTTGCGGGCCGCTCGCCTGGGTTTCGTCGAGGCACGTTTCACTGGGACATTGCGCGACGGGCTCAGCTCGCCGCCGCCGACTTCGCTTTCTTCGTACGCGTCGACTTGCCGGCCGTGTTGAGCGCGACCGCCTGGAGAACGAGCGCCTTGAAAGCAGACTCGTCCACCGTTTCCCCCTCGTGGATGTCGATCGCGCGGCGCACGTTTCCGTCGAGACTCGAGTTGAATAGACGGCCCGAATCCTTCAGGGACGCGCCCTTGGCGAAGGTGAGCTTCACCTTGTCCATGTAGGACTCACCCGTGCAGATGATGCCGTCGTGCGACCAGACCGGCGTGCCGGGGTTGCTGGGCTTGACCCACTTCCACTCCTCGACGACGTCCGGGTCCGCCGCCTTGATGAGCTTGCGCATCCTGCTGAGGGTCTTCCCGCGCCAGTCCCCGAGCTCGGCGATTCGTTCCGAGATGAGCTTCGATGCCGACTGACTC
>JANLWK010000080.1:0-3361 GCA_031364505.1 Candidatus Eiseniibacteriota bacterium | reverse complement strand
GCCCGCACCGGAGCTATCGCGTTTCCGTGTGGATACGGACGCGGGCGTTCGAGGGCGAGCCGCTCATCCAGGTGCTCGGCGGCAGGCGCGTCATCCACTTCATGAAGTCGCTCGGGGTCCAGGCGGCGCAGGACTGGACCGAGCACTCCTTGGTGTTCAATTCGCTGGAGCACTCTAAGGTGCGGGTCTACCTCGGCGTGTGGAAGAGCACGCACGGCCGGCTCGAATGGCGCGACTGGACGATCCAGGAGACCGGCCCCGTCAATCTCGTGCGGCGGCCCGGTGCGCCGTTCGCGCTGCGCGACGAGGCGAGCGGCCGGGCACTCGTCGAGGGGCGCGACTTCGCGCCGGTCGCCGACACGCTGATGGGTCGCGCGCACGGCGCCGGCTCGTTCGAGGAGTGGCACGAATCGCCCCAGATCCACGTCCGCACGTCGCTTCCGGACGGCACGCGGCTCCGCGCCTCGTGGCACCAGGCCGCCATCGTCTACGAGAAGCAGGTGACCTGCTGCCTGTCCGAACCCGGGACGTTCGAGTTGCTGCGGGACGAGGCGCGCCGCATGCGCGAGCTGTGGGGGCCCGGCCGCTACCTCATGATGTTCGACGAGATCCGCGCGCTCGGCCGCGATTCGGCGTGCGTGCGGACGGGCAGGACCCCGGCCCGGATCCTCGCCGAGGCGGTGAAGCGCTGCGCCGCGTACCTGCCGGACGACACGCTCTACGTGTGGAACGACATGTTCGACCCTCATCACAACGCGGTCGACGGGTTCTTCCTCGTGCGCGGCGATCTCGCCGGCGCGTGGGAGGGACTGCCGGACCGTGTGTCGGTGGTCAACTGGAACGGCGACCACGCCCGCGCGTCGCTCCAGTTCTTCGCACGCCGCGGCCACGGCCAGGTGATCGCCGGCTATTACGACGCGCCGCCGGATCGCATCACCAACGGGATCAAAGCCTGGCTGGCGGCCGCGCGGGGTGTTCCGCGGGTCGAGGCCGTGATGTACACCACGTGGAAGGACCGGTACGACGACCTGGAGGCCCTTGCCAACGCCTGCCGGGTGGCCGCGAACTCCCGGGACTCGGGGGACTGAGGGGATATCCCCCGGGGAAGCCTCCATCGCCGTATTGGCCCGCCCCTTGCGGATTCTTCTAGCGGGAGCGGCTTTCGGGTGTTCAGGCATGGCGCCGGGGCCTTGCGAATGCTAGTCTTGAGGACGTTCAGATCCGAGTAAACGGTTCCGCTCCCCGCGTACCGCCCGGACTGGCTGGCCCGCTAGGGATCCCGCCGCCGGGACGTAGTCGACTCGGATTTGCAGGCGCCACACGGCGTCTCCAGAGGCGATCTCACGCATTCCACGCGGCTCCGTCATGGCCCACGAGGTGTGCGTGGGTCGGATGGGCCCTAGACTCCTTCGATCGATCGGGAGATTTCCTTCATGCGGCACAGAACTTCCACGGCCTGCGTCGGACTCGTGCTGCTCGCATGCCTCCCGGTGGTCACGGGCGCGGCGCCCTCGGCACGCGATCGCGCCTCGACGCGGGTCGAAACCCCCGGAACGCGGGTCGCGCGCGGGTGGAATGCCCCGGCCAACGCGTCGAACTTCGCGTCGCACGTCGCGTCGTTGGGAATCGCGCGGTCGGCACTGACCGCGCCGCCGAACGACCAGTGCGCGGGCGCCCTCACGATTCCCTGCGGCAACATCGACCTGTCGGGCGATACGTTCCTCGCCACGAACGACTACACGTTCTCCGGCGACACCGCGAACGCGTGCACCAAGCACACGGCCGACGGCCGTGACGTCGTCTACAAACTCGTCGTCCAGCCCGGCGACAGCCTGATCCTCACGTATTCGAGCCAGGTGTTCGATCCGTCCATCTACCTGGTGAGCGACTGCGCCTCCGTCCAGGACTCGTGCGTCGCGGGCGCCGACGAGAACCAACTCGGCGTCGACGAGCAGCTGAACTACGGCTTCAAGCGCGCGGGCACGTACTACCTGATCCTCGACAGCTGGGGGCCCGACACCTACGGCACCTGGTCGCTCGCCGGGCGGTTCTGGTCCTGCGGCCTGACGACGCCCGCGGGCGACATCTGCGCCACAGCGACGTCGATCAACTGCGGCCAGTCCGCGTGGAGCGGCAACACGGCCACGGCGCTGAACGACTACTCGTTCGCGAGCCCCGGCACCTCGTGCACGAACTCGCTCGCCGACGGCAAGGACGTCACCTACAAGCTGACCATGACCGCGGGTGACAGCCTGGCGGTGTCGTACACGTCGTCCGCCGACGGCGTGCTCTACCTGCTCAGCGATTGCTCGACGACGTCGAGCTGCCTCGCCGGCTCCGACGCCACCGGCGCGGGCGGCGCCGAGACGCTCAACTACCGCTTCCAGTTCTCGGGCACCTACTTCCTCGTGCTCGACTCGAACGGCGCCAACACGTCGGGCTCGTGGAGCATGATCACGACGCTGATCTGCATCAACCAGCCGCCGATCAACGACCTGTGCGAGGGCGCCTTTCCGCTCGTCTGCGGCCAGCCGATCTCGCTGTCCGGCACGACGGCACTCGCGAACAACGACTACAGCCTGCTGGAGGCCGGCTGCACCGGAGCCACCTCGGCCGGACCGGACGTCGTCTATCGCATCGACGCGCACAAGGGCGACCAGCTGTCGATCCAGTACGGCTTCCCCTACAACATCCAGCCCAATCCGCTCGAGGCCCCCGACGCCGTCATCTACCTCGCGACCGATTGCTCGAACCTGGCCGCGACCTGCTTGATCGGCAAGGACGCCACGGTGGACGGCGGCATCGAAACGCTCAACTACACGTTCCCGCTGTCGCTGACGTACTACCTGATCCTCGACTCCTACACACCCGGCTTCACCGGGAAGTGGCAGGCCGTCGGCACGCTCGCCTGCGGCCCGCCGCTCGCGGTCGGCGACCCGCCCGGCGCGCAGTTCCGGCTCGGCGAGCCGGCGCCGAACCCGTTCGTCAGCTTCTCGACCGTCCGCTTCGCGCTCGCGGCCCGCGGCCACGCCACGCTCCGCGTCTACGACCTGGCGGGGCGCGCCGTGCGAACGCTCGTCAACGGCGACCTCGATGCCGGTGATCACTCGACGATGTGGAACGCGCGCGACGACGCCGGCCTGCCGGTGCGCGCGGGTGTCTACTACGCGCGGCTCGTCAGCGCCGGACACACCGGCGTGCGCACGCTCATCCTGGTCCACTAGCATCCTGTAGGAGACCCCCCGGCTTTGCCGGGGAGGCAGCCGAAGTTTGACAGTTCCGGGAGCAAAAGACGGAACTCCCCTTCGTGAGCCGCCAAAGCCACACGACGAGGAGTTCCGATGGACGACTATCAGAGTCT
>JANLWK010000382.1:0-6348 GCA_031364505.1 Candidatus Eiseniibacteriota bacterium | reverse complement strand
CCGCGCCCGAGCAGGATCGCGTCCGGCGGGACGACGAGATGGGGGCCGAGCTGCGAGACGAAGCCGCCTTCCTCGTCGGTGGCGATGAACAGCCGCCGCGGGCGCGCCAGCTCGCGCAGTCGCGTCGTCAGCCGGCGCAGGGCGTCGAGATCGGCGAAGTCGCGGCCGAAGATGATGACGCCGGCCGGTGGATAGGCGGCGAAGTCCTTCTCCCATGCCGGCGAGAGTCCCTCGCGCGGCAGCCCGATCACCATGCGTCGCGCGATTCCGTGCTGGGCGTCCATACGCCGAAACTCCGCGACCCGGGGCGTCGTGTCAACAGACGGTGCCATGTTGAGCGCAAGGCGGTTCCGGGGACTCGACTCCTCGCGGGTCCCCGCCGAGAGCGACCCACTCGTCGCGAGCCCCCGGAACCGCGATGTGCATGCACGGGCGCACGCGCACCGAGGTGTCCGCGCGGACACCTGAACTGTCCTTGAGGACAGTTTCGTTTGCGCGCATGAAACGAAACTGTCCCCGGGGACAGTCGAGGTGCGCGGGTGCCGCGGAGCCCCTCAACTGCCACTGGCCCGCACGAGCGCCGGCGGGCCGCGCTCTTGTACACTCATCGGATACCTGTGAAGGTCCCGGGATGGATGGGCAAATGATGGAACCGTGGCGCGTATGGTGTTATGGCATCTTCTTCTGGGTGTTTGGAGTGGTGTTGCTTGTTTGGCCACGACGTGTGCAGCGCTTAATTCAAGGCATCCCGCCCTTGGGCCCGAAGGCGATAACCAAGCCAGTGAGCAAGTACATCGATTCCCCTTTGTACGTTTGGAATCTGCGTGTGACAGGGTGCGTGTCCTTGATGATGGGGGGGTTACTTATTTACGCGATGTGTTTTGGCGAGCCGGTGCGGTAGGCGCCGCTGTTGGCCTGGTGTGTACATTCCTTTGGAATGTGGTCGGTAGTCGCTGAGGTCCCATGCCCCGTGTGCACGTCAGCCAGCGCAGCCTGCGGTTCACCGAATCGGTGATCCGCGAGATGACCCGGCTGTGCAACCGCCATGGTGGCGTCAATCTCGCGCAGGGGTTTCCGGACTTCGCGGCACCCGAAGTGTTGAAGCGGGCGGCGATGCGGGCGATCGAGGCGGACGTCAACCAGTACGCCATCACCTGGGGTGCGAAACGCCTGCGCGAGGCGCTCGTCGAGAAAACCCGCTCGTTCAGCGGGCTCTCCTACGATCCGGAGACCGAACTGACCGTATGCTGTGGGTCGACGGAGTGCATGGCGGCGACGCTGCTGGCGCTGGTCGACCCGGACGACGAGGTCGTCGTCTTCGAGCCGTTCTACGAGAACTACGGCCCGGACGCGATCCTGTGCGGTGCGAAGCCCCGGTTCGTGACGCTCCGCGAGCCGGACTGGAGCTTCGACCCGGCCGAGCTGGAACGAGCTTTCGGCAACCGAACCAAGGCCATCATCATCAATACTCCGAACAACCCGACGGGAAAGGTCTTCACCCGGGAGGAGTTGGAGCAGGTCGCGGCACTGTGCCGCCGCTGGGACGTCGTGGCCGTGACGGACGAGATCTACGAACACATCACCTACGACGGGGCGACACACGTCTCCCTGGCCGGTTTGGAGGGGATGCGGGAGCGGACGGTGACGATCAGCGGGATCTCGAAGACCTACAGCCTGACCGGGTGGCGCATCGGCTACTGCCTGGCCGCACCCCCGCTGACCTCGGCCATCCGCAAAGTTCACGACTTTCTGACCGTGGGAGCACCGGCCCCGCTACAGGAGGCCGCCGCGGAAGCCGTAAGCTTTCCGCGCGAGTACTATCCCCAACTGGCCGACGACTATAAGCAACGCCGGGACTTCCTGGTCCCGGAGCTGGAGCGGGCCGGCTTCAAAACCTATCCGCCCCGTGGCGCGTACTACGTGATGACCGATATTTCGGGGTTTGGCTTCGCGGACGACGTCCGCTTTGCCCGTCATCTCATCGAAGAGGTGGGCGTGGCGGCTGTGCCGGGCTCCAGTTTCTATTCCGATCCGTCCAAAGGCCGGCAGCGCCTTCGGTTCCATTTCGCGCGGAAGCGCGAGACGCTCGAAGCGGCCGTGGAACGACTTCACCGCCTGCGCGATCGCGCGCCGGCCACCTGATTCAGGCATCCGCGGAGACTCCATGGGCTCGTTTCGTCGCAACTCTCTCGGTCCCCTCGCGGTCGCGATGTCGCTCGCGCTGCTCCTCGGCTTCGGCCTCGCGCGCGGCCTCCAGGCGACCGACGATCTCCGCGGGCAGCTCGACCTGTTCTCGCAGGTCCTGTACCTCGTGCAGAACAACTACGTCGACGTCCCCGACAACGAGAAGCTGATCCACGGGGCGATCGACGGCATGCTAAAGACGCTCGATCCGCACACGGTGTACCTGCCCGAGAAGCGCGCCGAGCGGATGGACGAGGACTTCCGCGGGGAGTACTCGGGGATCGGCATCCAATTCGAGATCCGCAACGGCGCCATCGTCGTCATCTCGCCGCTGGAGGGCACGCCGGCGTTTCGTCTCGGCATCTCGGCCGGCGACCGCATCATCGAGGTGGACCGGAAGCCCTTGTCCAAGGACCTGACGAACGACGACGTGTTCAAGCTGCTGCGCGGCCCGACGGGCAGCCAGGTCGAGGTCACGATCAACCGCGACGACGTCACCGATCCGATGCACTTCTCGATCGAGCGCGCGAAGATCCCGATCGAGAGCATCCCGTACGCGTACATGATCCGGCCCGGCGTGGCCTACGTCCGCATCGTCCGCTTCTCGCAGACGACGGGCGAGGAGCTGGACAAGGCGCTGTCGAACCTGCGCGGCCAGGGCATGAAGTCGCTGCTCGTCGACCTGCGCTCGAACTCCGGCGGCCTGCTGTCGCAGGCGGTGGACGTGCTCGACCAGGTCGTCGCCAAGGACAAGCTGCTCGTGTACACGCGCGGGCGCATTCCGTCGTCCAACGCCGATTACCGCAGCACGGGGCGCAACAAGTACGTCGACGGCCCGGTCGTGGTGCTGATCGACCACGGCAGTGCCTCGGCGTCCGAGATCGTCGCGGGCGCGGTGCAGGATCTGGACCGCGGGCTCGTCGCCGGCACGAACTCGTTCGGCAAGGGGCTCGTCCAGAACCAACTGCGGCTCTACGACGGTTCGAAGCTGCTGCTCACGATCGCCCACTACTACACGCCGAGCGGCCGCGTGATCCAGCGCGACTACTCCAAGTTCTCGGATCGCAGCGAATACGCCGAGGATGCCTTCAAGGTCGACGTGCCGAGCGATTCCGTGCTCGCGACGCTGCCGAAGTTCAAGACGACCGGCGGCCGCCAGGTCTACGGCGGCGGTGGCATCTACCCGGACGTGCTCGTCAAGGACCTGGACAACCTGACGCGGCCCCAGGCCGACATGATCCAGAAACGCGCGTTCTGGGAGTTCGCGACGCGCTACCTGCACCAGCACAAGGACACGAAGTGGACGGCCGAGTCGTTCGGCCCGTCGTTCAAGATGGCCGATGCCGACTGGGCTTCGCTGCGGAAGTCGATGGACGACCGGAAGGTGGCGGTGACGGACTCGGTGTTCACGGCGGACCGGCCGTTCATGATGCACCAGGTGCGCATGGAGCTGGCGAACCTGACCCAGGGCCCGACAGCGCGATACAAGATCTTCACCGAGATCGACCAGCAGCTGCAGGCGGCGCTCGAGCTGTTCCCGCGCGCGAGCAAGCTGATGTCGCAGTCGCTCGCCACGCCGGCGGCGCCGGAGCTCAAGCACTAGGCGCACGAACGACGCAAGACGAACGCCCCGGGGCTCATGGCTCCGGGGCGTTTTCGTGTGCGGCGGGAGCGGTCAACCGGACCGGCGAATCGGCCGATAACCCGACCGGGCATCCGGGTTCCCCGGGCCATCCACACGAGAGGCCGCGCATGCCATTCAGCCGCTCCCTTCGCCTGATCGCGCTCGCCACGATCGTTGCCGCTTCGGCCGCCCAGGTCGCCGAAGCCGACGTCACGCCCGACGCGAAGGCGATCGTCGCCCGTTACATCGAGGCCAGCGGCGGTGCTGCCGCCTTCGAGGCCGAGCAGTCGCTCCACCTCAAGGGCCGGATCAACACGATGAAGTTCAAGGGCTCGTTCGAGTCGTGGTCCGAGCCGCCGAACCGCTACCTGCGACGCATGTCGCTCGGGCCGCTGCGCATTCGCGAGGGCTTCGACGGCACCACCGCATGGCGCACGGATCTCAGCTCGAAGCAGGTGACGATCCTCGACGGCCACGACCTCGAGTCGGCGCGTTCGGACGCGTACTTCGAGAACGAGATGTGGGCGCGCGAGGACCAGGGCGGCGGCACCGTGACGCGCGGCAGCTCGGCCATGCGTGACAACGCCGACTACGTGTCGATTGACGTGAAGCCGCCCCAGGGCGAGTCGAAGCGCATCTGGTTCAACGCGAAGACGGGCCTGCCGAACCGCGTCGTCACGCGCGGCGATAATCGCGAGTCGGACACGTGGGTGTCCGAGTACCGGACTCTGGCGGGCCGCAAGCGCGCGACGGTGCAGTCGGCCCAGGAGGAGGGCCGCGAGATCCGCTGGGAGCGCCACGCCGATCCCGAGTCCGAGCGCCTGATCCTCGATTCGGCGTGGGTGAGCACGAAGCAGGATCCCTCGCGCTTCGCCGCCCCGTCCGATCCGCGTGCCCCCGTCACACCCGTCAAGACCAAGGGCGCCGTGTCGGTGCCGTTCCGCTACGGCACCCAGCATGTGTGGATCCGGGTCTCGATCAACGGCGCCCCGCCGGCCGACTTCCTGCTCGACACGGGCTGCAGCTCGACGGTGCTCGACGGCGACTACGCCGACCAGATCGGCATCAAGCGCGAGGGCCGCTTCTCCGTGCAGGGCATGGGCGGTTACGGCGAGGCGGCCTTCGGGCGTGTCGCGAGCATCCGCGTCGGAGGCGAGACCGACGGTGTGACGCTCAAGGACTTCAAGGTCGGCATCGTCGATATGGGCGGCGGCCACGAAGAGGTGATGTGGCGCAAGATGGCGGGGCTGATCGGCTATGACTTCCTGAGCCGCTTCGTCGTCGAGCTCGACTACGACAAGTCGGTCGTCACGTTCCGCGATCCCGCGACGTTCCAATACGCCGGCAAGGGCGCGGCACTCGACATGCAGCTCATGAACGGAGTGCCGATCATCCAGGCCACGCTCGGCGACGGGTGCAGTGGCGACTTCCTGGTCGACGTGGGCAACTATGGCTTCGACCTTCACGGCTCGCTCGTGCGGCGCTGCCAGGTGCTCCAGGCGACGCAGAACCGCAAGCAGGTGCAGTCGTACGGCGCCGGCATCGGCGCCTCATTCCGCAACTGGGTGTGCCGCGTCGACAGCCTGTCGCTCGGCCCCTTCCGACTCATCGAGCCCGTCGCGGCGATGGCGCTCAGCCGCCGCGGCATGATCGGCAGCGACCAGTACGCCGGGAACATCGGCAACCGCGTGCTCGAGCGCTTCAAGGTCACGTTCGACTACGCGCGCCGCAAGCTCTACCTGGAGCCCGGTGCCCGGTACGCCCAGCGCGACCACCATTCGCTCACGGGGACGATGTTCGTGAAGCAGAAGTTCCGCGTCATCGTGGGCGGCGTCGTGCACGGATCGGCTGCCGATGAGGCCGGGCTCAAACAGGACGACGAGGTGCTCACGATCGACGGCGAGCCCGCCATGTCGTTCACGCCCGAGAAGCTGGACCGCCTGTTCGTGCGCGGCGAGATCGGCAGCGTCCACAAGCTCACGATCGTGCGCCAGGGCAAGAACAAGGCGATCGAGATGACGCTCGCCGACATGCTCGACGCGGGCAAGGGCTCGGCGCGCTCCGACGGCGCGAGCGCCTCGCAGCCGTAGTCAGGCATTGCCTGTGAACTCCCGCAAAGAAGTTCTTCGCGATCTTCTCGATGGCTCTCGGCCCATTCAGGCGATCGTACAGGATCTCAAGCAGTTTGAATGGGACAGCCGCGAGCTCGTGGTGCTGACGCGAAGGCATGTCTCGGCGATACTCGCCGGCTATGTCACGACGGCGCTTGCGCAGGAACTTCTCGTCAAAGTCGCGTAGCGCGGGTTGGGCCGCATACGGGAAGCGTGTTGCAACAACTGGATTCAGTTCCAGTTCGAGTGATACTTGAAGCTCGCCCGCGCGCCGCACCGTGAGCGCAGCGCCGCCACTGCGCAATGCCGTTGCCTCCGACCGCGAAGCTCTACTTCCGGCGCGCCGGAGCGCGTCGGCCACGATCACGTGCGCCGGCGCACCATGACGGCGTCGCCGACGCCGATGCCGAACCGCTTGGCGACGTCGCC